>JAJRSO010000041.1 GCA_024278755.1 Calditrichota bacterium | reverse complement strand
TTGCGGGGCGCCGTACTTTATGATTTGTTACACCTTTACACAGGTATTCACGAACGAAGCTATAAAGTAGCGGCAAGCTACCGTTTTGTGATTTGCCAAAAGAGGCGAAATATTTCAGCCTCTGTTTAAAGAAGGGTAAACCAGGCGCCGTTAAAAATGGAGAAAATAAAGAAATCAGCGAAAAAAAATACCTAAAAGCAAACAAGTCCCGAATATACTTTTAAATCGGTGTTCTTTCGGCCTGCCCGCCTCTGGCCTGGCGGTAATCAGTCGCTTTTCTTTTTTCTGGTTATGCTTACTCTTTCAATTCGCTAAAGAGCTGTTTAGACGTTTTTACATCAATACAAAAGGTGGATTCGTCCAATTTGAGCAGATTAAAAAAAATATAAAAATCGGCCATGTTTTTTTAACGGATACTTTTTTTTTAATAAAAGGTTATTTATATTTATCCAATATTTAACTACGGACAGCAATTAACCGGCTGTCATGTCTCAGGTCCATTAACTTAAAGGGGAGAAACTATGTCTCTGCTTATTAACGATGATTGTATTGCATGTGATGCTTGTTTACCGGAATGTCCGGTTGAAGCAATTACCGAAGGCGATCCTATTTATACAATAGATCCCAAAAAATGCGTTGAATGTGTCGGCCATTTTGACGAACCGCAGTGTGCGGCTGTTTGTCCTACCGACGCCTGCCAGCCCGATCCGAATAATCCTGCTTAATCCGTTGGATTTTCTCAAGCTTTGGCTATTTTTTTTAAGAGGCTGTCCCAAAAGGGGCAGCCTTTTTTTTGTCTAAAATTTAGTATACAGCCCGCTTTTGCACCCTTCGCCTGGTTGCATAATTTACGTATTTGTGTTACCTTGTTAATTGAATTTACTTGATGTAAACAAAGGGAAATTATGTTAGAAAATATATCTGGTTCCTTATTAAGCTTACTTGTTACCGCATTTACTGCCGGTTTGTTTATAGGGACCGCAGTCTACTATCTTGTTTTGGTAAAGAAAAAAACGACGGTAAAATCAATCGTAGAGTCCGCAATTAAAGAAGCCGAAAAGGTAAAAAAAGAAAAGCTGTACGATTTTAAAGTTGAGATGCAGCAAAAACGTTCCAAACTACATTCGGAACTCCGGCAGAAAGAAGATAAAATTTCGGCTATCGAGAACCGAAATATAAAAAAGGAAAAAGAACTCCGGCGGGAAGAAAATCAACTTCATATTCGTGAAACCCGGATGGCCGCTAAAGAAGCAAAGATAAATGAACTGGAAGAATTCCTGTTCGAAAAACAGAAAAAGATGGATACGTTGCTCGAGCAGCAAAACCGAAAACTAGAAAGTATGGCCAATATGCCGGTGGCCGAAGCGAAAGAACAGCTTTTAAAAAACCTCGAAAGCAGGGTTAAGCTGGAAGCGGTTCAGATGGCTAACGACATAAAACAGGAAGCAAAGGAACGGGCGCAACGCGAGGCAAAAGAGATTATTGCCAATGCTATCGAAAACCTGGCCTATGAATTTACCGTAGAGTCCACCCTGTCTACCGTTGAACTTCCCAACGAACGGTTTAAAGGAATGATCATCGGCAGGGAAGGAAAAAATATCCGCGCTTTTGAAGAAGCGGCCGGAGTAAAAGTAATTGTGGATGATACTCCCGAGTTAATCGTCCTTTCCGGATACGACCCGGTGGCGCGGGAGATCGCTCGGATTGCCATGCAATATCTGATTAAAAATAAATCGATTAACGTAAATTTTATTCAGCAAATGGTTAAGCGGGCTAAAAAAGAGGTGGGCCGTTCCATCCTCAAAGCGGCCGACGAAACGCTGCGCGAATTAAAAATCCGCGATGTGCATCCCTTATTGCGTGAAAATCTTGGGCGTCTGAAATACCGCTATAGTTATGGGCAAAACATGTTGCAGCATTACAAAGAAGTGGCGTTCCTTTCCGGCTCTATGGCGGCTGAACTTGGTTTTAACGTTAGCCTTGCCCGTCGCGCCGGTCTTTTTCATGACATTGGAAAAGCGGTGACCGGTAATTCCGAAGGCAGCCATGTAACGCTTGGTGTAGAACTAACCACTAAAGCAAAAGAGCACGAAGTCGTTATCAATGCTGTCCTTGCCCACCACGAAGAGGCCGAGCCTATTTCTCCGATTTCCGTATTGGTTACAGCCGCGGATAAAATAAGCGGCAGCCGTCCCGGAGCGCGGCGTGACACTTTGGAAGCATACACGAAGCGTATTACAAATCTCGAAGAAATTGCCAATTCCTTTGAGGGCGTTTCCAAAACCTATGCTATTTCGGCCGGGCGTGAAATCCGGGTAATTGTGGAACCTGATAAAATTAAAGACGAGCAGGCCGATGTTTTATCTTCGGATATTGCTTCAAAAATTAAAGAATCAATGGAATATCCCGGTAAAATTAAGGTCTGTGTTATCCGGCAAACCATCTCGTCGCGGTATACCGACGATTTTGATGGCAATATGCATCTGAATGGGAAATAAACCTGAACTATTGCAACCGAAAGATTTTTTAGAAAGTAGAATGTGTATAAAATAAAGTATATCGGTGATCCTATCTTACGTAAAAAATCGGCGGATGTGGATACCTTTGACGATAAATTTAATACCTTCCTCGAAGAGATGACCGAAATTATGTATCGCGAAGATGGTATCGGTCTGGCAGCTCCTCAAATTGGTGTTTCCAAAAATGTAGTGATTCTTGATGTGGGGGAACTTGTGGAAGATGAATCACTGCGTATTTTTATAAATCCTAAAATACTTAGCGCTTCCGGAAGTTCAGTGATAGAAGAAGGTTGCTTATCTATTCCCGGTGTTCGCGAAGAGGTTACGCGACCCGAAATAATTGAACTCGAGTTTCAGGATGAAACCGGCGCTTCGTATACACATGAATTTGATGGCTGGCTTGCTCGTGTTTTGCAGCATGAGATAGATCATTTAAACGGTATTCTATTTGTGGATCACATTAGTCCCGTAAAGCGGCAATTATTGATAAATAAGAAAACGATTCCGGAAAAATATTAAGGATAAAAGCATGTTCCAGATTGCGACTATTCCCAGGCTGGATTTAAACACCGAACTCTTTGTTGTCTTTGTTCAGGAAAAATTTGTTAAACAACGCACTAAATCATACGCTGATTTTCCAAAGGAAATCAGGGGCGCTTTGCAAATGCTTTTTTCCCTGCGCGATTTTAAGGGAAAACTGTTCAATAACCGGGTCATCTATCCGGAAAAAGAAAATGGTGTTAAACGGATTTTAGTTGTTGGCACGGGAGAACAGATAAAGCTCTCTCCGGATGAATTTCGTAACCTCGGAAAACTTGTTGCCGAGAAGCAGGAAGAATTGTCGGTTAAACGGGTCCATTTATGTCTGGCCAATATGGGCGATTTTCGTGAGGATTTTATCCGTTATTTCAGCGAAGGTATTTTGTTTCAGAAATATCGTTTTGAACAGTTTAAGTCCGATAAGCCGTCCAAACGTAAGAATAGCCGTTTCATCTTTTTATGTAATCGGAAAGAATATACGCCTCGTTTTCGCCAGATCTTGCTGGAAACAGAATCCATCATGAACGGCGTTCATATTACCAGAGATCTGGCCAATCAGCCCTCCAATCATTTAACTCCGTCCGCTTTAAAAGACTATGTAAAACGCCATTTTAAAGAGGTCCGAAATATTCATATTACCATTCTTGACGAAACCGAATTAAGACATAAAAGATTTGGCGCACTGTTATCCGTTGCCAAAGGCAGTGCAGAGGCCCCTTATCTGATTATCATACATTACAAACCGGTAAAGAAAACAACTAAAAAACTGGTGCTGGTAGGTAAGGGAGTCACTTTTGATAGCGGCGGTATCAGTATTAAACCATCGGCAAATATGGAAGAGATGAAATACGATATGTGCGGTGCGGCAGCCGTTGTGGGCAGTATGGATGTGATTGCGCATTTTAAACCGAAGTTCGAAGTGATTGCCATGATACCGGCAGTAGAAAATATGCCTGGCGGGAAAGCCTCCAAACCGGGTGATGTGGTTACCGCATATAACGGAAAAACCATCGAAATTATCAATACGGATGCCGAAGGACGGCTCATTTTGGCGGATACGTTGGCTTATGCCGCCAAAGAGTACAAACCTAAAATAATGTTGGATTTTGCTACTTTAACCGGCGCTTGTGTTGTAGCCCTTGGCGATAAAACAGCCGGTCTTTTTTCTAATTCGGAAAAACTAACCGACCTGCTCAAAGAACGGGGCGCGTTTTCCGGAGATCGGGTTTGGCCAATGCCCATGGACGATATTTATAATAAAGAGTTAGAAAGCGATGCGGCGGATTTAAAAAATATAGGCAGCCGTTGGGGGGGAGCTATTACTGCGGCGAAATTTCTGGAATATTTTGTTAATGATATTACCTGGGCGCATATTGATATGGCCGGCACTTCATACAATGTAAAGAACCTGGACTATTTAGGCAAAGGCGCAACCGGTTTTGGCACCAGATTAATCGGCCGTTCTCTGAAACAGCTTGAAAAAATGATATAAAGTAAGATAAACTTCCCCGGAGAATTCTATGCTTTTTTTTCCTGAAAAAATAGTTTTTATTGTTATCGTAGTGCTCTCTGCCTTTCTCAGCTGGCGTTCCTTTTCGGCATTAATAAAAATAATTAACAGAGGACAGGGGACGCTGCATTGGGAAAATCTCGGCAGCCGTCTGATGGAAGCAATTACGGTTGTATTTACACAAAAAACTGTTTTTCGTTCCCGGCCGTTAACAAGTTTTTTTCATGCGCTGATTGCCTGGGCTTTTATTCTGTATATGCTTGTCAATATCGGAGATATTCTTAGCGGATATATTGCCGGACTGCGTTTTATGGGCAGCGGTACAATCGGAAATATTTACCGTTTATTCGTGGATATTTTTAGTGTTTTGGCTTTGTTTTCCATGTCCTTTTTTCTCATTCGGCGGTTTATTGCGGGTAGCGAACGAGTCACCATTCGTGACAATGTGAAAATGTACGAGGGCGCTCGTCAGGGAATGCGTAGCGATTCTCTTATTGTGGGCTTATTTATTCTTATGCATATCGGTTTTCGTTTTATCGGTGAGAGTTTTAATCTGCGTCTCGAAGGCGCCGATCCCTGGCAACCGATGGCTTCTGCTCTTGCGTATATCTGGAATGGAATGAGTCCACATACGGCAGAACTAATGCTGCATATTTCGTGGTGGTTAGCGCTTGGTCTTATCCTGGCCTTTGTCCCGTATTTTCCGTCCAGTAAACATATTCATCTGTTTATCGGTCCGGTCAATTTTGCTTCACGCCCCAGGCGAAATTCCTATGGAACTCTGGAACCGTTAGATTTTGAAAATGACGATATAGAGCAGTTTGGTGTTTCGGCTTTTGAACATCTCGAAAAAACACAAATTGTAGACGCCTATGCCTGTATAATGTGCGGCCGTTGCCAGGACGCCTGTCCGGCTTATACTACCGGAAAAGAGTTAAGCCCCGCTGCACTTGAGATAAACAAACGGTATTTTATTAAAGCGCATAAAAATACGCTGGCTTCCGGTGGTGAAGTGGAAAAGACGCTTTTGGATTTTGCGCTTAGCGAGTCGGCTTTGTGGGCCTGTACTAGTTGTGCCGCCTGTCTGGATGTGTGTCCCGTTGGTAATGAACCGATGATTGATATTTTAAATATCCGGCGCGATCGTGTGCTAATGGAATCGCAGTTTCCCAAAGAACTTCAGGGGGCGTTTAACGGCATGGAACGGAATCAGAATCCATGGAATATTAACGACGACCGGCTGAAATGGGCTAAAGAAGACGCATCGCTCAAGGTGCCGGATGTGGAAGAAAATCCCGATTTTGATGTTTTGTATTGGGTCGGTTGTGCCGGAGCATTTGACCAGAAGGGACAGACTATTGCGCGTTCTTTTAGTAAAATATTAAACCATGCCGGAGTTAATTTTGCCGTGCTTGGAAATAAAGAAAGTTGTACCGGAGACAGCGCCCGGCGGGCCGGTAATGAATACCTGTTTGCCATGATGGCTGAGGCGAATGTAGAAACGCTAAACAAGGCGAAAGTTAAAAAGATCGTGACGACTTGTCCCCACTGCATGCATACGCTTAAGAATGAATATCCGCAATTTGGCGGAAATTATGAAGTAGTGCATCATACCGAGTTTATTGAAACACTGAAAAAAGAAAATAAACTAAAACTGACAGATGCGGCTGAAACCAAGAAAATCACGTTTCACGATCCTTGCTATCTCGGACGGCACAATTCTGTTTTTGAAGCGCCGCGAGAAAATATAAAAATGCTGGGTCAGTCGTATATTGAACTGGAACGTTCCGGTTCAGACAGCTTTTGCTGCGGAGCAGGCGGCGCCCAGATGTGGAAAGAAGAGGAGAGCGGGGACGAACCGGTACGCCAGAACCGCATGAAAGAAGTGCAGGATAGCGGCGCCGATATTGTCTGCACCTCCTGTCCCTTCTGTCTGACAATGATGCGGGATGCCGCAAATGAGCTGGAAAACGGAATCGATGCGAAGGATATTGCCGAGCTCATTGCGGAGCGACTTGAATCGTAAATAGACTCAATTTTTATACTTTATTGAAAGAATCCTCATCTACGATTATCCGGATGAGGATTTTTTAATTTCTACTCATCGAAGAAGGAATTTTCTTTCCATTAAGGAGGCCAACTGTGCTCCTTTTGTATTTGATTCGTCCTTTTGTTTGCTTTGACATCACCCCCTAAATTCCATAACTTTATAAGTTTTATCAAACACCGCTGGAACCGATTTTACCGGCGTTCGTATGATAAAAAGTAGTGAAACGAAAAATGAATATATGAAACGAATTATTTTAATACTTTCCATCATTTTTTCTTTACTCAGTGTTCTGTTTATGGCATCGCCTCTGATTTTACGGATGACGGGACTGGACCACAGCGTTAAGACCTATTTGTTTAGCCAGATTATGGATACAGAAAAGGGTTCCATCGATATCGATAACTACAGAATAGGGCTGGGAACGATGGAATTGAATGACGTTGTGCTACAGACAAGCGACCATCGCGTTAACCTGTTTATTCCGGCGGTAGTGTTCGATTTTTATTTTCATGATATCTTTATTCATCCCGCAAATCCGCAAATTGCCGTAAAATCTATTACCTTTAAAAAGCCCGTTCTCATTTTAAACAGCATTCCCGGGAAGCAAAACACGAAAATAAAAAAAATGGACAAGTTATTTAACGATTTAAAAAAGATTAAAGGGATTAATCAGATTCGGGTAGAGCAGGGAAAGATAATCTACAAGGCCGATTCAAAAAATTCTTTTACGGTGGCTAAAAATATTGTGGGGCAAATTACACCGGGAGATTCTGCGCAGATAAAAATGGTTCTGGAAGGAAGTATCTTATCCAGTCAAAGTACTAACTGCCGCATAACTACAATGTTTCATACCGCCGTTCGCCGTTCCGTTACCAACCTGGATTTTCTGGATGTGCAGGCAGATGAATTACATCTTCCTTTTCTATCGCGGGAAACAAGGCTCGAAGCCGGCGTTTTAACGGGTTCGGTTAAAATTGAAAATAAAAATTTTTTAGCAGACAGCACCCGTTTCGACGGAAATATAAAAATTGCCGGTTTAAAAGTGCGGATTAAGCAGATTCAAATATCGGATGGGACAGGGGAAATTAGACTAAACGGGAAAACGCTAAAGATAAAAAATGGTAGCGGCCGATTAAACGGGTCGGATTTTAAATTTGATTTATTAAGCGAAAATCTGCTCGAAAAAAAGGTTAAGGCAAATATCCGTTTTACGCATTTGGCGCTAAATAAATTAACCGCGGGGGCGCTGCAAAGTCGGATTAACGATTTTAATATTCGGGTGCGGTATGATTTTAGTGAGAAGAAAGCGTATGCCCGGGTTACCGCAAAAAATATGTTTGCCGGAAAAGGAGTGGATTTTACAGCTTTAAGCGCCCAACTCTCCTTTAGTCAGGGCAAGCTGCAAATCGGGGCGTTCGGGTCTACTTTGGGACGTGTTAAAATACGTAGCCATGGTATTTGGAACAGTGAAGACGGGAATCTCAATCTCTCTTTGCTGGCATCTCTAAAGTCAGAAAAGCATGTTTTTTTTGATTTGCTGACGAATAAAACCCAGCGATTTGGAGTGTAACTGAATCTGAATACGCAGACGACCCTACTTAACGGCGGCTGGCGCTATTCTGTTTTAGATACGGCCGATACGTTGTTGCATTTTAGAGGGAGAGTATCCGGTACAGAAAAAGATATAACAATCCGGCTTGCCGAAAACAATCCCACCCGCTCCAAAGCCTTTATTGAACTAAAAAACATTTTCTCGCAACCGGTTATAAGCGAAGCCCTGCTATCCGCATTCCCATTTGCGTCTTTAACTTCAAAAGCCGTACTGAAACGCTTTTTTACGCGATACGCATCCGAAATCCGGTTACGGGGGGCGCTGGATAACATGGGCGCCGAAATAAAAATTATGGACAAACAGTCTTCCGATAACGATTTGAGACTTACGGCAAACCTTCGGAATCTGTTTTCGGAAAAGAAACAGGCCAGGGGCAGTCTTGAAATAAAAAATTTACTGGGCTTTTTTGACGTCTCTCTGACAAACGGATTTTTAAACGGTACTTTTAACTTCCCTGCGGGTATTAACGGAGACGTGAACCTCGAAATGCAGGACGATGGAAAGATTAGCGGTTTGGCAAAATTTTCGGACTTTTGTCTGACGGCCGCAATTAATGATACGCTGGCAACCGATGATTATTTGCAGCAAAACCGTATCTCAGGAACGATTAGATTAGACGGAACGATGCAACAACCTCATGTTAGGGCGCAATTGAGCGCCGATCGCTTTGTTTTTAATACTATTGGCTATTATCGGGCAGATATTGTTGCGGATGCCGATAAAGAACGGATCAGTGTCGATTCGCTTAGAATCTCGTTAAATAATGTTCCTATTTCCGAAGGGAATTTTTCAGCCTCGTTAACCGACCGAACGCTTAGCGGGAATTTTACCGGTTCCGATGTGGATATCGAAAAAGTTTTAACGGCCATCAATCCAAAAAATAATTTTTTAAACGGTTCGGCCTCTTATGCCGTTAGTCTGGGTGGCTCGTATCTGAATCCTAAAATTGCATCCAGCGGTTCAATCCAAAACGGTTCACTATATAAAACACCCTTCGATCATCTGGATTTTCAGTTTACCGACGCGCTAAACGCCAAAAAGGGATTGCTAAAGGCAGAAGGGCACCAGATTGTTTTCAGTAACCTTGCTTTAGTCAGGGAGGGTGATTTTAGTTTGGAAGCACAGGGGAATTTGCCGCTAAAAAAAAATGACTCGCTCGATGTGAAGCTTCATTTTAAAGGGGACGCGCTGGCATTCCTTCCTACCTGGGTTAATTTTTTCGAGGGTGGAACCTCACTGGCGGATATTCAGGCCGAGTTGGGTGGAACCCGCGGTCAGATCAAAATAAAAAGCAGTATTTGTAAGATTGACCGGGGTGAGCTCTGGATGGCTTCCGTCGCTCCGCATGTACAGAACATTCATGGTACGATTGAACTGAAAAAGGGTACAAATCAGGTTAATTTTATAAATTTAAAAGCATCTGTTGACGACAAAACCGTCACTTTTAATACCGTACGCAATGTAACCACTACAACAGGACGAAAGCTTAAACCCTGGTATTTTAAGGGGATTAACCTGGATTTTGGAGTGTTGGATATTAAAACCGAAAAAGGTGGGGTAGAACTTAATATTCCCGGACTTATGAAAAAAGAGGACAGTGGGTTTTTATATCTTTCAGGCAGAAAAAACGACGAGCACTTTTACTTCGCCGGTCCGGTAAAACATCCCTTGGCATACGGAACGTTACGACTGTTTAACACAAGGATTACTTATCCGTTTATCACTTCCCCGAACGCCCGGCGAAAAAAATCCACCGCGGTGGAATTTTTATCCAATATGGAATGGGACGTCAGGCTTAAATCGGGTAAAGATGTAGTGTACCATAAGGAAATACCGGCCTATATCGATAATGTTAATACCGAGCTATATATGGATGAATCCAGCCCGGGGTTGCGCTTTACGGGAATCATCAGCGAAGGCACTTTTAAACCGGTTGGTAAATTAAATTCCAGCCGCGGCCGACTGGAATATCTGGATCAAAATTTTAAAGTGGATTTTTTCTCGGTTGAATTTACGGACTGGGATCCGTATCCTCTGATTTCCGGAAGAGCCTGGACCACCGTTAGAGACAGCGTGGGAGCCATTCCCAAAACAATTTATTTAAAATTGTACGCGGTGGATTCTGAAACAAATATTGAAAAACATCAGGGCAGTCTTGAGGATTTTCGTTTTAAACTGGAGTCGGCAGATCCGCAGATTGGCGAAGATCAGGAACAGGTGTTATCGTATATGGGGTTTACCGTATCCAATATAAAAGAAAAAGCAACCAGCGTGGGCGGTTCGATTACCGAACGTTATTTAATTCGGCCTTTACTCAGGCCTATTGAACGGGTTTTGGAACAAGGGCTCGGGGTGGATATGGTGCGAATCAATTCTAATATTGCAAAGAATTTATTCTTTTCCAGTTTTGGGTATAATTCAAATGAACATCTGTTCTTTAACCCTTTTGTATCAAATGCATCATACCTGTTTTTGATGCAAAGTTCGGACATTACCATCGGTAAATATCTGTCCAAAGATCTCTATTTAACCTATACAGGGCAACTGGTTTCCGTATATAATCAAGACGAACCGGAACTGGATATAAATCACTCGTTTGGGATAGAATATCGTTTTTTACGGAACGTTTTGGTAGAATTTGAGTTTGACCGTGAGTTGATGCGTTATCACAGACTCACAAATGAAAAACAGTATTTAAATGACTTTAAAATACGATTAAGACAATCCTTTACTTTTTAATTTTTTGGAGGAAATAGTGCAGAAGTTAATTCGGGTTTTTCTTATTACACTTTTTACAATGGCAGCTGTGCAGGCCCAAACCCACAAAGTGAAACTTAACTCTATAACGGTGGATGGAAATATTACGGCGGATGCCGCTATGATTCGCTTAAACTCGGGCCTGATTTCCGGCGTTAACGTGAGCGGTGAAGATATCCAGCAGGCCGTACGTAATTTGTGGTCCCTGAATATCTTTTCGGATATTCAGATATATGTCACCAATCAGAGCCTTGAGGGGCTCGATCTGTTTATTAAAGTGAAAGAGTACCCCCGTTTACGCGAAGTGAAGATTGAAGGATTTGACGCCCTGTCGAAAGACGAGGTGGAAGATGAACTGGATACCTATCGCGGTATGGTCATTACGCCATATCGTACAGCAAAGATGAAAAAATTTCTGCTTAAAAAATATCACGAAGAAGGATATCTTCTGGCGGAAGTTGCCATCGACACGGTTAAAGCAGGCAAAAATTACGTCAATTTAAATATCACTATTGACGAAGGTAGCGAAGTTCAGGTCGAAAAAATAACCTTTCATGGCAATACGAATATCGATTCGGACGACTTGCTGGACGCGATGGATGAGATTAAAGAAGACCGCTGGTGGCGCAGCGCCGATTTTGACCCGAAAAAATATAAAGAAGATAAAGATAAGATCGTTCTTTATCTAAAAGAAAACGGCTATCGGGATGCGGAAATTATAAAGGATTCGTTATCATACAGCGAAGACCGCTCGGATTTATACATTGATATCTGGGTGAACGAAGGGAATAAATATTATTTTGGCGATATCAGTTTCGAAGGAAATGTTATCTTTAGCGACGAGGTGCTGCTGGAGAATCTTGATATAGAAAAAGGGGATTTGTACAACCAAAAGAAATACGATGAAGGCGTTCGTGACCGCCTGCAGAAAATGTACTACAATCAAGGTTATCTTTTTGCTAATATTCAGCCCAAAGAAACACCGGTACATACCGATACCCTAAACATCCTTTTTAGAATTATCGAAGGTCATGTGGTTCATATCAAAGAGATCGTTATCAACGGAAATGATAAAACGGAAGAAAAGGTTATCCGCCGGGAGTTTAAAATTCATCCGGGCGATGTTTTTAACAGCAGTAAACTGGAACGCTCCATCCGGGACGTCACCATTTTAAATTATTTTGCCTATGCCAATCCCGATGTAAAACTTTTACCCAATGACGATAAAAATGTCAACCTCGTTCTGGATGTCAAAGAAAAATCCACCGATATGGCCAATATGTCTGCCGGTTACAGTCAGCGGGACGGCATGATAGGAAGCGTGGGGCTGACCTTTAACAATTTTTCACTGGCCCATCCCTTTTCCGGCGGCGGTGGACAGCGTCTCGTATTCGACTGGCAGTTTGGCTCCATCTACCGTTCCATTTCCATCAGTTTTACCGAACCTTGGTTATTTGATACGCCGACCCTTGGCGGATTTTCCATATTCGATACCCGTCGCGGCGGCGGCTACTATCCCTGGGATCAGAATGATCGCGGCGCCTCGCTGCACTTAGGACGACGTTTTTACTGGCCGGATAACTATTTCCGCGGGGACTGGATTTTACGCTATGCTCAATCGCGCATTGACAATATACGCGATCCGGAACTGGCCGATCGCTATCGTCAGTACTATGGAAAAAGCGGCGCCAGCCAACAGGTAAGTATTACTCAGGTTTTTTCCAGAGACAGCCGTAATAATCCGGAATTTCCCACGCGCGGTTCTTCGCATTCCATCAGCACCGAATTATCCGGCGGTATCCTCGGTGGTGATCAGGACTTTTTTAAAGTGAATCTCTCGGCAGAGTGGTTTGTTCCGCTTCCATTTGGGCTGGTTTTGTACAGTCAAAACAAGTACGGCATCCTGAAAAAGCTGACTAATCAAACCAATATTCTTTATGGCGAATATTTTTATCTTGGCGGGAGCGGCCTCGGTTTTTCCGAAGGCTTACGCGGTTACGATGACGGACAAATCGGCCCGCTCACTGCGGGAGGAAGCCCTAAAGGCGGTAAATCCATGTTTAAAACTTCCCTCGAACTGCGTTTTCCCATCGCGCCGAACCCGACTATCTTCGGTCTGCTCTTTGCCGACGCCGGAAATGTATGGGAAGAGATCGGACAAACCAACCCCTTCGATTTGTATCGTTCTGTAGGTGTAGGCGTGCGTCTGTTTATGCCGATGATTGGAATTATCGGAATCGACTTTGGATACGGCTTTGATTATTATAATGATAATTTACAACGTTCCGGAAAGTGGAAAGTGCATTTTCAATTTGGTCGTTTTTAAGTTTTTTTATATATTAAAAGATATTTATTAATCATTTACTCTTAAGGAGGAACTTGTGAAGTTCAACAAATCAATCTTGTTAATTTTAGTCTCTATGATGATTTCCATACCGGTTTTTGCCCAAAAATTTGCCTATGTTCAATCGCAAAAGGTTTTAGCTCAGTATCAGGAATATATTGATGTGCAGACCAAACTGAACGAAATTCGTAGCGGATATGATACAGACTATCAGAAAATGCTCAAAGAGTATAATGATATGCTACAGGAAATCGATTCGCAAAGCCTGTTGTTGAGTCCCGAAAAGAAACAGGAAAAAATGCGAAACGCCCAGCAAAAGGCGCAGGATATCGAACGCTTTAAGTATGAAAAACTGGGACCTGAAGGTGAGTTCTATAAAAAAAGTATGGAACTGACCAAACCTATTATTGATAAAATTAACGCCTTGATCGAAAAAATCGGCAATGAAGAAGAATATGATTTTATTTTTGATGCTTCTTCCGGCGCCTTAGTGCATGCCAATCCTAAGTTTGATATTACCGATCGTATCCTCGAAGAACTGAATAAGGCTTCTGGTAAATAACGGAAAGCCCATGACTTTAAATGAAATTGCCGGCTTGCTTGGCGGTAAAGTATATGGCCCGGAAGAAATGGAAATAACCGGGCCGGCAAAGATAGAAACTGCAAAGGAAGGTGAGATCACCTTCCTTTCCAATTTAAAGTATAAGCATTTTCTGAGTAAAACCAAGGCCAGCGCCGTTCTGCTTGACCAGGTATATGATGGGGTGGGATTACCGTATATCGTCGTGCCTAATGCTTATGCTGCCTTTGTGCAGGTGCTTAAAATATTTGAACCGGAACGGCATACCTCTATCCGGGGCATATCCGAATTTACATTTATCGACAAAACAGCGCATGTACACGAAACCGTACGCGCTGCACAGTTTGTTTATATCGGCCCCAATGTTTCAGTGGGGGAGAATACGGTTTTATACCCGGGAGTCGTTCTGCTGGAAAATGCAAAAGTGGGGAATAATTGTGTTTTATACCCCAATGTTTCCGTTCGGGAAAACTGTGTAATCGGTAACCGGGTGATTTTGCAAAACGGATGTGTGGTTGGCAGCGACGGATTTGGTTTTGCCCCGTATGAAGGAAAATATTTCAAAATTCCGCAGATGGGTATTGTGATAATTGAAGACGATGTGGAAGTGGGCGCCAATACAACGATTGACCGGGCAACACTGGGTGAAACGATAATCCGGCAGGGAACAAAGCTTGATAATCTGATTCAGATAGCGCATAACGTTATTGTGGGGAAACACACAGTTATGGCCGCCCAGTCGGGCATTGCCGGCAGTGCAGAAGTGGGTGATAATGTCTCTATTGGGGGACATGCCGCAATCGTCGGGCATATTAAAGTGGGAAACGGCAGCTCCATTGCCGGGAAAAGCGCAATCATCAATAATGTTCCCGAAAAATCGGTTATGTGGGGAATGCCGGCGATGCCCATCACAAAATATAAACGGATGGAAATTAGTATGCGCCGTCTGCCGCAGATGCTACAGCGTATCAAAATTTTAGAAAAAGAATTAGCTGTCTTAAAAAATGAATTGGAAGAATCACGGGGTATTGATGGACAAGAAACAGCGAACGATTAAAAAAGAAGTCTCTTTTGAAGGCCGCGGACTGCATACCGGAAACAAGACTAAAATAACGTTTAAACCGGCAGCGGAAAATTTCGGATTCCGGTTTTTACGCACCGATGTTGAGAATGCTCCGGCAATTCCCGCCCTTGTAGATTACGTTGTGCAAGATCATGAACTGGAAAGCCTGCGGGGTACAACGCTTAAAAAAGACGGGGTGGAAGTGCATACGGTCGAACATGTTCTCGCCGCCCTTGCCGGGCTGGAACTTGACAATGTATTGATAGAACTGGAAGGAAACGAGCCGCCTATCGGTGATGGCTCGGCTATGCCCTTTGTAAACCGTCTGCTTGAGGCCGGCATTGAAGAACAGGATGCCATCAAAGAGTATCTTGTTGTGGAAGAACCGTTGGGCTTTTCGGACGAACAGCGTGGAATCGAATACGCAGCGCTTCCCACCGACGATTATCGTTTAACGGTAATGGTTGATTATAAAAACCCAGCGCTTGGCAGCCAGCATTCCGGCCTGTTTTCTATGGAAAAAGAATTTATTTCCGAATTTGCACCGGCCCGTACCTTCTGTTTCTTGCATGAAGTGGAGATGCTGGCCGAACAGGGCCTGATAAAGGGCGGCGATTTGGATTCGGCCGTTGTTATCGTGGATCGGGATTTGGATGATAACGATATGCAGCGTCTTAAAAAGATGTTTGATATCGATTAAAATGTGGAATTGGGGACCAACGGTATTTTAAACAATAAAACTCTGCGTTTTCGTAATGAACCAAGCCGTCATAAATTACTTGATTTGCTCGGCGACTTGGCCCTGGCCGGCGTCAATATAAAAGCCCAAATTCTGGCGGCACGACCGGGACATCAAAACAATATCGAATTTGCCCGATTGTTACGTAATTATTATAAAAAACAAACGCTGACCCGTAAATATCAGGATGTCAGTAAAAAAGGCGTTGTTTTTGATATTAACGCCATTAAAAAGATTCTGCCGCACCGCTATCCATTCCTGCTGGTCGACTCAATCATTGAGCTGGAACCGGAAAAGAAAGCGGTGGGGATTAAAAATGTTACCACCAACGAACCCTTTTTTGAGGGACATTTTCCACAAAAACCGGTTATGCCCGGAGTTTTAATTGTAGAGGCAATGGCTCAGGTGGGCGGCATTCTGCTACTGAACGAGCAGGTGGATGTGGGCAATAAACTGGTCTTTTTTATGGGAATCGATAATGTGAAATTCCGTAAGATTGTTCAACCGGGCGATCAGTTGGTAATGGAATTGATTATGTTAAAAAACCGGCGTTCTACCTTCAAAATGGCCGGTAAAACCTATGTAAAAGGTGAATTAGTCTGCGAAGCCGAAATGATGGCCGCCGTCGTTGATAGTAACGGTTAATTAACGTTAAATACAAGTTTTAAAGAATCGGGAGTATCGGTGACACAAATTCATCCATCGGCCATAATCGATCCTAAAGCGGAAATCGGAGTCGATGTTCAGATTGGCCCCTTTGCCATTATCGAGGCGGACGTTAAAATTGGCGACGGTTGCGAAATTCATCCGCACGCGGTTATTGCATCGGGTACAACTATCGGTAAAAAAAGCCGCATTTTTTCCGGCGCGGTTATTGGCAGCATCCCTCAGGACCTTAAATTTAGTAATGAAAAAACATTTGTGTCCATCGGTGATAACACGACCGTTCGCGAGTATGCCACGGTAAATCGCGGAACGGATCACAGCTGGACAACCCGGGTTGGCGATAATTGTCTGCTTATGGCTTATTCTCACACGGCGCATGACTGCCAGATAGGGAATAATGTGGTGATTGCCAATGCGGTAAATATGGCCGGACATGTTATAATCGAAGATTATGTAGGCGTAGGCGGCATGTGCGCAATCCATCAGTTTGTGCATATCGGCGGTCATTGCTTTATCGGCGGCATGTCCGCTATTACCAAAGATGTGCCTCCCTTCATTTTAGCGATGGGCGAGCCGCTTACCTATGGCGGTTTAAACACGGTCGGTCTAAGCCGGCGCGGTTTTAGTAAAGAAGCGCTGGCTACGCTTAAAAAGGCTTATAAAATGCTTTACCGCCAAAAACTCACCAAAGCTCAGGCCATACAGAGGATGGAGCAGGAGCTTGAAATGATTCCGGAACTGCGCCATCTGATTGATTTTCTAAAAGGCAGTGAACGTGGCATTATCCGCTGATGTTTCCGCGTTGGCTCCCGAAGGCCGGCTGCGTATAATTCCTTTTCAGAAATTCACAGGCGCTGTAAATATGGCGCTCGATTTTTTTCTGGCCGAAAACGCGGGTACGGAGTCTGATCCCATTTTGCGTTTTTACGGCTGGGAACCCTCTTGTCTTTCGCTTGGCAAACATCAGGATGCCGGTTTAATTAACCGTCAACAGTTAAGGCAAAACGGTATCGATCTGGTACGTCGTCCAACCGGCGGAAGCGCGGTTTTACATGCGCGGGAACTGACATACAGTTTAATCATTCCGGGCGGCCAGCTTCGCCATCACGAAATTTACAGGATATTTCATTGGATTTTAGCGGAAGCTTTACGCAGACTGGGGTATAATGTGGAACTGAATACCGGCGAAGAGGCCGGAAACTATCTGCAAGATTCAAAAAAATCATTTGCCTGTTTTAACCGATCAGCATTTGCGGAAATAAAATACCGGCAAAAAAAAGTAGTTGGCAGCGCTCAAAAATTATTTCCGAGCAGCCTGTTGCAGCATGGTTCTATTCTTTTATCCGGGTCACAAACAGAGGTTTTAAAATATTTATCAATTAATGAAACGGAAAAAAAAACGCTTTCCGATGCGCTGCATCAAAGCGCAGTTAGTTTAAAGGAAATAAATTCACGTAAAATGAGTGCACAAAAATTGAGCGAGGCCATTAAAGAACAATTTGCCTGTAGCGGGGTAAATTCAATATATTTAAAAAATACGGCATATAACGAATTGATTGAAGCCCAAAAAATGTGTAATCCGTTTATAATTTAAAAAGGTTAAAAACGCACCTAAAACATATCATAGGAGGTACAATGAAACGTCTTTCATTATTAGTAATTACAGGATTATTATTGATTGCAACCGCCGGACTTAAAGCGCAGTCTGTTGAAGATTACCTCTCCGATATTCTTGCAAACGGATATGGCGAAAACTATATCAAGGGATATGTCCAGCCGTTGTCTACTTCTCTGGGAACCGCTCTGGGCGGGGCTCTTTATCACAGAGGAGGCACAAAAGGCTTTCCGCGTTTTGATATTGGTTTAAGCGCTGTGTATGTGCCGATTCCGGATGGGGGAAAATCGTTTAAGAGTACCAATGCCGCCATTGATGGAAACGTGCCTACCGTTTTCGGAACCGATGATCCGGATAACCAGCTGGCAATTCCGGGTACAAATGCTGATTTTTTTGCATTGCCTATGCTGCATGCCAATGTGGGGCTAATTGCCAATTTAGAAGCGACCGCCCGTTTTACAAAAGTAAATCTATCCGACGTCGGTGACCTTACCGTTTTTGGCGGCGGTTTAAAATACGGTTTGAGTGAATTGCTGCCCATTGGGCTGTTACCACTCGATTTTAGTATTCAGGCAGCCTATCATAAATTTACGCTGGGCGATATTATTGACGCCGGCACGTTTAGCATGAACTTTCAGGCATCGGTATCCATTCCGTTGTTTCCTGTTTCCGTATATGGCGGCGCCGGATTTGACCGTTCTTCGATGACCGTTAAAACGGATGCCTTTGACTTACCCGGGGTTAATGATTTAGGCGATGTTGTTGTTGACGGGAAAAATGGCCTGCGCTATAATCTCGGCGTAAGCCTGACCCTACTCTTACTAAATGTACATGTCGATTATAATATTGGCGAGTACAGTTCATTAGGCGCAGGGGTAATGATCGTTCTGTAATTTTTTTTAAGCGCTGCCTTTTTGCGGAGCTTATTTTTGTATATATTTCCATCGTTTCAATACTATTTCGGAACGATGGATTTTTATATAAACCGGGCATGCCCGGTTTTTGGTATTTAAAAAGAGAAAAATATGCTCAATATTATTGCTGTTGTCTTTGTATTCAGTTTTTTGGTTATTGTACATGAACTGGGTCATTTCCTTGCGGCCAAGTGGATGGGCGTGCGTGTAGACAAGTTTTCAATCGGTTTCCCTCCCACGGTCTATTCTAAAAAAATTGGAGAAACCGAGTTTTCAATTTCGGCCATTCCATTGGGCGGCTTTGTAAAAATGGCCGGCTTTATTGACGAAAGCCTGGATGAAAATGTAACCGGCGCCGATTATGAATTTAATTCAAAACCGGTTTGGCGCAGAATTGTAATCATCTCCGCCGGCGTTGTAATGAACCTGGTTACCGCAATTGCCATCATGGCCTTTTTAACCTATTCCGAAGGCGAACAGCGCATTCCCACTACCTCAGTCGCCGCAGTGCCCGAACAGGGGATTGCGTCTCAAATCGGTTTTAAAGAACGCGATAAAATACTGGCCATAAACGGAACTCCCGTATATAGCTGGAATGAAATTCAGGATGTTTTTCTGCAAAACCTGAACACACAAATTTTCTTTGATGTGTTACGCGACGGAAAGCAGATTACGCTGGAATATAAAAAAGAATGGTTTGGCGAAAAGGGCGGTGAGCTTTTAAATATTGTGCCATTATTTTCAGCTAAGGTAGGCGATGTAACCGCCAGTATGCCGGCCGGAAAACTTGGGCTTAAAAAAGGAGATACAATCATTTCCATCGCCGGTCAACCGGTTTCTGACTGGATGGAAATGACCGAAGCCATCCGGGCGCATCCCGATGAGGAAATTGAAATAACCTATCAGCGAGACGGGCAGACCCTGCACGGTAACATTAAACCGCATGCTTTTGAAGAAAAAACAGAAGATG
This sequence comes from Calditrichota bacterium, assembly GCA_024278755.1. Taxonomy (GTDB): domain Bacteria; phylum Calditrichota; class Calditrichia; order Calditrichales; family Calditrichaceae; genus JANTFQ01. The sequence continues at coordinate 51,472 of JAJRSO010000041.1, read as the reverse complement.
GTAAAATCGTCCGGATTGGGAAAATTGGTGTTGGCTATTACTATGAACATCTGAAAGTTGGACTGGGGCGGTCAATTTTGGCCGGATTCGTGCGCACCTGGGATTTAATGGCCCTCAATGTACGCAGTATCTACTGGGTTGTCAGCGGAACCAAATCGGCAAAAGAAATTATTGGCGGTCCGATTATGATAGCCAAAATGGCCGGAGACGCCGCCCATGCCGGGTGGACCTATTTGTGGTATCTGATTGCCGCTTTAAGTGCTATGCTGGCCTTTTTTAATATCCTTCCCATTCCCGCGCTGGATGGCGGGCATTTGTTCTTTTTACTTATTGAGGGGATAATGGGACGTCCGTTACCGATTAAGGTAAAATTAAAAATACAACAAATTGGTATGGCGATTCTTTTATCATTGATTATTTTAGTTGTTTATGTAGATTTAAGCCGCCTGTTCTTTTAACTACGGTTCAGCTGCCTGTGAATACAAATCAACTTTTCGAATATATTGAAAACTGGTGCAGATGCGGACTTACTTTTCGCTATCAGCCGCATGCAGCCCCTGTTTCTTTTTACCGGACACTTCCTGTACATACCTTAAAAGGCCGGGATGAATCGTACACTATTGTTTTTGAAAATGATCCGGCTATCGAGCGCTTTCTGCAGCGTTTCCCGCAGACCCGTATTTATATTCAAACTTTTTTATCGTCCGCTGTTCGGGTTCGTGCTATCGAATATTTTGACACGATTCTGCTTCTGATTGATCCCATAACAAATTCCAAAAAGCAAACGCTTCGTCTAAGCATTGCCGATGGACTGACGATGGTTTCTACGAAAGAACCGAACCAGCTATCCGGGCATGAGTATGTTCTTTCTTGCGAGGAAGCGCAGATAATCTGGCTTTTCCCACAGCGGGATAAGCACGAAATGAGCAGTATTAAAAGATTTCTGAAAGAGGTATTGGAGCGGGAATACAGCCTCCATCCCTTAAGTCGGTTACGTTTGTCCGATAGCGCAGAAATGCAGCGGATCGACGTCTTTTGGTCCACGCTTCGTTCGGTTGGTCCAAACCGCGAGATACAGTTTTCAGTAGATGAATCTCCGAAGAAGTGGATACAGACCTTTATCTGGTTGCAGGAAATATATCTCCATTTTGGCTGGTATTCTGAATTAGATCGGTTTTACAAACAGTTCAACTTTAAAGAATCTGTAGAGCCCGGATTACAAAAGCTCTTTGCCCGGTTTGATTCAATTCGGAGCGCTAAACAAAAAGAGCCGGTTTCAAAAAATGCAGACAACGGATTTTTGGAACACTATTTAGGAAATCTTTCGGATGATTCGGCCATTCAGAATTATTGGCAATATCTCCACTATCCGGCTTACCGTTTATGGTTAAAAAAAGAGATGGGCAATCATCCCGGGCAATTTGTCGCATTTGCGGCTATTGCATTAAAACGCTCCTTCTTCTGGTATACAAAATATAAAAAACTCCTTTCGGAATTTTTGCCGGAGCCGATGAGAGGTGCGGCGGGGCTTTTTTTGCAGCTTAAAGAATTGACGCCGTATTATCCCGATAGCGGACAGCTTGCATTTATTCCGTTTTTTAAGGCGGCAAATATACGGAAACTCATACTGAAGGAATCCGATACTGTCCTGGCTCTGGTTTGGCAACACAAAAAAGTATTTACCAAATTTCAATGGGATAAAGGAATCCGTTTCTCTATTGATCAGGCGGTACAGTTTGATTTTAATTTGTCCGATAGCCATTTAACGATAACCCCCAATCTGTTTCGGCCGCCCTTAGCTACTTCAAAAATCAGCAGAGCAGAGATTAAAATCGATTCTGTTCTTCTTTCACTTCCGTTGCTCTGGCGCCAGTTCGAAGTTGTACTGAACCGTGTGCGCTTAAAGTTTTTACGTAAAAAAGATCGCTTTCAGGTACATATTCGCGGAAAAAACGATACGGACACATTTTACATTAACGGACAGAAAATGAAAGCGCAGTCCGGGCATTATCCTGTTTTTTACATTCCGGTTTCTAAAGCGGCAAGTCAAACGGAAGCCGCTGCTTTTAATGAATGGGGCGCTATGCCAAGTCTCAGCATGCCTGCATTCATTCACGGCTGGACCTTTGATTCCTTTCATATTCTGCAGGAAAAAACGCAGTTATCGGTGGCGGGGCAAAAAAAATCAAATCGATTTACCCTTAATATAAACCATCCCAAAAACGAAGCTCCAGTACAGGTGAACAGAGAATATCGTTTAAACGGCCGGTATAGCGACGGTTATGTGGTGCCTGTTCAAACGGGAGACGGATATGTTGAGAGTTTGCTGTACACTGCAGCAGAAGCATTGCAAAATCGTCTGCTTGTTTACAGTGATGCCCCCCCCCGTGAAACGGCCCGGTATTTTTATGCGGCCTTTGGATTTTATCCCTCTGTCCGGCCTTTGCGCGAGGTGCGTCCGGAGCAGAACACATTTGTAATAATCATCAATTCCACATTTAACGGAGCGGCTGTTTCCGAGGCGGATGGGTACAAAACCATATCACTATTTCCGGATAAGCGGCAAAGAGGAATCCTGCTGCATCCGGCTAATAAAAAAAGCTTTTTGAGAACGCATTTTAGCCGAAATAAATTTGATTTCAATAAATAGCTTTTATAACTTTAACAGCTCGAGTGAATTACTAATCGGGCCCATAGCTCAGTTGGTTAGAGCAGCCGACTCATAATCGGCTGGTCCGGGGTTCAAGTCCCTGTGGGCCCACAATTCATTTAACAGGCGGTAGATTGAAATTGTTTTTCCGGTTAAAAAAGAATATGAAATAAATTTTTAAAAGTGCATTTGTCCATTCGGCAGGTGCACTTTTTTTTTATAGAGAGGAGATTTGGCTGTGCAAAAAACACTGTATTCACTGATTGAACTGCAGGAAGTTGATACCCGTTTAGACGAATTAATGGAGGAACGCGGTGATTTACCGCTGATAGTGGAGGAACTTCAGGCAAAACTGGAAGTAAAAAACGGAGAGCTGAAACGACGTAAAGAGGAACTTAAAACCTCAAAGGTTCGTCAGCGAGAACTGGAACTGTTGCTGGATGAGCTGAAAGAAAAACTAACCAAGTACGAAGAACAACTGTATCAGGTAAAAACCAATAAAGAGTACGATGCCATAACCACGGAAACCGACGCGGTAAAAGAGACTCAGGCCGAGAGTGAAAATGAGCTGTTAACAATTTCTGAAAAGATACTGGAGCTCGACAGTATGATAAGTGAACTGGATTCGGAAGTTTCCCAGCTAAAGGATGAACTGGAAGAAAATAAAGCGGAATTACAGACAACACTAAATGCCACGGCCGAAGAAGAAAACCTGTTACGGCAGGAACGTGATATAGTTATTCAGCGCTCCAGTCCCGAAATTATAAAAAGCTACGAATTGGTGCGCAAAGCCAGAGGCGGGCAGGGGATCGCCCGAATTTCAGGCAATAATTGCGGCGGATGTTTTTCGTTTATTCCACCGCAAAAAGTAGTAGAAGTAAAAAAGATGAAAAAAATATACACATGCGAATACTGTGGCAGGATTCTTGTGTGGGATGAATCAAATTCATAAATACTATAAATATCCAGGCGAATCAGGCAGCCGCTCTGCGCATTCAGGCGCGGGGAGGAAAGTCCGAACATCACAGGGCAAAATTCTCTGAAAAATCAGAGGCTGCGTTTAACGCAGACGGAAAGTGTCACAGAAAATAAACCGTCCCGAGATTCGGGATAAGGGTGAAAAGGCGGGGTAAGAGCCCACCGCTTTGTCCCGTCAGGGATACCTGTTTCAGGTACTTAATAAGCAAAGGCAGGATAAACCCAATTTGATGCAAGGCCAAATATAGAAGAATTCCGAGTATACGGATGTACACAGCCCGGTGTATTTCCCGGATTTCCGGGATATTCTTCGGGGTAGGCTGCTTAAGCAGGCCGGTAACGGTTTGTTAAGATAAATGGCTGCCGTCCCGTTTTGCGGTAACAGAATTCGGCTTATCGATTTGTCTGGATTTTTCTTTTGGAGCGGCCATGTTGTATCAATGGATATATCCGGAACGCGTATCGCGGAAAATATCAGAAAAGGATATTAAAAAGTTTGATATTCACCCGGTTATTGCACAAATATTAGAACAACGCAACATCTCGTCTTCAGAAGCGCTTCTGCGTTTTTTCGAACCCAATCTGGAAAACCTGTACGATCCGTTTTTATTTAAAGAAATGGATATTGCCGTTAGCCGTATTATTAAAGCCATGCGCAGCGGTGAAAATATTATGATCTACGGTGATTACGACGTGGACGGCGTAACCTCTGTGGCTATTTTATACGATGGGATTTTTAAACTGGGAGGGAAAGTATCGTTTTTTATTCCCAGCCGTTTTCAGGAAGGATACGGACTGTCGCAGGACGGAATTGATGCGGCCAAAGAACGTCAGGTCTCTTTAATTATCACGGTCGATTGCGGTATAACGGCGGTAGAGGAGTCGGTTTATGCAAAAAGCCTTGGCATTGATGTTATTATAACGGATCATCATGAACCGGGTTTAATGCTGCCGGCCGCCGCAGCCATTATCGATCCCAAGCTAGATACCTGTACCTATCCCTTTAAAGAACTGGCCGGATGCGGTGTCGCTTATAAAGTGCTGCAAGGGCTGTGTCAGCGGCTCGAAATGGACCCCTCTTTTCCCAAGCATTATTTGGATTTGGTTGCCGTTGGCACCGCTGCAGATATTGTTCCGTTAATTGATGAAAACAGAATTCTGGTTAAAAGCGGGCTGAAAATATTACAGAGCAATCCCCGGCCGGGTATTTTTGCTTTGCTCGAAATTTGCGGGTTAATTGAAAAACGTATTTCCGTTAGTACGATTGTTTTCGTTATTGCACCGCGCATAAATGCCGTGGGGCGTATTTCCAATGCAAAAAAAGCGGTTCATCTGCTGGCAGCCAAAAGTTTACAACAGGCTCGTAATATTGCCCGCATTATGGAAAAAGAAAATAATGCCCGAAAAAAAATCGATGAAATGACTTTTAACGAAGCGCAGGAGATGGTAGAAAAAAATATTGATATTCATTCCAAACGTATCCTTGTCCTCGCTAAAAAGGATTGGCATCCGGGAGTGGTTGGCATTGTGGCTTCCAGAATCATGGAAAAATACAACCGCCCCAGTATTTTGCTTTCCATTCAGGATGGCATCGGAAAAGGCTCTGCCCGCTCCACCTCAAATTTTAATATTTATTCCGCCTTAAAACATCTGGAACATCTATTTATCAGCTTTGGCGGTCACCGTTATGCCGCCGGAATTACCATTACCGAAGAAGACATTGCCGTTTTGGACGAGGAAATTAACCGGAGTTCTGCAGACGAATTGGAAATTAAAGAAATGGTAGCAAAACTGAATATAGATGCCGAAATTTCATTCAGTCAGTTAACGGCCTCTTTTTTTAACAGTGTTAAAAAACTGTCTCCTTCGGGGCCGTTAAATATGCGTCCCGTGTTTGTTTCAAAAAACCTGCAAGTGTACGGCAAGGCGATTGTTGTAGGAAAGAACCATCTGAAAGTTAAATTTAAACAGGATGGGGTTGTTGTAGACGCCATAGGCTACCGGCTTGGAGAATATGTGGAAATTATCAATAAACCGAAGAACCGAATCAATTGCGCTTATGTAATTGAAGAATCCAAATGGAGCGGACAAACGACGATTCAAATGAAAATAAAAGATTTTGAGGTGTCTGATGGATGAGCAAAAATACGAAAAACAAGTTCCGTATTTTGAACAGCTGAAAGAAATCCGGATCGAGAAAAGAATTAAGTTAGAAACGATTTCGGCAAAATCCAAGATTCACATGCGCTTTTTAGAAGCGCTTGAGTCGGGCGGTCTGGATGAAATCCCCGGGGTTTATAAAAAATTATTTTTTAAAACCTATCTGTCTTTTGTACAGCCCGAAAACGAAGAAATGTACTGGGGCGAATTTGAAAAAGCGGTTCAGGAGTCCCTTCCGCTGCATACTTCCACCGTTCGACGAATTCGGGTGGAGAAGCAGGAACAGCGAAAATCGCGCTTAATTAAAACCATTTATATTGTTGCGCCGCTACTGGTGGTTGCCGTTATCTTTGCGGTTCTGGCAATTAATTCTGTAAGCGTGGACGACGCTGCGGAAACAGAACAGATCCAGGAACTTTCTGTACAAAAAATTGCCGAACAGATACTTTTGGAACAGGAAAAAGAAGCTGTGCAAAAACAGACTAATACAATTGTCGACAGCGTTAATGTTACCGCCCGTTTAACCGCCGTACAGCGTACCTGGCTTCGGGTTATAAAAGACCGGGCGGACACAACCGAATACCTATTAGCCGAAAATGAAAAAGTATCGTTAACCGCCGATTCGCTATTGAATTTTTTGATTGGTAATGCCGCTGGGATTACATTTACAATAAATGGAAAACCGACCGGTGTTCTGGGAAAAGAAGGACAGGTCATTACCCGGTTGCTGATTTCGCCACAAGGAATTGTTTCCAAAATTGTTAAACAAATAAAAAAGAAAGAAGTAAAGAATGATTCGTCGGCTACTCATTAGCGCCGTTCTTGTATTTTTTATCATTTCCTGCGCCGTATCGCTAACCAGTAAAAAAGTAATTAAAAACGATATCGAAATGCTTTACGGCCCAATTTCCGTTTCACAACTTTATTTTGATTATCCGCAGTGGAAAAAAAACGAAGCGCAATATAAAGTAAGCCCGGACGTGATAAAACAGATCGCCTCAGTGCAGGATAATTTTGATGTGAAAATATTTTTAGCAACATGGTGTTCGGATAGTCGCCGGGAAGTACCGCGCTTTTTAAAAATTATTAAGGAAGCCGGACTTATGGATAAACTGAGCATGGAACTATTTGCCGTTGATCGCAAGCTAAAACTTGAATCCGGTTTAGCGGAAACATATGAAATAAAACGGGTGCCGACCTTTATCTTTTTTAAGAATGGAAATGAAATAGGGCGTATTGTAGAATCGCCGGAGGCGCTTTTACTTGAACAGGATATAAACGTTATTCTTAACGGTACCGCCAAATGAGCAAAACAGTTTTAACTGGTTTTAGCATTGCCTTTCTGCTTTTTTCATCTTCGTTTGCCATAGAAGGATTTCGGCCGGTTAAGGCCAAAAACGGAATGGTGGTTTGTGGTGAACCCATCGCCTGTAATGTAGGCCTGCAAGTGCTTAAAGAAGGCGGCAATGCCGTAGATGCCTCTGTTGCCGTTGCGTTTACCCTCGCCGTTACCTACCCCAATGCCGGAAATCTGGGCGGCGGCGGATTTATGATTTTCAGAAATGCCGCAAACAATATATTTGCATTGGACTATCGCGAAAAAGCGCCCATTGCCGCCTCGCGCGATATGTATCTCGATTCTTCCGGAACGGTAATTGATAAAGCCTCTACTTTAGGTTATCGTGCGGCCGGCGTTCCCGGAACGGTGGCAGGACTCTGGGAAGCACACAAAAAATTCGGCCGTTTAAAATGGAAGCGCCTTCTTGCGCCGGCCATTAAACTTGCCGAAACAGGTTTTGTCATCGATGCCTTTCAGGCGGCGGCTCTGCAAAGCGCAACCGAAGATTTTAATAAATTTTCATCTTCAAAGACTATTTTTACTAAAAAAGGGGAACCCTTTAAAACCGGTGACCGGCTCGTTCAGAAGGATTTGTCCAAAACACTGAAGCGCATTGCAAAGAAGGGCGCGGCGGGCTTTTATTACGGGAAAACGGCTGGTAGGATTGCATTGGATATGCAACATAACGGAGGTCTGATAACGGAAGAAGACCTGCACAGGTATAAGCCGGTCTGGCGTGAAGCTATCGAAGGCACTTACCGTGGGTACACCTTTTATTCCATGCCCCCGCCCAGTTCCGGCGGAATTGTTTTAAGTGAAATTCTGAATACGCTTGAGTTGTTTGAGGTCTCCAAAATGGATATTAACAGTTCCGCACAGATCCGGCTTTGGGTGGAAATTGAACGGCAGGCTTATGCCGACAGGGCCCAATGGCTGGGTGACCCGGATTTTGTAGAAAATCCTCAGGCGCGTCTCATTTCTAAAAAATATGCTAAAACCATAAAGCAGAGTTTGCACTATTTTAGCGCCGGATGCTCCGATTCCATTAAAGTGAAGCCGATTCGCGGGCGTGAATCGGACCAAACCACACATTTTTCTATAACGGATCGTTGGGGAAATGCGGTATCGAACACCTTTACCCTGAACGGAAATTACGGTTCCCGCGCGGTGGCCGAAGGAACAGGTGTTTTACTGAATAATGAAATGGACGATTTCAGCATTAAACCGGGTTTTCCTAATAGTTACGGTTTGGTGGGCACTGTGGCCAATTCAATTACCTCCGAAAAACGTATGCTTAGTTCCATGACACCGACCATCATAACGAAAAATGATTCTTTGTTCTTGGTTATCGGCGGGCCAGGCGGTTCGAAAATTATTACGACCGTTGCTCAGGTTATCTCCAATGTGATCGACCATAAAATGAACATACGGCAGGCCATTGAGAATCCGCGATTCCATCACCAGTGGAAGCCGGATGTAATTTTTATGGAGCGGGAGCGATTTAGTAAAGATACGCGAAACAATCTGGAAAATAGCGGGTATAAGCTGGAATACAAAACGTATATGGGGTATGCCCAGGGTATCTTATTTAATAAAAAAACAAAAACATATTCCGGATGGAGCGATCCCCGGAGTGACGGAAAAGCAGCAGGGTACTAAACAGGGAATACGTATGGCAAACAAAAGTAATAAAGCGCATGAAGAGAAGAAAAAAATTAGGGCATTGGATAAAGAGCCGGAATATAGCCCCGGTGTATTGCGGATATATAAGATAATTTTACGAGCCATGAGCTGGATAGTGGGCGTTACATTTGCCTCGGTGTTAATATTGCCGGAGTTTAATTCGCCGTTTCTCGATAAAATTACCAAGGTGCTTTTTTTGATTGGTTTTATTGATTTAATTATATTTATCATTATAGAATTTATAAGCGATACGGTAAAATCTTTATTAGCCCGGGTGGTTCATGAGTAAAAATATTAAAGAAAATATCCTTGTAGTGGATGATGACGCCGCTATTCGGGATATGCTGCGTTCCTTTTTGAATCTTAGTAATTTCGAAGTGACCACCTGCGAAACAGCGGAAGAAGCGGATAAAATATTACAGAAGGAAAAATTCTCCGCTCTGCTGGTGGATGTTTTTTTGCCCGATATGGACGGTATTCAGTTTATTACCAAAATACACGAACAGGGTATAAAAACACCGGTTATCATCATTACGGGAAGCTCCGAACTGGATACGGCCCGTAAGGCTATCCGCTTAGAAGTGTATGATTATCTGATAAAGCCGTTTAAGCAAAAACAATTGCAGCAGGTAGTGCACAATGCGGTTATGAAAAACAGGCTTACCGAAGAGCAGGAAGACCTGGAAGGGCAACGCCTGTTATATCAAACCGAATTGGAAAAGATGATCCAGAAAAAAATCTCGGAATTACAGGAGTCGGAATCAAAATATCGCAGCTTACTTGAACAGACACTCGTAGGCATATTTATCCTGCAGAATGGCAGTTTCGGGTATATCAATCAGAAAATGTGCAAACTCTTTGGCTACAAAGCCGCCGCCATGCTAAAAAATAAACGGATTCAGGATTTTGTTTGTCCGGAATATATGGACGAAGTAAATCTTCACCTAAAGGCAATTCGGCAGGGAACCGTTCCCGATGGCAGCGTTGTGTTTAAGGTCATAACACCAGACGGTACGGAGCGCATGGTAGAAATGTGGGCCGATGCCGTAACTTTTCAGGGTGCGCCTGCCATTGAAGGCATGGTGGTTGATATTTCCGAGCGGGAGCAATCCAAGCTTCGAGAGCGCCAGTTAGAACTGCAATTGCTTAATGAACATAAACTTTCTGCCATCGGGCGTCTGACGGCGGGAATTTCGCATAATCTGAATACACCTATTTCCATTATCCAGGGGAATGCCGAACTGCTTAAACTAAGTCATCCCGACCTGCGGGAAACCGACATCATTCTCCGACAGACCGCACGAATGTCCGAAATTATTCAGACAATCGCCAAAAAAGGGCACGATACGCAGAATTCGAAAATTGTTGAGATCGATTTAAATCAATTACTTCAGGAAGAACTTGCTTTTTTAAATGCCAATCTCTTCTTTAAACACCATGTCAAAAAAGAGTTTACATTTGCCGATTACCTGCCTCCGGTTCAGGGTATCTACAGCGATTTTTCACAAAGCCTTCTTCATATCATTCAAAATGCCATTGATGCCGTTTACGATAGTCCGATACGTGAAATAGCCATCTCTACGGAACTGACTGACGATTCCATTATAATCCGAGTTAAGGACAGCGGCCCCGGTATTAAAGAAGAAGATCAAAAGAAACTATTCTCGCCCTTTTTTACCACTAAGCCGCTGCAAGTCGATTTAAAGGAAAATCCCGACGCTCCAAGAGGAACAGGCCTGGGGTTAAGTCTGGCCAAAACTTCACTGGCCTCGTATGGTGCGGAAATTAATTTTGAAACGGAAGTGAATAAAGGCACCACATTCACAATAACCATTCCCCGACCGGAATAAGTAATTAGGAAACGAGCAGAAACAATGCTGGCCGAACGTATCGAAACCATTTTTAATGAAATAAAAGGGAAACGTATTCTGGTTGTGGGAGATGTGATGATTGACCGCTACCTGAGGGGTGCGGTAAAGCGCATTTCACCGGAAGCGCCGGTTCCTGTTGTGGATATGGAATCCGAAACCTATCATTTTGGCGGCGCCGCCAATGTGACGCTTAATTTAAAAACGCTTGGCTGCAAACCCGTTACGATGGGACTTCTTGGGCGAGACCACAATGCCGGTATTTTTCTTGATTTAATTGAGAAAGCCGGTCTGGACAACACCGGTTTTATTCAAACCACCGACCGGCCGACCACCATTAAAACCCGCGTTATCGGGGATAATCAACATATTGTACGCATTGATCATGAACAGATCCTTTATGGGAATGAACTACTGGAACAGGAACTACGCACCCGGTTTGACTACCTCGCACCCGATGCCGACGCGATTATTCTGGAAGACTATAATAAAGGGTTGCTGAGCGCGGGTTTTATTCGTTATATTTTAGATTATTCCAAACGTGCAAAAAAAATTATAACCGTCGATCCCAAATTCAACAATTTTCTGGAATATGGAGGCGCCACGGTTTTTAAACCGAATATAATCGAAACGGCTCGCGCGCTTGGGTTACCATTGGAAAAGGAAGAACAGATAGAAAAAGCCGGACGCACACTCTTGCAAAAATTAAAGGCCAGAACGGTTATGCTCACCCGTGGGGCAGACGGGATTTCGATATTTGAAGAACAGAAACAAACGATTCATCTTCCGGTAAAAACGCGAAAAGTCGCCGATGTTTCGGGCGCCGGAGATACGGTGATTGCCGTGATGACCGCTGCGCTGAGCGCCGATGCTTAGATTCTGGAAGCGGCCGTTTGCGCGAATCATGCCGCCGGAATTGTTTGCGGCGAAGTGGGGATTGTCCCGGTTCAGCCGCAGGTATTAATAGACGATTTGTTACGGAATTGATGAGTTATGCATGATATTTTAAGCGCGGCGGAAAGCGCCGTTTTTATCGAAACAATTCGGGCAAACTGAAGAAAAACGATAGTTTTTACAAACGGTTGTTTTGATATTATACATCGCGGCAATGTGGAACTGCTGGAGCAGGCCCGGGCTTTGGGTGATTATTTAGTGTTAGGACTTAATTCGGACGCTTCCGTGCGCCGGCTAAAAGGGCCGAAACGTCCTTTGGTAAACGAAGAGGACAGAGCTTTTGTTTTAAGCCGTCTCGAAGCGGTAGACGCCGTATGTCTGTTTGAAGAGGATACCCCTTTAAAATTAATCGCGACTATTAAGCCGGATATTTTAGTAAAAGGCGGCGACTATACTATCGAAACGATTGTGGGACACGAGATTGTTCAGGCTTATGGCGGACGGGTTATGACCATTCCGCTTATTATGGGACGTTCCACGACGAATATTTTAAACAAAATGAAGCGGCAATCAGAAAGGTAAACATTTGAAATTCAAAGGATTGACAATCATATTCGTACTCTCCGGCTTGCTTTGGTCTTGTCAACAACCGGAGACGATTAAAACAAATAGTGTACAGCAAAATTATTTTCCTAAGGATATGCCGGCCGATATTTGGATTTCACAGCAAATAGCCGAACGTCTGGATTCGATCTTATCGTATAAAACCTCCGCCGAAAGGAAACTGCAGGAACGCGATACGTTGGGTGCGGAAATCTATTTTAACCAGGCCTTCGAACAGATTGCCCGGTTTAGTGATGAAGAGCGCAACCTGCTGCAAAGCTGGCCCAAATACGATACGGTTTTAAAAGAAATGAACCGGCAATACGAAAAAATCTATTTAAATTCATACGAGCCACTCGAAGCGGAGGAGGTACGCCAGGACATTACCGAGATAGAGGAATTTTCACTGGCGGATTCGGCGCTCAACGGAGAATCGACATTCATAGATTCGTCCAGCGGTTTTCCGTTTACATTAAACCGAAAAGTGCGATTGGCCATTAAGTATTTTCAGACAAAAGGTCGCTTTGTATTTACGCGCTGGTTGGAACGCAGCGGAAAATATGAAGACTTGGTTCGCCGTATTTTTCGTGAGAAAGATGTTCCGGAAGAGCTGATCTACCTAGCCATGATCGAAAGCGGCTTTAATCCCCGGGCACGGTCGTATGCCAGAGCCGTGGGCATGTGGCAGTTTATTTCGGCCACCGGAAGATACTATGATTTGCGCCACAACTGGTGGTTTGATGAGCGCCGTGATGTGTTGAAGTCGAGCAATGCCGCTGCCCAGCATCTTTCCGATTTATACGATCGGTTCGGAGACTGGTATCTGGTCCTTGCCGGGTATAACTGCAACCCGCGAAAAGTGGAACGCAACATGCGCCGCTATAAAACCAGGGATTTCTGGAAGCTGCGCCGGCTGCCGCGTCAAACCCGAAATTATGTTCCAACCTATCTTGCCGCTGCCATAATTGCCAGAGAGCCGGAAAAGTTTGGCTTCTTTGTAAAAAAGCAGGCGCCGTTAGAGATGGATACGGTACATGTTTCCGAATCGCTGGATCTAAATATTGCCGCAAAATTAACGGATACCACGTACGCGTATATCCGTGAACTGAATCCGGCTGTATTGCGCTGGGTAACCCCGCCGGGAATTAAAAATTTTACACTCTACCTGCCCAAAGGCACAAAGGATAAATTTAAAACCGGATATGCCAAAATTCCGGATAATAAAAAACGTTCCTGGGTACGGCACCGTATTAAAAGCGGGGAAGCGCTTTCGACGATTGCGCGAAAATATCATACTTCTATGGCCGTGATTAAATCGGCTAATAAGCTGCGTGGGAATTTCATCCGGGCAGGGCATTATTTATTGATTCCCGTCCCGCAAAATAAAGCGGCCTATTATGCCGCCCGTAATTCGTATAAGAGCAAATATCACAAGAAGAGCAAATATCGCCGTAAAACCATAGTTAAAAATGTTCCGGGCCATAAAAAGAAAGTATATGTGGTAAAAAAAGGGGATACGTTAGGCGACATTGCCGAAACGTTTAATACGCGAGCCAGTAAAATTCGTATCTGGAATGGTTTGAGGTATGGCGACTATATCCGGCCCAAACAAAAAATTGTAGTATGGGTTCCTGAAAATATGGAAGAATTCCGGCAACGGACGGCGCCCCCCGCGGTAAAAAAGAAAACGGAGAAAGGTACGTTCTATACGGTGCGTCCCGGCGATACACTTTGGGATATATCAAAAAAATACAATGTTTCCATTCGGGAACTTAAAAAAATGAATAAAATGCGGACTTCCAGAATCCGGCCGGGAGACCGTTTAAAAGTTACTAATAATTAATTGACTTTAATCTCTGTTCGTAGTAAAATTAACGGCTTAATTAAACAGATTTAAAACAGGAAAGTTATTATCGCGAACAAATGTTCAAAATGCGGAGCGGAGAATAGCAAAGAGGCTCTTTTCTGCAATAAATGCGGTTCGGCGCTAAGTGTAAAGGAAGCGGAAAGCACAACGGCAAAGTCCGGGATTGATCCTTATATTTTAATCGGCGGCGCTTTTATTGTTTCCATAGTAATCATTCTTCTTATCTTTAGCGACAATGCAAATATTCTTAATAGAAAGCTAAATAAGGGGCAGGGCGCGGCCCGGCAACGGCAGGAAATGTCTGCCGGTCAACCTTCCATGGAAATGATGCAAAAGATTCAGGCCATGAAGGACGCCTGGGAAGCAGACCCTGCAGGTTATGATACAAATGTTCAGCTTGGTAACGCCTATTTTGATATTTCCAGGTTCGATAAAGCCGTTTTTTATTATAAAAATGCCAATGCTGTCCGGGCCGGTCAGCCCAGTGTTTTGATAGATTTAGGTGTTTCTTATTTTAATATCAATAAACCGGATTCGGCGCTTCGATTTGTAGAAGAGGCCCTGCGTGTTCAGCCGGATCATGTGTTCGGATTATACAATGCGGGAATTATATATTACAATCTTAATAAAGTGGATAAGGCCATCGCTGTTTGGAAAAAACTAATATCGGCGCACAGCGAATCCCGCGAAGCGCAGGCAGCAAAGGAATTTATCAAACAAATAGAAAATCAACAAAGTAAGTCCAAATAATGGAGGTTGGCTATGCCTAGTGGCAAAAAGCGTAAACGCGCTAAAATGGCTACGCATAAACGCAAAAAACGTTTACGCAAAAATCGTCATAAAAAGAAAATCCGCTAAAAGAAAAAGGTTCATTGTTTTAATGAGCCTTTTTCTTTATTTAATATTGTGGGGATAGCAAATGCCGCTTGATGAAATTTATTCCGTAAGTGAAATTACGCATTCCATAAAACTCCTGTTAGAAGAAAATATTGCTCCGCTATGGATAGAAGGCGAAGTTTCCAATTTTAAGGCGCACTATTCGGGGCATTATTATTTTACGCTAAAAGACAGCGGAGCGCAGATATCTGCCGTTATGTGGCGTTCCAGAGCCTCTCAGATGCATTTTCGGCTGGAAGACGGAATGAAAGTGCAGGCATTCGGCAGTATCCGCCTATATGAAAAATCCGGTCGCTATCAGATTGATATTATGCGCATGCAGCCCGCAGGCGTCGGAAAACTACAACTGGCCTTTGAACAGCTAAAACAAAAACTGAAAGACGAGGGCCTTTTTGATGCCGAACATAAAAAACCATTACCTCCTTTCCCTTCCAGAATCGGTATCGTAACCTCGTCGACCGGAGCAGCCATCCGTGATATTTTGAACGTACTCAAACGCCGGGCGCCTCATTTGGAAATAATAGTCAAACCGGCCAAAGTACAGGGCGAAGGCGCTGCCGAAGAAATTGCCGCCGCTGTTGAGCTGTTTAATCGGTGGGGAGAGGTGGATGTGCTTATTGTTGGCCGTGGCGGTGGTTCGCTTGAAGATCTGTGGGCATTTAACGAAGAGATTACCGCTCGTGCGGTTTATAACAGTAAAATTCCTGTTATTTCGGCTGTGGGGCATGAGATTGATTTTAGCATCACCGATTTTACCGCCGATTTACGGGCGGCCACACCGTCGGCTGCGGCGGAACTTGCCGTACCGGATTATACAGAAATCCGCGGGCAAGTTTTATATTTAAAGGAACGTTTATCCCGAAACCTTGAAAATTATATCAGGCAGCTGAAAACAGCGGTTGCTTCGCTGGCAAATAGTTATGGTCTGAGACGAATTGAAGACCGTATTCGGCAATTAGCTTTGCAAGTTGACGATCTTGATACTAAATTAGCGCAAGCAGGTTTTTTTCAGCTTAACCAACGCAAAAATGTAGTAACACAACTCGAAAAACGTTTAGACGGATTAAACCCCAAGCAGGTATTAAAACGCGGCTACAGCATTACCTACAAGAATGGCGTTGTACTAAAAGATGCGGACGCTCTGCGTATGATGGATGTTCTTGAGACCGAGGTTGCGCATGGTCGTTTTAGCAGCAGTGTAATAAAAATTAACAAGGACACGGAAAATGCCTAAGAAAAAAATGACGTTTGAACTTGCATTAAATCGTCTCGAAGAACTTGTTAAGCAGCTTGAAGCGGGAGATATCCCGTTAGAAGAGAGCATTAAGTCGTTTGACGAGGGGAAAAATCTGGTAAAATTTTGTCTGGAATTATTGGACAAGGCAGAAATAAAAGTAAAAGAACTGGAAGAATCACCTTCCGGTGAATTCAATCTTTCTTCTTTTTGACGGATATTTTATTTTGAATATTACTATTGGTATTTTCGTTAATCCGCGCAAAGAACAGGTTCGGCAGCCCTTGGAGTAGTTGAATAGCTGGATAAAAAAAACAAAACCGAAGGCTACCTTTTTTTTACGTGATTATGATTCGCCATATACGGATACACACTATTCCCATATCCCATATCGTAGCGAGCAGGCTATTTTAGAAGCTGCTCAGGTTATTTTTACACTGGGCGGAGACGGTACAATTCTACGGACGGTAAAAGCCATCGGCCCTCGCGGGATACCGGTTTTAGGCGTTAATTTGGGCGGACTTGGATTTTTAGCAGACACACCGCCGGAAGGATTTTTAGAACACATAAAAGCGATAATCGAAGGCCGGTATTTAATAGAAGAGCGTAGCCTATTGAACTGTCGGGTAAATAACGGGAAACAAAGCTTTACCGCATTTAATGATTTTGTAATCGACAAAGCGGGTTTTAGCAGAGTTATCGAAATCAATACGGCCATCGATGGGCACCTGTTAAATTCCTATATTGCCGACGCGCTTATACTTTCCACGCCGAGCGGTTCCACCGGATATTCGTTATCTGCCGGAGGGCCGATTGTAATTCCTCAGAGCAGCGTTTTTATTATCAATCCCATCTGTCCACACTCTTTAACCAACCGTCCCGTGGTCATTCCGGATACCTCTTTAATAAAGATCCGAGTGGCCACCGAACATAAGGAAGTGAGCCTAATCTGTGATGGTTTTACAGCAGCTTCACTGCCCAGCGGAACAGAGCTGGAATTTAAAAAAGCCGATTATTCCGTAAAATTAGTGAAGATGAAAGAGCGGGAATTTTTTGAAACCATGCGCAGTAAGCTGCGCTGGGGAGAGGATTTCAGAAATAAAAACCGATGGTCTTACCACAATTCCGAGTCTGAATAAAAAAGCCCGTACCGGATATCCGGCACGGGCTTTTTTATTAATACGGTGAAGTGCCCGTGTTTTTGGAAATGATTTGTTCCCAGTTTGGATTCTGAAGTTCCTTGCGGTACGTGGAATGGATTAAACGATATTGACCGAATCCTTCTTCATCGGCAAAGATAAATTTTGCTCCGCCTTCGAGGCTATGATAATACCAGATGACGTGGGGAAGCATATCTACCGTATTAGGGTTACGTTCATATTCATCCGGTTCACCATATAAAATGTATACGCGTCCCTGGTCGGATTTCCATCCGGGGATTCCCATAGAACGGTATTTTGCATTTGCCGTTTCAACCCGTTTCATATAAGTTCTTCGATAAGAACCCACAGGGACCTGATTCTCTCTGTCTTTACGAACCCAAAAACTGGTTAAAAATTTTTGCATAGCCACCTGGTCATTTTCAATCTTTTTAAAAACGTTCATTTCCTGGCGACTCGATATGTATCTGGCTTCGGCAAATTCTTCTCTTAACTGTTCTTTACTCATTCCGATATAGTAATTGGCAATTTCCGGAAGTTTATCGCCTTGGCGTGCAACACCCTTTTTATCCGGCTTATAAACGGTAAATTTTTTCTGAATAATATCAACGGAACCATCGTTGGGATCTTCGGCTTTAGCCGTAAAGAGGTAGGCGCCTCTGGGTAGGGCAATGACATTCATTCCGCCGATTTCAACCATATTTGTAGCTGCAATTTTTTTAAGTTTGGGCTCTTTTTTACGAACCGTATCGCCGTTGGCATTGGTAATTGTGTAACTAAAAAGGTAGGTGTTGTCTGCGCCTTCGGAATAGTTCAGATTATTGAGCTCAATGTAGTAATAGAACAACGGGTTTAAAATGTCATAAATCCCTTTTGGATTTGGTATGACTTTAAGTCCGTTTTTGGAAAACATGGATTCTGTGCTATTGGTTTCGATCTTGGAGCAGAGCTCAATGTCGGAAAAGTAGAATTTTTTTTGCGGTGAAACAGTGCTTAAATCAAAAACATATTCACCCTGCAATTTGGAAGAATTATCCTTTATCTGAACCCGGGCTTTGTAAGTACCTTGTGCAATTTCGATATTAAAAATATCAACAAACTGGTTATAGCTTTTAAAGGAATTCGTGTCGCTAATAGTGTTCTGATAATTATGCGATAAACTGCGTACGACCGAATCGTTCTGAGTAATTTTTAGCGTTGTTGTAAACGAAGCGGATAAAATGCTGTCGGCGCTGTACTGATACTTTAGGTGCCCCTGGTACAGCGATAGATAAACCTGCACAAAGCTACTGCTGTCGTTGGATGTAAAAGAGGCATAATCTGCACTTATGGGAATAAACTGCAGTTGCGCGGAAACCAGCGCGGGCAGGATTAAAAGAATAAATAACTTTTTCATATGGTGCCTTTATGTAAATTTAACTGAAACTAATTTTGAAACGCCTTCCTCTTCCATGGTTACCCCGTACATTGTCGATGAGGCCTCCATTGTACGCTTGTTGTGTGTAATAACAATAAACTGGGTATGTTCCGAAAAATCCTTAAGCGCCTGTGTAAAGCGGCTGATATTTACATCATCCAGCGGCGCGTCCACTTCATCCAAAATACAAAAAGGACTCGGTTTTACTAAATAAATTGCAAATAACAGGGAAATGGCCGTAAGTGTTTTTTCTCCGCCCGAAAGCAGGGTTAATGTTTGCGGCCGCTTACCTTTGGTACGGACGTTTATTTCTATATCTGCCTCGAGAGGATCTTCACCGGCGTCCATCGAAAGAGTACCTTCGCCATTTTCAAAGAAGGATTTAAACACCCTTTCGAAATTAATTTTAATGGCTTCGTAAGTTTCCAAAAACTGGCTGCGCGCCGTTTTGTTTATTTTGTCGATTGTTTCTAAAAGCATTTGCTCTGCCTTTAAAAGGTCGTCCCGCTGACCACTCAAAAAATCCAGGCGTTCTTTCTCTTTATCGTATTCCGAAACAGCGAGGGGGTTAACCGGGCCAAGATGTTTAATGCGTTCCCGCAGGGTTTCTATTTTTGTTTCGGCTTCATCGGCGTCAAAATCTTCGTATGGAATGCCGATTTCCAAATCCTGCGCATATTCTTTTAAAACGTATTCTCGCAGATTTTCAGCTTTTACACGGTTCTCGCTAATCTGTAATTCCAGCGTCCGGCTTGTTTCCAGCGAGGAATCATGCTGTTTTCGGTACGTTTTGGTTTGCTGTTCAATATCGATAATTTTATCGCGGGTTTCCTGTAAACCTTGTTCAAATTGATTCTTTTGAGCATCCAGTTTGTCCCGATCGTCCCATATTCTACTCTTTTCGGCAATGCGTTGTTCGGAGCCATCTTTAAGTTTTACGACTAATTTATCGATTTGTTCAATTTCATTTTCTCTTCGACGGATGCTGGCATTCATTTCCCGGACGGCGGCGCTTGTACGTTCGATATCATTTCTGCGATTGGTTAACTGGTTTTGCAAGCTGCTCACGTTTAACCGCGCTTTTTGCACTTCTTCCGTTAATAGTTGCAGAGTTTCGGATTTCTCTTCATATTCATTTGTACGTTTAATTGTTTCCTTTTCCACTTCGTTAAGCTTTTTCTGACCGCTTTCCACAACCACTTCGAGTTCTTTTAAATAGAGCTTGAGAGCGCTAATATCTTTGGTAAGCTGAACTTTTTGAGCATCGTCTTCGGCGCGGGTTTCCTGAAGCTTATTCACTTCGTACAATAACTGATGTTCCTGTTTGTCCTGTTCTATTAGTTGGTTGCGCAGATGCAGGGCAGAATCGGCGAGGATTTCTGTTTTTTTATTGTTTTCTACTTCCTCTTCCTGAAGCAGTTCAATCTTTTCCTGAAAAGCGGATAATTGCTGCTCTGCCTCGCGAATCAGTTTGGAATATTTTTTAAGCTGATCTTTCCGGCCGATAACCGAAGCGCCTTTTTTTGCACTGGAGCCACCGGCAATCTCGCGATTAAAATTAACGGTTTCACCTTCCGGCGTGATAAACCGCAGCCACGGAAACTGCCTGGATAACTGTACGGCTTCTTCCAAATCGTCCGCCAAAGCCACATCGCCCACAAGTAAGTGCAGCAAACGAGCATATTGAGAATCATATTGAATATGTTCGGAGATAAAGTTTACATCAGCATGCGCAGGCTGCTGTTCGGGAATAGATTTTAACTGATCCATGGGAATCAGCGTAATACGTCCTTTTTGTTCTTCTTTTACCAGACGAATAACGTTTTTAGCGTCCGCAAGCGAATCGACAAGGATAAAATTTAAAGTATCACCTAAGATAATTTCAAGCGCAAGCGCATATTTCTCATTAACCGAAAGAATGTCGGCAACCGTGCCATGAATTCCATGCAGCTGATCCTTTTGGTTCATTACAAACTGAGTGCTTTTGGAATGACCTTCGTAGCTGCCGATGATCTGTTCAAAAAACTGCTTGCGGGAACGAAAGGTTTCCAGTTCGGCCAGCGCTTTATTCTTTTCCTTGTAAGAAACGGCCAGAGTTTCTTTAAGGGCTTTCTGATCTGTACGCAGCTTTTCTATTTGTTCTTTTATGTTCTTTTCTTCGATGCTAAGCGATTCTTTCTTTTCGCTTATTTGCCGGCGCGCTTTTTTTAAATCTTTAGCGGCCAGTTCGTACAGAGTTATTTTTTCTTACAGACTTTTTAGTTGTTCGCTGTTGAACTCCAACTGGTATTTTTTTTGGCGGAATTCTTCTTTTTGTGAAGACAGGGCGTTTAACTGGTTGCGGAAGGTCTGATTAAGGCGGTCGATTTCCTTCTTTTCGTCCTGCAGTTTTTCAAGTTCCGAGCGCCGTTCGGCTTCCACTTTGTTATAGCGGCTTTCAACGGCTTCTTTTTGCTCGCTTAAGGCGTCGTATTCTTGCTTAAATTCTTCGAGATTTTCCAGCATAATTTTAATTTTTTGCTTTAAATCGCTGATATCCTGCAAAAAACGCTGGCGGTTTTTGCCCATTTCCTCCGTTTTGGTTTCGGAAACGGCCTGATCTTTATTTAATTCGGCGATACGGGTGTCGATTTCCTGAAGCTTTATATTTAGTTCCTGTAATTCCTGTTCACGCCGGATAAGCTCGCGCTTGTAATCTTCTAATAACGCTTCGTCGATAGTAATTTGAGAGTGGCTGGCTTCTTTTACTTTACTCACTTCTTCGAGTTGAAGTTTAAGCGGGCGGATTTCTTCCAGCAAACGGTTATAGCGAAAACGGGAAAGCTCCACATCGGTATTTTTTAACTCTTCGGTGTAAGCCAGATAACGACGCGCTTTTCCTACCTGTCGCGAAAGCGAATTGACCGTTTTCTGAATTTCGCCGATGATATCTTCGAGACGGGTAAGATCGGTGCGGGTGGCTTCAAGTTTTCGCAGGGCCGATTTACGGCGGATTTTATATTTGACTACACCGGCCGCTTCTTCGAAAAGAAGACGCCTTTCGGCACGGTTCTCACTAAGAATGCTCTCGACCATCTTCAGTTCGATAATTGAATATGAATTAGCGCCCAGTCCGCTGTCCATCAATATATCGATGATATCTTTTAAGCGTACCGGCGTGTTGTTGAGCAAATACTGGCTTTCCCCGGATTTATACAAACGGCGGGTTATAACTACCTGCCTATATTCGGTTTTTAAAATATTGTTAGTATTGTCAATAGTCATCGAAACTTCGGCCATCCCCGTCGGCTTACGCTGGCGGGTGCCGTTAAAAATAACATTTTCCATTTTATCGCTGCGCAGAGCGGTGGTACGCTGCTCGCCCAGTACCCAGCGAATGGCATCCACAATATTGGATTTACCGGAGCCGTTAGGGCCGATAATACAGGACATTCCGGGATTGAAATCCATCTGGGTTTTTGTCGCAAAAGACTTAAAACCCATAATTTTTAATTTAGAAAGATACATTTATCTCCGTGATATGGGGTTTAAAACAGACTGCCGGATCTGACTAAAAGAGAAAGGTATTCCAGCCAGTAAGCGGTTGGTTTAAAAACAACCCAAAAGATAATAAAAGGGATGGTATAAGACAAGAGGATAGCCGTTAAAACTTTACTGCCTTTTGTAATAAACAGAACGCGAATTCCGTTGATAATGCGGAAATGCGCCCAAATCACAAAAAGAAAAACAAGGATAAACAGATAGAAATTCCATGTGTCGAAGCCTAATAGCTGAAAACTGAAAATACTTACCGGCAGTAAAAACAAGAGCGGAACGCCGGACCATAAGCCGACAGCGAGCGCCTGCCGCAGACGGATGCGAAGACCAATAAAAATGGCCGTTAGTTTTAACATAAAACTGACTAAAATGGGATACAGCATTAAAAGAGAAAAGATAATCAGCGTCAGATACAACGGATTCGAGCTGATGCTTAAAAACCCTTTGTACAAGCCGAACGGACTTAGCAAAACAGCCGAAAATTCCTGTAGTATAAAAGAATCGTGATGATAAAAAATAACGGAACTAAAGATACTGCTTAGTAAAAGCGCTGCGTATCCGCCCACCCAAAACGAGTTGAAAAGCGGGATGATACGGCGTTCGCGCAGATCTACAAAAAAACCGTAGGGATGACGTACGGCTTTGCGCATGTTTTCGTTTAACCGCGGCATGCGCCGATACACACCAAAAAAGATAATCGAGCTAAAAATTACTAAAAGGGAATAAAAATTAGATCGCTTTTTTACCGGCGGGCTTTTTAGCAGATGCGTTGTGTTGTGGCTCCATAAAGGCTTAAAATCAAATAGCCATTGTTTTGCATAACGGTTGCTGTCTAAAAGTCCGCTGGGATATATAAAAACAGAGTCTGTACTTGGAGTGGAAAATTGATAGGGCAGGGATAAATGCCAGTCCATATAGCTTTCTACAAAGCCGCCGTTGAGGCCATAGGTACTAAACAGCGCGTCAAATTCCCGTTTAAAAAAGGTAATCCGTTCCTGGGAAACCGGATCCGTATCCCATTTTACCGCCGGTTCGTTGCGAATACAGCCGATTTTCCCTGCTAAAAGAAATCCATCCGGTCGGGGGATATGTTCCTCGGAATAGCGGTGTAAGGGCCGGTGAATATCGAGCATATAAAAATCGGCTATTTTTTCAATAGGCAGCGTTTCATCGGGAAAGGGGGAGACGTAAGTGAGTACTTTTAATTTGATATTTACGATATCTTTTAAGATAAACATAAACTTTTGCGTGGCCGCTTCGTTTAGGGAAATTTCCTGTCCCAGTCCAATAGCGGTAAGGCTTGGGTGAGAAAGACTCGGGCCTGCCAGGTTGTTGATCGCCGCCTTTGCGTGTTCCAAAAGGTCATTGTTAAAAAACAGGGGCGGCGGATAGCGCAAGATAGGCAATTCGCCAAAAAGCATCAAACCGATGGAATCGGCCACCTGAAGCATGGTGCGGTCCGGCAGGTAACGGGGCAGACGAACGGCGTTAAAGCCCATTTCTTTAATCGTTTTAAAATCGTTCGATATGATTTTATGGTAATTACCGTTTTTTAAACGCCAGGCGTCGTTATGATAGTTGATACCGTTTATCGGCGTCGGCTGGCCATTAATAAAAATACCGTCTGATTTTAGGGTAAGGTTGCGCAACCCAAACTGAAAGATGTTATCGAACAGGGCGCTTTTTTTATCGAAAATTTTAATGCGTGTTTGCAACAATACCGGATTATCGGGGGACCAGAGATTGTCATTTTTTACGGCTAGCCGTCCTTCAATATGTCTGCTGCCGCCGGATACAAAACGTGTTCGTTTAGAACCCTTTGGCATAAAACTTTCTTCGATTCGATATTTGTATTTAGATGGCGGCAACTGGATATCGTAGGAATAATAAAGTTCGGCTACGGCTGTTTGTTTCTCAATTTTCATACTGAAATTCCGAAGCGGTTCTTTACGGACGGAAAATAGTTTTACGCGTTCTTTTAAGCCGAGATATGCGTGTTCCGTATAAATCCGGGTGAATTGCGGAAATCCCATGGTTGCGTCTGAAGGTCTTTTTAGAACAAGCAGTAGCAGGTTTTCTTCTTTCAGCTCGTCGGCGGGCAGCCGGAAATCAAAAGGAGCCGTGCTGTTAGGATGAAAGCGGATCAGGTGGCCGTTTAAATATACAGAGAGATTACCGGAAATCCCTCCCGCGCGAAGTATCAGCGGTATGGAGTCTTGTCCGGCGGAAATTTTAAAAGCGGCGCGCAGACGCGTTTGCCGCTTGTTTGTTTGGAAAAAGGGAAACGAAATATTTTTCCAGCCCATTGTTTTTTGCGCCTGCCACTGCAATGGACCTATTTCGGAAGCGTTCTGTTCGATTATGTTTGTAGAATTGTACAAGGCCGTAAGCGGTGTACGGTTTTGAGCGGAAACCTGCCACGAGCAGACAGCAACAAGTATAAAAAAAAGTTTAGTTTTCATTGGCCGCCATTCAGATTAAAGCAATGAGGTCTCGAACTGCCTGTTCTATACCAATGGAGAGGCTCTTGGTAAATACCGGCCTTCCTGCAATGATATCTTCCAGAAAATCGATCCGGCTGATGTCTTTTATATTATCATAACCAATCCCGCCGCTAATGTTCACACCCATTCCCAGTTTATTGGCGGCGACGGTAAGTCCCGATATTTCTTCCAGTATTTCAAGCTCTTCGTTCATGTCCGGCGCATCTGCCAACCCGGCTGCATTAAATTCCACATAATCAAATTACAGTTTCGCGGCCATTTTTACCTGAGCCAGGGACGGATCGAGCAAGACGGAACTTAAAATACCGCTGGAACGGAATTCGGCCGTAAAATCTTTCACCTGTTCCGAATACATATTCAAATCAACCGATTGCGCCTCGACATTGGAAACATCGCCCGGTGCAACAAAAGTAATCATATCCGGCTTAATGCGCATCAGAGTGCGAATATTATCTTCGGTAATATTACTGCGCACATTGAGATAGCTTTTTACGACCTGACGCAAAAGCTGTACATCGGCCTCGTTAACCGTTTTCAGATCATCCCGTAAATAACAAACAATACTTTCGGCGCCACCCAGTTCGGCCAGCACGAGTGCATGAACCGGATCCGGGTTTTTTCCGTCCAGCATATTTCGAATAAAAGCGATGGTATCGATATCTAAAGCAAATCGTGGCATGAAAACTCCGTGTTTAATTAAAAAGACTGTCGGTCAATCCACTTGGTAATGCGCCAGATTGAAGCGGTATCCGGGGGATTGAGCAGAAATTTTTTAAATGAAAAAATGGCTTCTCCCGAAACAGTGGATATCTCGATTCCGCCGTCCAGCGTTAATTTAAAGGATTTCCAGATGGTTTTCTCGGTTTTTTCATCATTTTCAAAACGGTCTTCAATGGTGCCGTCCCAAACGAGATTAACCGTTTCAAAATGACGAAAAAGTCCCATCGTGGTTTTAATATCCACATCCCGTCCCCAGTCATCCTGTATAACGGGGTCTTTGGTGAAGTCCGTAAATATAAATCTAAAACTACTGTCCAGCAAATCCGCATACACCAGGGAATCTTTAAAATTATAGGCGTAACTAAGATTAACAAGCACGTCTTCGGCCGTTTTTTGTTCGGTTAAAAACTGGTTTGCATTTAGGTCTTTATTGGTTAACCCGGGTGCAAACAGGTTTTGGCACCCGCTGTAAAAAAACATTGGCAAGAGAAATAATAAATTTAAGTACCGTTTTTTCATTATAAACTTTTTTTATTGTAGAACACTTTTAATGCAGTAATTGTAATGTCCGCCTTATTTTCATCCAGCGCCTTGTCTTCCCAGTAGTAGATATGCCATTTTTGCATTTCCTGGTCGTGGTAGAGTTTAAAAAATGCAGTTCCTTCATAGGTCTTGGCCGAATCGATATTAAAGGTGACTAACATGGAATAGGGCGTTACATCGCTTTCCACCGAATCGTTGGGCGCCGAAATAAAAACCGGACGCAACGCCGGTTCATCCACATCTCTCCATGTAAAGTTTAGGCGCAATACGGAGGCCCGTAAGCGGTCAAAATAGTCTTCCTCGTCCGAAAGCGTCCAGCCTCTGGTTAAAAATTCATTTAAATAAAACGGCTCCGGCTCAAACCTAAAACGTTCCTGTCCGGCAGGAGAAAAACAGTTCATATATTCATTAAGATTCTTGTTTTTAATTGCGAGAATAAAATTCTTAATTACGTTCTCCGGTTCATTAGGACTTAAATACTCCACTTCCCCCGTTTGGGGTTTTTCTACCTGACCCGCGCGCGTTGTAAATGGGTTGGTACAGGAAACAAGCGCCGGTAGAAGTAATGAAAGAAATGTAAGAACGTACTGTTTCATAACGATTTAAGCACTTTAATCATAATTATTTAAGATAAAAACTCTCCGGCATAAATGCAAAAAA
Organism: Calditrichota bacterium; assembly: GCA_024278755.1. Lineage (GTDB taxonomy): Bacteria > Calditrichota > Calditrichia > Calditrichales > Calditrichaceae > JANTFQ01. The sequence continues at coordinate 24,758 of JAJRSO010000041.1, read as the reverse complement.
GAAAAGAGAGAAAAAGAATCTTTCGGGCAGATCTGGTTTTTTCAATCCTTCCACGGATTAACACGGAATAAACTGTCTCTTCCCGGCAGAGGCAACCTTTATAGACGTTTTTACAATTCTGCCTGCATCCTGATTTCTCAAGATTAACCTCTTTATTCAGGCTGTTGTCGTTTCTTTTTTGGCCGCGGATAGGCGCAGATGTTCGCTGTTAAATGTATTGCTCAGTTTATTCGCGTTCATTAGCGCATTTGCGGTTAATATTTTCCAAAATACTTATGGGGATGCCTCTTTTGCTTTTGAGACAGCCCCAAGTGGTTGTGGGTTCTGTTGGCTGGAACGCGCACGAAATGCAGGCATCTCTCTTTACCATCTCTAGTACAGGTCTTGAGGGAGATTGTTTGTAGTTTTAGGCGCTGGACTCTCTTTTTGCCTGAGCGGGATCGAAGCAGTCCTCAAAAAGACGTGAATAAATTTGAATAGCAAACGAAGCGCTTTTAAATTCTGTCCGTTCAGCAAAAGGAGGGGCTTTGTCTGCTCAAAAGAGGATAGAGGAATTAAAAAAAGAGATTAGCCGGTACGATTACGAATATTATGTGCTGGCCCAGCCCACGATAGACGATTATACGTATGATCAGTTGATGAAAGAACTGGAAGCGCTGGAAGCGGAACATCCGGAACTAATAACTGTTGATTCGCCCACGCAGCGTGTTTCGGGTGAGCCACAAAAAGCGTTTCATACGGTACAACACCCGCAGCCTATGCTGTCGCTTTCCAATACATACAATAAGAATGAGTTTATGGAATTCGATAAACGGGTGCGAAGCGGATTAGATGAAAAGGAGGAAATCACCTATATTGCCGAATTAAAAATCGACGGGGCTGCAGTTAGTTTATGGTATAAAAACGGAGTTTTGAAACGCGGCGCCACGCGGGGCGACGGAACGCAGGGCGATGATATTACCCAAAACATCAAAACCATTCGTTCCATTCCGTTACGGATTTTAAATAACGGCTCCGCTCCTAAAGAATTTGAGGTGCGCGGTGAAGTGTTTATGCCCAAACGGTCTTTTGAACGGCTTAATAAAATACGGGAAGAAAACGAAGAAGCGCTTTTTGCTAATCCCAGGAATGCCGCCGCCGGTTCTTTAAAGTTACAGGATGCCCGCATTGTGGCCCAGCGTCGTCTGGACATGTTCTGTTATTATCTGCTGCCGATTGGCGGGGAGCTGCCGGGTACTAAAACACATCTGGAAAATCTTCAGACCCTCGAAAAATTAGGTTTTCACGTAGATAGCCACTATCAGGTTTGCCGGGATATAAATGCGGTTATGGAATATGTACGAGAGTGGGAGGAAAAACGTACCGAGTTACCATACGATATCGACGGTGTGGTGGTAAAGGTGAACACGCTTCAGCAACAACGGCGTCTGGGAGCGACGGCAAAAAGTCCGCGTTGGGCTATCGCCTTTAAGTTTAAAGCCTTACGGGCGGAAACAGTGATCCTCAAAATTGTCTGGCAGGTGGGACGCACCGGCGCTGTAACTCCGGTTGCAGAATTAGAGCCTGTGCGCCTGGCCGGATCGACGGTTGCCCGGGCAACTCTGCATAATCCTGATGAGATTGAGCGTAAGGATATTCGCGAAGGCGATTATGTTTTTATCGAAAAGGGGGGTGATATCATTCCCAAAGTGGTGGAAGTAAATCTCGAAAAACGAAAACCAGATTCCCGTCGCACAAAAATTCCCGCCACGTGTCCCTCCTGCGGCGAAACGCTTCAGCGAACGGAAGGAGAGGCCGCCCTGCGCTGTGTAAACTCCCAATGCCCGGAACAGCTGTTACGTAAAATTGAACATTTTGCCAGTCGCGGCGCCATGGATATAGAAGGACTGGGAATTGCGGTTGTAGAACTTCTGATTCAGAACGATTTGCTAAACGATTTTGCCGATATTTATTTTTTGAAAAAGGAAAAAATTGCTGCCTTGGAGCGTATGGGCGAAAAAAGCGCACAAAATCTTTTGGAGGCCATTGAAACTAGCAAACAGCAGCCGCTCGACCGTTTGATATTCGGCCTGGGAATCCCTTTTGTCGGTTCCGGCGCCGCAAAGATTCTGGCAAAATCATTTCGCTCGCTGGATGGATTAGCAGGGGCGGAAAGGGAAGCGCTGGAGGCCATTGAAGGTATTGGCGCAAAAACAGCCGATAGTATTATCTCCTACTTCGCTGAAAAAGAAAACCAAAACGTTATTGAACGATTGCGCAGCGCTGGTTTGAAACTGGAGCAAGAGGAAACAAAGGAAGAAAACAACCCGCTAAACGGACTCACTTTCGTTATTACCGGAACTCTGCCGTCCCTTAGCCGCACAGAAGCTTCGGCGATCATAGAGCGCAACGGGGGAAAGGTGAGCAGCGCTGTCTCTTCCAAAACGAGTTATCTGCTGGCCGGAGAAAAGGCCGGATCCAAATTGCAAAAAGCGGAAAAATTGGGTGTGCCGATAATTTCGGAAGAAATTCTTCGGGAAATGCTGGAATAGCATATCTTCCTGTTTTGAAAGTCAAAATAAGCCAGAACAACGATTAATGCGTATAGATAGCAGACTTTTATCGCTACGAATCCCATAAGACTTCGTAGTGCATCTTTCTACTTCGTTAATCATTAATCAAAAGAAGTCACACCATTATTATTCCGGACATAACTATTTTTTGGGGAAGCATCCCTGTTTGCGAACAGGATTAAGAATTGACTTTATAAGTCACTCAACCTAAATTACTCGTCTTTTGAGAATACAAACAAATAATATCAATACAGGAGGTTAGTACAGTTAAATGAAGTCGAAAACCACAACGAAATTCATTTTCATTCTTATTGTTTTAATCGGAGCTGTCTACTTACTATATCCAACCTATAAATTCAATAGTATGACCGATGAACAAAAGAGTGCACTGAAGTTAGACAATAAAAAAGAGTACTTTAACTTAAAGTCAAAAGCGATTAATCTCGGTCTCGATCTCCAGGGCGGTATGCATGTTGTGTTGGAAGTCGATATTAAGGAACTGCTTGATAAACTGGCAAAAAACAAAACAACCGAATTTACCGAAGCGCTGGAACAGGCGGACAAAGAAGTAAAGGAAACCGATGAAAACTTTATTATAGTGTTTAATCGGATTTTAAAGGAAAAAGGGATTAATATTGCCCGTTTTTATTCCAATTCCGAGCGTCGCACCGAAAGCGATGTACTTGATTTTCTGAAAACACAGAGCAGTGAAGCCGTCAATCGTTCCTTGGAAATCTTACGAAACCGCGTGGACGAATTTGGTGTTGCCGAACCGATTATTCAAAAAGTGGGCGAAAGCCGGATTATTGTGGAGCTTGCCGGCGTTACCGACCCGACCCGTGTTCGTAAGCTGATAGGCCGTACCGCTCTGCTGGAATTTAAACTTCTAAAAGATGACGTTATTTCCGGACAGGTAGCGGAAAAAATTAATAGTTTCATTCTATCAAAAATTTCACCAATTGATTCGGCAGAGATAACAGATACCGAAACCGCGAAGCAGGATTCGGATGTAACGAGTGCGGAAGCCATGTTCGGCATCGATTCCACTAAAAACGATTCCACCATTGCTGTTACAGACCCCCATTCGAGTCTGTTTGAAGAAAACCTGTTTTTCCTTGATCCGCGCAGCAAACAAACCATCTTGGTTCCGGTAGAAAAAGAGGAAAAATTCCGTAAAATTATTGCCATGGAAGAAGTGCAGAAAATTATTCATTCCGAAGCCGGCAATGCCGAATTTATCTGGAGCGCGAAACCGGCGTATCAGGATAAATATTATCAGGTCTATCTGGTCAACAGCCATGTGGAGCTAACCGGTTCCTACATTACGGATGCAGCGCCCCATACCGGCAATCCCAACGATCCGTCCTCTATTGGCAAATTTGAAGTTTCCCTAAATTTAAATGATGACGGCGCGCGTGTATTTGCACGGGTTACCGGCGCCAATATTGGCAGACGTCTTGCTATCATTTTAGATAATAAAGTCTTTTTGGCCCCCAATTTACAAGCAAAAATCACCGGCGGCCGGGCGCGTATTACCGGTCTGGACAAGATGAATGAAGCCCGCGATTTAGCCATTGTTTTAAAAGCCGGCGCTCTGCCTGCGCCGGTTCATACGCTGGAAGAACGGACTGTTGGCCCTTCGCTTGGTAAAGATTCGATTGATGCCGGTAGTTACTCGGCATTGCTGGGCCTGCTTTTAGTCGTCTTGTTTATGGCCCTGTATTATAAACTCGCCGGGTTGGTTGCCGATTTTGCCCTGACCCTGAATATTATTCTGATTATGGCGGTTATGGCCTATTTTCATGCAACCCTGACTCTTCCGGGAATTGCAGGTATTATTTTAACAATCGGTATGGCAGTGGATGCAAACGTGCTCATTTTTGAACGTATCCGCGAAGAACTTCGCAGAGGTAAAACGGTGCGGGCGGCCATTGATGTGGGATATGGGAAAGCATTTATTACGATTTTGGATGCCAATGTTACTACTTTTATTGCCGGTATGGTTCTTTACACGTACGGTTCCGGACCTATTCAGGGATTTGCTTTAACTCTGATGATTGGTATCGCAGCCAGTATGTTTACCGCTATTGTAGTAACCCGTGTGATTTTTGATTACACCCTGGAAAAGAGAAATATTACAAAATTGAGTATATAATCCTGAAATACGGGTGGAGGAGATAGAAAAGAAATGCAGTTATTCACAAATACAAACTATCAAATTATTAATAAACGAAAATTTGCCTATGTTCTCAGCGGCACGCTGATTCTTATTTCAATTATTTCACTTATTCTGCACGGCGGTCCCCGCTATAATGTAGATTTTACCGGCGGTACAATTGTTCAGTTAAAATTTGAAAAAGATGTGGTTATCGAACAGGTACGCGGCATATTAAGTGAGCATAAATTTGGTGATGCCGAAATTAAACATTATGGTAATGAACGTGAATTGATGATTCGTATCGGTCTGCAAAATCATGATAAAGATGCTATTACAAAGGTCGAAGGATTGCTGGAAAAAGGATTGGCAGACAATCCGTTTATCGTAGAGCGTGTTGAAACAGTGGGGCCGAAGATCGGGCATGAACTGATATTGGATGCGCTTGCCGCGATTTTTTGGGCGATGGTACTTATTTTGTTTTATGTTATGTGGCGGTTTGAATTTAAATTTTCCATTGGCGCCATTGTGGCCCTGATTCATGATGTGACTATCACCATGGGAATTTTCTCGGTTTTTAACCTGGAAATTTCCGCACCGATTATTGCCGCTGTTTTGACTATTGTGGGGTACTCGCTCAACGATACGATTGTGGTTTATGACCGTATTCGCGAAAATTTAAAAGCGTCAAAAAAGAATCTTGCCGACCTTGCCGGCACAGTAAATACCAGTATCAACGATACGCTTAGCCGAACCATTATGACTTCGTTAACCTCCTTAATTGTGGTGGTTGTTCTCGATTTATTTGGCGGAGAAGTATTGCGTACCTTTGCTTTGGCATTGATCATCGGTATTGTTGTGGGTACCTATTCATCAATTTTTGTGGCCAGTTCTATCGTGGTAGACTGGAATACTAAAAAAGCCTGATTTTTTAGGAGAGCAAATGAGTTATTCATCTTCGGAAAAAAACGGAATTACAATTATTACCTTATCCGGTAAAATAATGGGCGGTCCCGAAGCGACGGAAATTAATGACCGGATTCATGAGCTTATCGATACCGGCAGCAAAAAGATAATCATTGATTTAAACGCCGTTGACTGGATGAATAGTTCTGGCTTGGGTATTTTGATTGCGGCTATTACAACGCTTAAAAACAACGGCGGGGCGCTGAGCCTTACCAATGTTTCCGAGCGAATTATGAATCTTCTTAAAATCACCAAGCTTTTGAGTGTGTTTGCAATCTATCCCGACATAGATTCTGCTCTTTCGGAAATGTAAAACAGGAGCCGGTTCGAATAAGTATTTTTTGTACCGGCTCGTTTTTATACGGGTCTGCATATGGACAGGCCATAAATGTCTGCTTTTATATGAACCGTTCAATTTACCTATTGCTTATATTTGTTCTTAGCGCCGGCGTCTTCCGGCATAGTTATGCCCAGAATCAGCCTGCTGATGCGCAAATCCTCTTTTTTTCAAATGTCAATGCGATGTTGCAAAACTGCGGCTGCGGAGAACCCCCTTTGGGCGGACTTGCCCAGATGCTTCCTTTGATTAACAAAAAAAGAAACGAAAATAAACATAGTATTGTTGTGGACGGGGGCGATTTCCTTAATTCGTACAGTTATCCCGATATTAATCGGGCGGTGATGGAAATCTACCTGCGCATGGATCCGGATTTGGTTGCGCTTGGTGATCAGGAATTAACGGAAGGTATGGCATTTCTCGAAACCAACAAAGATTTTTTTAGCCGTTATCTTTTGGCTTCAAATGCCAATTTGCCGGAAGTTCAACGACAGAAAGTTTTTCCGGTTGCGAATCTGCGTATTTTAAGCTGGTTAGATGAAAGTGCATTTGATACTGCAAAAAAACCTTCTGCCTTAACACTGAGCAGGACTCTCTTCGATTATTACTACCAACAGTTTAAAAAAAATCAACTAACAATTGTTATCTTTCACGGGGCAAAATCGGCATTGCGTCATTTTATTAAAGTATATCCCGCAATTGATATTATCCTTCTTGCACATGCCCAATCCAATATAAAACAGTTAAAAACCCGCCCGTTTGTTATTGGTGGGGTAGTCGACGGTGAATATATCAAAGAAATTTTTATCTCGCGTGCAGGTGAAAATATGCAGGTAAATGTAACGGATATTCCTGTGCCAATGAAGATTGCGCCCGATACGACTGTACTTAAAATTATCGAAAAATGGCAAATTAAATAGAATAAAGGAGTGTGCTATCAAAAGTAGCAGTATCGTTAAGGCTGCCGTCAACCGGTTAATGAAAGGAAAAGACCTTTCACGCGAGGAGAGCCGCAGCGTGATGACGGAGATAATTGAAGAGAATGCCAGCGAAGCGCAGATTTCCGCTTATCTTGTAGCTTTGCGTATGAAAGGCGAAACCGTAGATGAAATAACCGGAGCGGCCGAGGCCGTTGCCAGTAAATCCGATTCGCTTAGCATGCACTATAAAAACATGGTGGATACCTGTGGTACCGGTGGAGATAATTTACACACATTTAATATTTCTACCACTTCAGCGCTCGTTACCGCCGGCGCCGGAGTTAAAGTTGCAAAACACGGCCAAAAGAGTGTTTCCAGCAAATGCGGGAGTTCCGATTTACTTACCGCTCTGGGGGTTCGGGTGGATATGCCCTCCCCGATTTTGCAAAAATGTTTTAACGAAGCTGGTATTGCTTTTCTTTTTGCCGAAAAATTTAATAAATCCCAACCCTATTTATTAGGACCGCGCCGTGAAATTGGCGCCTGGACTATTTTTAATTTAATCGGTCCTATGACCAATCCGGCGCGTACCAAGCGTCAGGTGGTGGGGGTGAGCGATATGAATGTAATGTATACCGTTGTAGAAGTTATGAAAGAACTCGGGGCCGAACATATAATGGCCGTGCACGGACTGGAGGGACTGGATGAGATTTCTATCTGCGGGCCGACCCATATAGTGGAATTATTGAATGGTAAAATAAGTGAATATGAAATTCATCCCGCCGATTTCGGATTAACGCCGGTTCCGGTAAAACGCATTCAGACGAATTCCTGCAAAGAGAATATACAGTTTATGGAATCCGTGTTAAATGGAGAATCGGGAGCGCCGAGAGATGTTGTACTTCTTAATTCCGCGGCCGCCATCCGTATAAGCGGAAAAGTAGGCACCCTCGAAGAAGGACTTATCTTAGCAAAGCAATCCATTGATAGCGGCGCGGCAAAGGCAACCTTGCAGAAATTGATCGACCTATCAAACTTAATCTGAATAAAAAACAATTGCATTAGCGGGTAATTGTATATTTCGTAATCTTCAATTTGGCTATATTTTAGCGGGACTTTTCATATTTAAACGCCCATTTCCATTTTAAAAAGAAGGTCTGAAAAAAACTGGATTTTAAAGCCGAATTACGCTATCTTCCCAAATCATTTTATGGGTAATATGGGTAGGTTTGCTTGAAATCGGAACTTAAAAAAATAGATGGGCTGCGCCAGAAAATTGACGCCTATGATCGTCAGATAGTGGAGCTGCTCAACAAACGTGCCCAATGTGCCGACAGCATCGGCGTTATTAAGCGTCGTTTGGGTTTTCCGGTTTATGTACCGAGTAGGGAAGAGCAGGTAATTGCGCATGTGCAAACCTTTAACCCCGGCCCTCTCAGCGCAGATGCCATCAGCCGGTTATATGAACGTATTATCGACGAATCGCGCCGCCTGGAACAGGAAAATTTTCAAAAGAGAAATACCACTTGAGCGGAAAAAGAAAAAGTATTTTAATTGTTTTGCTTCTGTTACCGCTATTTGTTTTTAAGGTGTATGAATATTTTCAGATACCTGCGGATAAAGATAAAACAATCCGTAAAACCGAAATCGTTATTCCGCGCGGCGCCCTGCTCGTTCAGATAGCGGACAGCCTTAAAAAGCACGGATTAATCCGCCAGGATAAATTGTTTTTATTGTGGGCCAAAACTCTGGGATGTGAAACAAAAATCAAAGCCGGGCTTTTTATTGTTCCCAACGATCTGAATTATCCGCAGCTTGTTCGTTTTTTAGCGGAAGCAAAGCCGGAAGAAGTGCATGTAACACTGATTGAAGGCTGGGGTTCCGATAGGATAACGAATGAACTTAGCCGAAAACTTCGTTTAAAAAAAATAGTTTTGGATTCTTTGATAAAAGACGCGGATTTTAGTTTAAATACAGGTATTCCTGGGGAGACACTTAATGGGTATTTATTGCCCGATACCTATACGTTTTCTTTTGGAATAAACGAAAAACAAGTGTTACGCTATCTGGTTCGCCGAACGATTGCTTTATTTAAACCCGATTCGGTTCAGGCGCGATTAAAACAGAGCGGATACAGTATGCATCAGATATTAACCCTCGCATCAATTATTGAGGGAGAGGCTATGCTGGATTCCGAACGACCGGTAATTGCCTCGGTTTACTGGAATCGCCTACGTAGAAAAATGCGCTTGCAGGCAGACCCGACCATTCAGTTTATTCTTAAGGACGGCCCGCGCCGTTTATTATACCGAGATTTAGAAATTGATTCACCATACAACACATACCGCTATGCGGGGCTTCCACCCGGGCCGATAAATAACCCCGGTAAGGCTTCCATATTAGCCGCGCTTTTCCCGGCGCAGACAAAGTTTTTATATTTTGTGGCAAAGGGAGACGGGAGTCATGTGTTTTCACGCACTTCATCGGAACACATCCGGGCAAAAGCTGCCTTCGATAAAGTGCGCAGGGAAGAAGCCCGCAAAAAATACTATCAGAAAAGGAAGTAGACTCAATGGCGTTTTCATTAGCAGATTTAAATGATGTCCAAAAAAAAGCCGCGCAAAACACCGAAGGGCCAATGCTTATTTTGGCCGGCGCAGGCAGCGGAAAAACGCGAACCTTAACCTATCGAATTGCCAACCTTATCAAAAAGAAAAAGGTTCATCCGTCACAAATTTTAGCACTGACGTTTACCAATAAGGCCGCAAAAGAGATGAAAAGCCGCATTGCCGAACTTTTGGGCAGCGACGTCGCACCTTCCTGGATTGGCACATTCCATTCCATGGCCGCACGCATACTGCGAATAGAAGCCGCCGCCGCGGGATATGAAAAAAACTTTACCATTTACGATGTGGATGACCAGGTGCGGGCTCTTAAAAAAGTGTTGAGTATGGTCGGTTTGCCTCAGCAAAAATATCCACCTAAAATGCTACAGTCTCGCCTATCAAGATTAAAAAATAAGTTTTTATATCCAACGGATATAAAGGCCGAAGACGATCGTGATTTTGAGGGATTGCTTCCCGATATTTATAAAAAGTATCAGGCGTATCTTAAAGCAAATAATGCCCTGGATTTTGATGATCTGCTCATGAAACCCATCGAACTGTTTACAGAAAAACCGGAAATCCACGAAAAATACGTTGCAAAGTTTAAATACATTATGGTTGATGAGTATCAGGATACCAATCATACGCAATATCTGCTGCTGCAAAAACTGGTAAGTGAACAAAAAAATATTTGTGTTGTGGGTGATGAAGACCAGGCGATTTACGGCTGGCGCGGTGCGGATATTAGTAATATCCTGGATTTTAATAAAGATTTTCCCGAGGCCAAAACCTACAAACTGGAAGAAAACTACCGTTCGAACAGTAATATTCTGGAAGCTGCAAACGCTCTGGTGGAACACAATAAGGAACGAATCGGCAAAAATCTTTGGACAAAACTGGAACAAGGTGAACCTATATCGGTTTTTATGGCTACGGACGAAACCGAAGAAGCAAAACACATTATTGATATTATTCATACGGAATTATATACCAATAAACGGAACTTCCGTGATATTGCCATCCTTTACCGAACGAACGCTCAGAGCAGGGTAATGGAAGATTTGCTGCGGCGTAATGCTATTTCGTATACCATCATCGGCAGTGTAAAATTTTACGACCGTAAAGAGATTAAAGATATTCTGGCCTATCTGAAACTTATTGTCAATCCGGCGGACGATATTGCGCTTAAGCGGATTGTTAATTTCCCGCTGCGCGGTATTGGTGAAACAACCGTGCAAAAAATTGAAAAATTTGCGGATATTGAAAATATTAATCTTTTTGAAGCTATGGGAAGAGTACAGGAGGTCGCTTCTATTTCGGCTGCGATGATTGCCCGTGTCGTTGAGTTTTACGACTTGATTAAAAAATTTATCGGCTTAAGCAGTGAGCTTTCGGCCGTGGAACTGACCTCGACTCTTGCATCGGAATCCGGCATTATTCACCATTACCAAACCGAATATGACCAGTATGAGGCCGAGAGCAGGGTAAATAATATTAAAGAATTATTTAACAGCGTGGCGCAATTTGTTTCGGAGCGAAAAAAAACCGAAAAAGATGACAGCCTTGCTTCGTATCTGGAAGAAGTAATGTTAATGAGTGATGTAGATGGCTGGAATTCGGACTCCAACGCAGTGACCTTAATGACACTGCATTCTTCCAAAGGATTAGAATTTCCCGTTGTATGCATTACCGGGCTGGAGATGGGACTTTTACCACTACAAAAGACGCACGAAACCAATTTACAGGAATTGGAAGAGGAAAGACGTTTGATGTATGTGGGCATGACACGCGCTCAAAAAGCGCTGTATCTGTGCTACGCCGCCCGCAGGCGTAAATATGGCGCTTATATGGATACCATGCCCTCGTTGTTCCTCGATGAGATTCCGGACGAACTGCTGCAATACGACAGTAGTAAAAAAACCGTACGCCGCACTTCCAAAAAGAAGAGCACTTCGCGGCGAAAGAAGATACAAAGTTATTTTAATGCGCATACCTCACAGGATCCGGATGAACTCTTCTATCGGATTGGCCAGCCGGTGTACCATTCTACTTTTGGTAAAGGTCAAATTTTGGGGCTCGAAGGTCATGGGGATAAAATGAAAATTACCGTCCATTTTATAAATGACGATATTACAAAAAAATTGCTAAAGGCGTATGCCAATCTTTCACCCATTGAAAATTAATGAAAGTATGCGATGCTAAAGAAATTACTTTTAATTGTTCTGATATACACTACCGCTCTTTTTGCCCAGGATGTAACAGAGAGCAGTGATTTTTCGTATCCGTTAAAACTATACAATCAATCGTTTTATGATTTGGCGGCTCAGCAATTCATTAAATTCTATACCAATTATCCCGGCAGCCCAAAGGCCGATCAGGCTTATTATTTTGCGGGAATGTCCTTTCTAAAACTAAAAAAATACGATAAGGCCAGAGCTGTTTTTCAATCTCTCGCCGTCGGATATCCTAAAAGCGCCAAAGCGCCGGACGCCTGGCTTCAAACCGGTTTTTGCAGTGAAATGCTGCAGGAACGGGATGAAGCGGTAAAATCCTACCAAACCGTCCGGTTGTTGTATCCAAAAAGCGCGCTGGCGCCGGAAGGGCTGTATAAAGCGGGCGCACTGCTATTAAATGACAAGCGCTATAATGAAGCGTTTCAGACCTTTGGCGTCATCGGCGATCAGTATACATCCTCTTCTTTTTACGGGCCGTCGTTGGTTAAATCGGCCTTTTGTCTCCTGCTCCGGGAGCAGGCGGATAAAGCGGCTCAGGTTATTCAGCGGGTTTTTAAAATGCAGGTAACGGATGAGACGCTGGCCGAAGCAGACCTGGTGGCGGCAAAGATAAAATCAACGCAGGGATATTCGCAACCGGCAAAAGAATATTTAAATCATCTTATTACAACTTATCCGACATCCGTTCACCGGCAGGATGCATTGTTGTTGCTCAGCCGGCTTTATACCGCCGAAAAGAAGTATAAGGAAGCGGCCAATCTGCTTCTTTCCGGTTTAAAGGGCGAAAACGACCGGCAAATTCATGAAATGCTGGGAAATATTTATTATACGCAACGGGCTTATGGAAAAGCGCAAAAGGAATATGAAGCGGTATATGCTAACGATGGAAATCCGGCCGATCAATCTGTACAGTTAAAAATTGCCCTTTGTTTGCGAAAACAGAACAATGCCGATGCGGCGCGAAAAGTATTGAATAGCAGCCTGGAAAAATCAAAAGACAAAACGTCTGTTTTTTATACCGCTACCGATTCCGTTTACCTATCCTGGCTTGTGGCAGACAAACAATATGCCGAGGCTATTTCTGTTTTAAATGCCCGTCGCGGAAAAGGTGGAAACGTTAAAGCAGAGGCTCGTAATTCCGTTCAACTGGCAGAATTACTGATTAAATCCGGTCGTTGGAGAGAGGTCATTCCTTTACTGCAGCCGCTTACTCTGCTGCGGGAAAACTTTGCGGAAAAAGACGATCTACTATTTTATCTGGCCCAGGCATATGAGCAAACGGATGATTTTCAGGAGAGTATTTATTATTATAAAAAAATTATTTCGGAATTTGGCGCATCTCCGCATTATTCCGCTTCACTGGAACGGCTCTCTTTTTTAAATGAGTATAAAATTATCAATAAAAACGGGGTTGTGGAGAGTCTTGCCGACGTAACGGCAGCGATGGTAAACGGCGCGGATACAAAAGCGTTACAGTTTAAACTGGGGCGCATCTATTTAAAGGAATTAAAAAAGCCCAAAAAAGCCGAACAACAATTTCTTACCGCCTTACAGGATAGTTCTTCTTTTACGGGCGATCTCCATTTGTTTTTGGGAAACGCCTATTTAAATCAAAGCCGTTTAGCGGGACAAACGGCAGAAAAAAAACTGCGGGAAAAAGCCAGACAACAGTATACATTAGCGCTGCGAAATAAGAAAAGTTGTTCGGCTGCCGACGAAGCGGCCTGGCGTCTTGTGGAACTGAAGATTAACGAAGATACGACTTCTATCGGGGAACAGAGAAAGCTGTTGCACTCTTTACTGGCAAAATATCCCGACAGTGATTTTGATGAAGAGTGGCTGCGGAACCTGGCCTACCGCACGGCCTTCGATACGGCATATGCAAAAGACTCCTTTGCCTTTTTCAGGCAATTAGTTCAGAAATATGCTGATTCGGATTTTTATCCGGAATATCTGTTTGCTTATGCGCAGGCGTTGCAGGAAAGTAATCCCCCGAAGGCGCTGGAACTGTTTAAAAAGATCGCTTCGGAATATCCCTATGCCCACTCTGCCGCCGAGGCGTTGTATCGCGTTGCCGCAGATTATGAACAGAAAGGCCTGTTTAAAGAAGCGGCACAGTTAAACGCCAAACTAAGCGCTCGGTACTATTATGCGCCTCAGGCCTTGCGGGCCGCCCGGCATATCGGATTTTTATTAGTAAAAGCCGGAGAATACAAGCAGGCCGTTTCGGTTCTGAAACCGGCGCTCAACGCGCCTTTTCTTGAAGATGAGGTGCTAAGTCTGGCCTTTTTAGAAGCTTCTGTTTATGATAAAATATTCTATCTGGCCAGTGCTTATGAGGGATTGGAAGAACCGCATGAGGCTCTTAAACGTTACAAACAGTATCTAAAATTAACGGCCCGCGGTAAATATCAGAATGACGCCCGTTTTGGTTTGGGTAAAATCTATTTTTCCCTGCATAAAAAGCAGGCCGCCGCCGATAATTTTAAAGAAGTAACGAATGATAATCCGGATTTATTCACCCGGGCGCAATTGTATCTGGGGGAGATCTATTTTAATCAGGGAGATTACACCCGGGCGGCTGCGGTGTACAAAACCTTGCCGGCAAGAGAAAACGATCCGCAGAAAATTGAAGAAATCGCTGCTAAATATATTGTTTCGCTTATTCGCTCCGGGAAAATAAAAGAGAGTAAATCAGCCATTCAAAACTATAAAAAGAAATATCCGAAAAAGAAAAACAATCCGGCGCGCTTTATTGTGGAACTGGCCGATTATTACCGCCTGAATAAAAACTACAAAAAGGCCGAAAAACTCCTGCACGAAGTAAAAAAGAAATACAAATCTTCCGACTATTTGGATGATGCCGATTATACGCTGGCCCTGATAAATGTAACGCTGAATAAAACGGAAGAGGCGTTTAAAATATTAAGTAAGTTTTACGGCAACTATCCTTCCAGTAATAAGCTGGCCGCAGCGTTGAATACACTGGGCACGCTCTATTTTAGGACGGAAAAATATGATAATGCCATTACAATGTTTAAAAATGCCTTAAAAGCCCGTCCCGATACAAAACTGGAAGCAAATATTTCATCCAACCTGATTAAAACATATACGCTTACCGGTTTTTGGGATGCCGCGCAGGCCCTGTCGCGGCAATTTGTGGATAAGTTTCCGGATAGGCCGGATGTGATGGATAAAAAAATAATTATCGCCCAATCGTATATTAATCTTAATCAATTTCAAAATGCTGTCGATTACCTAAAAAAAATTAAAATTGAGGCAGATTCCGAACGGGAGCCGGAGATACAGTTTTATATTGGCGAAGCCTTGTTAAAGGGCGGACAATATGAAAATGCCATTGCAGAATTTGTAAAAATTCCTTTACTTTCACGGAAGACAAAATTGCAGTGGGAGGCCAGCGCATTGTATTATTCCGGACAGAGTTATGAAAAACTGGGACGCATTGACGATGCGGTGCGTATGTATAAAGAGATTATCCGACGCCCCGGAATTGACCTGATTTTGAAAAGAGAAGCAGAAAAAAGAATCAAACAGATTCAATAAGGAGTCATTATGTACAGAAACGTTAAATTTTTAGGCCTGTTAATTTTAACAGGGTTGATTTTTTCATGTTCAGGCTCTAAGCAGACAGCCGCTGAATCCGGCAGCCTCGAAGGCGATGTGCAGTTACAGGCCAAGGTAAAAGACTTGCAGGATAAGATTGAAGAAAAACCGGCCAACCAGGAATACCGCAGACAGCTTGCCCTTGTATACAGCGAAAACGGACACAGCCTCGAAGCAATGAAAACACTGGAAGAGGCGATGAACTTAGACCCGAATAACGCCGAAGCAAAATATCTGTATGCCGAAACAGCCCTGAATGCCGGCGATAAAGTAAAAGCCTATCGTGCCTATAAAGAGGTTTTACAGGGATTGGAGGGCCAGACTTATTTAGACCGCATTGCCCCTAAATTTGCAGACGCGTTCCAGGTGGAAACGCTTATCGGCGGAAGCGGACAGCAAGCCTTTGGCGCCTTTTCTGCAGACGGTTCGAAAATTGTCTATCAGGCCGATCCTAATGGAAACTGGGATATATTCGAATACGATGTGGCCGCGCAAACCCGGCAGCCGCTGGTTCAGTCCGATGCACAGGAGGGGAATCCCTCTTATTCGCCGGATGGAAAAACGTTGCTTTATACCTCTACCGTTGAAGATCACCGGGATGTGGATGCGGAGCAAAAACTGCGCGATATTTTTATTAAAGATCTCGCTTCCGGTCGAGAAACGAATTTAACAACCAACGGTTCCGATGACTGGCATCCCAAATATTCTTCCGATGGAAAATTTATTTTGTTTGTTTCCGAACGCAATGATTTACGCGAAGTGCCTTTTTATCAGCTTTTTGGAAATATCTTCATAATGGAAGCCGACGGACGTTTCCAGCTGGAATTAGCGCATTCCGAATCCAATAACGGCAGCCCATGCATTGCGCCCGGCAGTACGGAAGATAAGGGGATTATCTATTTTGATTCGAACCGCGATGGTGATAAAGCCATCTACCGCATGGACTTAAAAGGACAAAATGTGCGCCAGCTTACCTTCAATCCCGGTTATCAGGATGCCGGGCCGGATGTCTCTCCTAATGGTGACAAAATTGTCTTCTTTTCCAACCGGGATGGAAATTACGAATTGTATATGATGAATGCCGACGGTTCGGCTCAGCAGCGGTTAACGTCCAATGCCGCCGATGATTTGAACCCTGTTTTTTCACCCGATGGTCAAAAGATTCTGTTTCATTCTAACCGGGGGGGGGATTATGATATTTATATAATGGATCTAAACGTCCAAGCCTCGTCGCTGAGTATTCCGGACGTGGTGGCCAAAATTGACCAGGCCATTCAGGCGGTTCGGTAAAATCTGAAATATAAAACGAGATAAATCATTTTGTAAGCCCGGTAAACATTTCCGGGCTTTTTTGTATTCAGGCAAGTTACATTTTTGTAGAAGAAGTCGTTTAATATCCCTGATTTTATATAGGCAGGCCCATAAAAGACCTGCACAGTTTATTGCTATTGTACAAATCGATGGTCCACTATAAAAGCCGTAAATATCACGAATTAACGCGAGCGCTTTCAATCTAATTTTTATAAAATACCCGTTATATTGCGGTGAAAACCGGCGTTATCTTTTATCGCTCCATCCGTGAAAAGCTGTGTAAATTTGCGTACTTGTTTTAAAAAAATGGGCCTATGTCGTTTTGTGTGGGTAATAAAATTGTTTTAAATTATACGGGTGGAAAAAACAGAATAGCAAAACACAAATAATTTTTGAAAGAACAAGATCCCAAACATCGTCAATACCCATTGTGTAGCGCTTCAAAGCGTTTGACCCTCCCTGTTCGGCTGCCGCCGAACCTTCCCTCCCTGATATCAGGGAGGGTGTCCCGAGTATCGGGACAGGTGGGTTATTAAAAATTATATTCTGTCATTTGATATTTATGTAATGCGGCGACACTTTACAGGCAGACACGAAGCTTTGGCCCTTTACCCACACGGATCAACATAGAGCCGAAAAAATAAATGTTCCCTGCAAAACAATCTGGTTCCGTTTCATCGATGCATTTATTCCACACGATCCGAAATCGTCAAAAATTAAAAGACCGACATACGCTATCTTTTACGGTAAAGCGGTTGAAAAATTACGTAAAAGTGTCTATACTGATGAACAAATGAATGGAAACGATGGAGATAGTTCGGAATAAAATGAACCTCGAACAATTAATAGATTATTTAGGAAACGATTCGGAATTCCAGAAGAATCTTACCAAATGGATGGTGTTGGATTCTAAAGAAGCCGTGTACGCGGATTTCCCGGAGAATTTAGACGTGCGTCTTAAAAACGCCTTACTTAAAAAAAACATTTCCCGTCTGTATACGCACCAGTGCGAGACCTTTAACCAGGTGCAAAAAGGGCATAATGCCGTGGTGGTTACTCCCACCGCTTCGGGTAAAACGCTCAGTTACAATCTGCCCGTATTTCAGGAAATACTGAACCATCCGGAAAGCCGGGCCGTCTACCTTTTCCCCACCAAAGCCTTATCTCAGGATCAGGTGAAAGAGGCGCAGGATTTGGTGCGTCTGCTGGATGTGAATATTAAAACCCACACCTTCGATGGCGATACCCCGCGTGATATCCGGCGTACCATCCGCTCGGCAGGGCACATCGTAGTGACCAATCCCGATATGCTGCACCAGGGTATTCTGCCGCACCATACCCTATGGATTAAACTATTTGAAAACCTGAAATTTATAGTGATTGACGAAATTCACGCTTACCGCGGCGTCTTCGGCAGCCATCTTGCCAACGTCCTCCGCCGCTTAAAACGCATCTGTGCCTTTTACGGCAGCCAGCCCCAGTTCATCTGTTCCAGCGCCACCATTGCCAATCCGCAGCAACTGGCCGAAAATCTCATCGAAGAAAAAACAATTCTCATTGATAATAACGGCGCCCCGCGCGGTGTAAAGCATTTTCTGTTTTATAATCAGCCGGTAGTCAATCGCGAGCTGGGCTTGCGCCGGGGCGTGGTTTCGGAAGTGAAGCAGATCGCCCGTAAGATTATGCCAACGGGCGCGCAAATGATTATTTTCGCGCGTAGCCGTTTACGGGTGGAGGTGTTAACAACCTATTTGCGGGAAGTGGCGAAACAGCTTAAAATTAATCCCGATAAAGTGCGCGGGTACCGTGGCGGATATTTACCCAAAGAACGCCGGGCGGTGGAACAGGGACTCAAGAACGGGCAGATACAGGTGGTAGTAAGTACAAACGCTCTGGAGCTTGGAATTGATATCGGACAGTTGGATGTGGCCATCATGGCCGGCTGGCCCGGCTCGGTTTCCAGCACCTGGCAGCAGGCGGGACGCGCGGGACGGCGGCAGTCTGCTTCGCTAACCATTTTAACCGCTTCCAGCGCGCCGTTGGATCAGTATATCATCGAACATCCCGATTATTTTTTCAAAAAAAATCCCGAAACAGCGCAAATCGACCGGGAAAATTTAACGGTTCTGATGAGTCATTTAAAATGCGCCGCGTTTGAGTTGCCGTTTACCGAAGAAGAACGTTTTACACCGGACATTACGCCGCAATTACTGGATTTTTTAGTGGAAGAAAACGTTCTGCGCAAAACCGACGGCAAATATTTTTGGATGCGCGAAATCTATCCGGCCGATGAGGTTAGCCTGCGCAGCACCGCTGCCGAAAATGTAGTGATTATCGACACCGGTGGATACGATTCCCGGGTAATCGGTGAAATTGATTTATTTGCCGCGCCGGAAATGGTGCACAAAGAGGCCATTTACATCCACAGCAGCGTGCAGTTTCATGTGGATGACCTGGACTGGGACGAAAAGAAGGCGTATGTGCACGAAGTGGATGTGGATTATTATACGGATGCCATTACCAAAACCGATTTAAAAGTGCTGGATATTGTGCAGGAAAGCCAGAATGAAAACAGGGGATACCAAAAATATTATGGAGAAGCAGCCATAACCCGAGTGACCACCGGATACAAAAAAATAAAATTTCATACCCACGAAAATATCGGTAACGGCCGGGTGTATCTGCCCGAAATGGAAATGCAGACCACGACGCTTTGGTGGGAGTTTTCCGATGATTTATTTGTGGATCCGTTTTTCAAAGAATCGGTAATCGGCGAAGGTCTGAAGGGTATAGCGCATGCCTTAAAAAACCTGATCCCCTTGTACATCATGTGTGATATTTCTGATATTGCGGTTATTCCGCGCGTAAACGATCCCTTTACGCACAAGCCGACGATTTATGTGTATGATAAATTTCAGGGCGGCATCGGGCTCAGTAAGAAACTGTTTTCCATTGATTCTGTGGTTCTTAAGGCAGTAAATGATCATATTGCCGGTTGCGTGTGCAAGCAAGGCTGTCCGTCCTGCACCGGTCCTTCACTGGAAGGGGGATTATTTGGCAAGGAGAGCGCCTTAAAAATACTGGAAATGCTTCAGCTTTAATAGGGTATTTAAACAGCCTCAAAGGAAAATGAAAAGACGGCGCTATTTGTTATGGATATAAAAAAGAAGCTCGATTTTTACCGATCTTCGGAAAAACCAATTCGAAAAACAGGAGCACAGTCCGCTCTTGCGGCGTTGCAGGAAATTTTTAAGGCCGAGCTTTGCGCTCCCACGGCGCCCTATCTAAAAATATCCCGCTATCATTCTTTCGCTTTTCCACAGGAGGCAGGACTAAAGCTGCTTTCGAAATATGAAATTAATAATCCGCTGCCGCTCAATGAATGTCTTTTTTTTGATTTGGAAACAACGGGATTGGCCGGCGGAGCGGGGACCTATCCGTTTTTATTAGGGTTCGGATATTTTAAAGAGGAAACCTTTACCGTTGAACAGTTTTTTTTGCCAGACTACGGACGCGAATACTATCTCTTTCGGTATTTGCAAGACTTATTTTCCCGTTTTTCCTGTCTCGTTTCCTTTAATGGTAAAAGCTATGACTTGCCGCTGTTGCGCAACCGTTTCATTTTAAACCGCTTTCAGATGGATTGGAAACGCTTTAAACATATCGACCTGCTCCACCTTTCCCGCCGATTGTGGAAAGATAGCCAACCGTCACTGGAACTGACCGCCATCGAGCGGAACTATCTGAATCGTACCCGTACGGGTGATATTCCCGGCGCTTATATTCCCGAGGCCTATTTTACCTTTTTGCGCAGTGGGGCGCTTCATGACGTAAAAAAAATTATTGAACACAACTATCTCGATATTATTTCCCTGGCCGAACTGATCGTTTTAATTTCTAAAATTGAAGCAAACCCGGCAATAGCGAATGACGATACGGTTTTGATTCGTATGGCGCGGCTGGCATTTGAGCTGAACGACGGAGAAGAGTTTGAGCGCATCTGCGGAATATTTGACACTCAGAAAAAAGAATTGCCGGATAAAATTAAATTGTGGAAAAGCCTGCTTGCCAAACGGGCCGAACACTGGCAAGAGGCGCTTGTGTTGTGGGAAGAGTTGCTGGAAACAAAAGAATATCTTTTTTTTGCCCTCGAAGAATTGGCAAAATACTATGAGCATCAGAAAAAAGACTTCACGATAGCGCTGAGATACAGCCAGAGAGCGATGGAAAATATGCAGCGGCTGTTTGAGCTTAACCCCTATTCCGCACCGCAGGAACGACAGCAGGCCTTTCAAAAAAGGGTACGGCGACTGATGATAAAAACGGCTTGATTGTTTTATTTTTACACCCTATATTTTTCTAAGTTGACGACCCGCCCTAACTTAAATCGCAGGAGGTAAGATGAAATACCAAAATCTGGCAGAGATGTTCTTTTCTAACCGGAAAGAATTCCCGGATAAAACAGCCTATATGTATAAGCAGGATGGCGCCTGGAAAAGTATCACCTTTCAGGAAGCGGCCGCCGAAGTAGAGCGGATAGCCGCCGGTTTGGCGTCCATTGGCGTGGGAAGTGGTGACCGGGTAGCGATTGTTTCCGGAAATCGTTTCCATTGGGCATTTATCGATTATGCCGTTCTTTCCATCGGTGCGATTATGGTTCCCGTCTATCCCTCGTTGCTTCCCGAACAAGTGGAATACATTCTGAATGATTCCGAAGCGAAAGCGGTCATTGTTGAAAATGAAATTCAGGCGGAAAAAATAAATGAAATTAGCAACAATTTGAAGACGGTTGAAAATACGTTTATTATGGATATGCCCGAAAAAGGACTGGGAGATTCCTGGCGAACCCTTAAACAACTGGAAGAGCTGGGCGATTCATTTATTAAGGAGAATCCGGATTATCTTTCCGAAGCAATAAAAAAGGTTGATACGGACGCATGGGCTACCATCATTTATACGTCCGGCACTACCGGCGAACCCAAAGGCGCCATTTTAACACACCGAAATTTTCTATTTAACGTCGAAGATTCCAGTAGCGTAATTGACGTCTATTCCGAAGACCTTTTCTTATCTTTTTTGCCCCTAAGCCATGTATTGGAACGAATGGCCGGTCACTACCTGAGCTGTTATAACGGCTCGGCTGTAGCCTATGCCGAAAGTATTGATACGGTGGCCGAAAATATGGGCGAGGTCAAGCCGAGCGTTATGGTTTCCGTTCCGCGTCTGTACGAAAAGATATACGGGCGTGTTATCGAAGCCGTGGAAACCGGATCCCCGGTGAAACGTAAAATCTTTTATTGGGCGCTTGGCGTTGGCAAGGAATATGTTAATAAAATCATGCGCAAAGAAAAAATAAGCGGCGGCTTGCAGTTTAAGCGGAACCTCGCATACAAACTGGTATTTGGGAAACTGTATGAAAAAGTGGGCGGCCGTATTCGTTTCTTTATCAGTGGCGGCGCGCCATTAAACGCGGAGATTGCGGAATTTTTCGGCGCAGCCGGAATGAAAATTCTGGAAGGATACGGGTTAACGGAAACTTCGCCGGTTATCAGTGTAAATTTAATGGATAACTTTAAATTTGGTACAACCGGCCCGGTTCTGCCCAATGTGGAGGTAAAAATCGCCGAGGACGGCGAAATTCTGACCCGCGGCGACCATGTGATGGTGGGATACTATCATAAAGAAGCCGAAACTAAAGAAGCCATTGATGCCGACGGTTGGTTTTATACCGGAGATATCGGTCATATCGATGAAGACGGCATGTTAAAAATTACCGACCGTAAAAAGAATATCATCGTTACGTCCGGCGGGAAAAACATTGCTCCGCAACCCATCGAAAACAGTTTTGTGGGCAGTCCGCTCATCGATCAGGCGCTAATGATCGGCGATAAACGAAAATTCTGCACCGCCGTTATCGTGCCTTCGGAAGAGGGGTTCCAGCGATGGGCCGAAGAGAACGGGAAATCCTATTCCTCGTACGAAGAACTGATTACCCTGGACGGAGTAAAAGAAAAAGTGGCGGAAGAGATTGAGCGGCTTTCGACCAATCTGGCCCGTTATGAAACCATTAAGAAATTTATCTTTGCCGAGCATCCTTTTACTATCGAAAGCCATGAACTAACGCCTTCATTAAAGGTAAAAAGGAAAGTAGTTGAGGCCAATTATAAAGATAAAATCGACGCCATGTACGAAGTATAAGCAAACAGAATCCTAAAAAGGGGGAGCGAAAGCTCCCTTTTTTATTTAAAAAAATTATGGGAAAAATAAAAAAACATTTGCCGGTAAAAGTATTTGCGGCCGTTTGCTATAGCGCCGAAACGGCCGGACAAAAGGCGCTGGAACAATTGGAAGAATTACTGGGAGCGATAGTTTTAAAATCCGAACGGTTTTTGGAATCCGATTTTACCAATTATTATGAAGCTGAAATGGGCGCGACGCTGAATAAATATTTTATTGCCTTTAAAAACCTGATGCCTGCGGAGTCTTTGGTGGATATAAAAATCAAAACCAACGAATTTGAGCGGAAATCTTTAGAAAAAGGGCAGCGAACGGTAAATATTGATCCCGGCTATCTGACGGAAGCCAAAGTAGTTCTGGCCACCACAAAGGATTACAGCCACCGGCTCTATCTTGGCAGGGGAATTTATGGCGATTTGCACCTGACCTATTCTAAAAAATCATATCGGGCGCTGCCATGGACCTATCCCGATTATCAACAACAAACGGCAATCGATTTTTTTAACCGTTTACGCGTTATTTATAAAGAAGAAACAACTCATTAATGAAAAAGACTTGATCGCATTTAATCCAATGTTAGCAGCCTTACCCAAGTTTTTAGCATTTTCTTTTTTAACCTAAAGCCTGGTTTTTATTTAAGCGCTTAATTCCTCAAATTAGTGAGCAATAATACGTTCATTATGATTAAAGTTATTAAATCACATATTTAAAGTTACTTCGCAGGGAATGCCTATGAAACGCTTTTCGATGTTTATCTTTTATCTTGAGTCTGCTCTCTTTTTCTTTTGCTCAAACCCAAATGAGCGTAAGCGGCAAGGCGCAAAAATCTTCTTATGAGTTTGTGGGTTCCAACATCCGCGACGCCAACGGGCGCATCTGCGCAGCCATAAAGGTCATTTCGGATAGGGACGGCTTTAAATACCAGGCCAATAACGGCGTGGCGCGTGTGGACGACATGCCGGGCAGGGATATGGTCTATCTGCAGCCCGACGAGCGTGTGCTGGAAATATACCAAACAGGCTACGAACCGCAAAGAGCTTTGTAACAATATGCGATATTTTATTGAATTTCACGGGATTGATAACCCACCCCATCTCCTCCCTTATGTAAAAGGGAGGGGCGCCGCAGGCGGTACGAATTTTTCCCCCTTGTTCCACTCGTCATTCCGAGTCCCGATTCATCGGGATGAAGAATCCTTTCCGGCTCTGCATGGGATTGCTTCGCTTTACTGCGTACCGCTCGCAATGACAGGGGGGAGGTAATTTATCGGAATAACCCCCTAACCCCCTTTTTTAAGGGGGGACGGATTGTGCCATGCCTGTCATTCTGAGTCCCGCTTCAGCGGGGCGAAGAATCCTTATTAGCTCCGCCAAACCTGCAGGGGATTCTTCGCTTCGCTCAGAATGACAGGGGTGTCGCACTTGGAAATTGGTAATTGGCAATTAGAAATTTTTTTTATAATTTGTTTTTTTATGATATGGTCATTATAATAGTATATCCGAATATTATTTTAAATTCGTTTAACTTCACCTTGAGGAAATGTTTATGAAAAAGACAACCACGATTAAACGCAGAACATTTCTTAAAAAAAGCCTGCTCGGTATGGGCGGTATTGTCTGCGCCGATTTCTTCTTCTTTAACGGAAAGCCGCTTTTGGCTTCCACAACCGATACGATTGTCATAAACAACCCCCGGCCCCCGGTGACTATCCCAGCCAAAATCAATAATCTCGTCTATCCCTACGATATTACCTACGACGGCGCCGGAATACTGGAAGCCACGGCTTCGGGTTACGATACGCAGCTGCTGGAAATCA
>JAJRSO010000040.1 GCA_024278755.1 Calditrichota bacterium | reverse complement strand
AGGTTAACAGCTCGTAAAGGTGGGTAAATTCTCCTATTAATAAAAACATCGTCAATCCCCGAAAGAGGTCGAGGGATAAAAGGCGGTCAGCCGGGGCAAAGGCTTTTCTGTTCGACTCCGTCATATACCAAATATCCTTTTCTCTGTTAATAAATGAGTCTACCCAAAGAACCAGGTTTTGTCATTCCGAATTCCGATTCATCAGGATGAGAAATCTTATTTCCTCAATAATAATAATAGATTTCCCGTCGCCTTGCTCCTCGAAATGAAAGTGAGCGACCTTTTAAGATAACTTTATAAGTTAGTACGAGGATTATTCCAATTCAATTAAATAATATAAAGTTTTATACTTCGTTCCGTCCAGCAATACGGCGTTATTCTCAACAGGAACCCGAATATCGGTTAACTTTCCCGCATGATCCAATACTATTACCGAAACTAATTTAAATTTATCAAACGATAGTTTTGTTACAACCGGCTCGAGCAATATGGGCGCGTTTCCGACTTCCAGCAGTTCGGTTTTTTCCGGATTATAGGTCATACAGCTATTCTTGGCTCTGGCTATCGTTGTCGCCAAAATGCGTTTCGATTCTTCTATGGATTTGTTTTTTTCCGGGCTGGTCAGCAGAACTATGGCAAAAGGCGTTTCCATTATAATGGACAAATAATCGAGATTAATTTTTATCCCTTTGGCAAAGCCAACCACGCCTTTTGTGCCCGGTGTATTGACGGTAAAATACCCTTTTCCGGCATAGTTCCATTCCAGTTGCTTTGTGTTTGATATTATCCTTCGGTTCGGTTTATCCCACAATCCTGCCAAATCCGGCTGCGGCGTTTTTTTAGAGGCGTCGGTAAATTTCACCGCAACCCTTCCCGCGGCTAAGGTCTGCGGCGGGATGAAGCCTTCAAAATTTTTAATATCGCCATCCTGTAACATATTTTCATAAAATCCGACATTTCCTTTGACCAGTTCGCCCGGACAAACATACCGATTGGAAACAATTCTGCCTTCCTGCACGTCGTTTCTGTAAACCATACGAGCCAGCGCCGGATAAAGCCCCAACTGGGTTGGCGTCATAACATTGTAAACGCTTGGCCAGAAAGCATTAGGAATATGAATCGTCGGCGTAAAAAAAGGCGTTTGCGAATCAAAAGAAAAAGACATATCCCAACCTTGCAGTCCCAGACCATAGACTGCTATGACAGGCCCCGCTTCGGCTGTCCATTCGTTCGGTATAATACTCATCCATTCCGAACAGGAAAAAGGCCTGTTCAAAACCTGCTGCATACCCGCGCTTAACAAACCGCTGCCGGGGTCTGATACCATAGCCTGATTATTAAACTTGCCCGCCGCCAGCGTATGACCCGTTCCTCCGCCAAAATAGTTATGCCGATCGATTATACCTGTTTTATCATCCGCTAAAAGATTGAGATAGTGAGAAACACCCGACCCGGCCTGCCAGTTAGAAGTAATAATCAGACCTTTATATCCTGTTTTTCGTATGGCCTCGACACATTTATTATAATACTTTGTTTGTTCTCCAAAAAGGAAAATGGCCATATCCGACAGAAAGCGCGGCAGAGGTTGGTTATTTCGATGGGCCTTTTTGTATTCGTAATCATAGATTCCGTGGTTAACGACGGGGGTTATGTTTTTCTTATCTAAGTTCCAATTGATATTTTTAACTTCTTTGCCCCAGGCAAAAGCCCTATTTCCCCAAGCTTTTTTAAGCGTTTTCTGATCGCCGTATTTCTTTTTTAACCAAATTGTGAATTTTTCCGTCAACAAGTTTTTATATGTAGGACATTTTTCTATCATGGCCGCCGTGGTGGCAAAAAAGATGTTATCCTCGTTTTGAAGTTCGACAAAAAGCAGAGCGGGGTCATCTGCGTATCTTAAACCCGTATGAGTGTTTTTATGATTCAGTAAATTGACAATAAGTTCAATGTGTAAATTTTGCAAATCTTCGGCAAAGTTTACCAGTCCGATTGTGGAGTAACTTAGATGGTTATTTAAGTTGGCGGCGGTTATTTCTTTATAAGCCATCAGTTTAGCTCGGTCGCCGATTTTGGGTTTATGTCCGTAAATCGGAGACCAGCCGTAATAAATTCCTTTTTCTTTTAACCTGGCGCAGAAATAATCCAGACGTTCATATTTTTCATCCTTCAGTTGTGTGGAGATATTTTCTCGCAACCCCGCCTGGGTAAATTTATGAAGACGAACGCCGTTAACGCCGTAGGTTGCCAATATTTTTGCCCAGAAGTCGGCTTTTTCCGCCGTGGTAAAAACATTTTTACCGGATATGTTTGCCCCCCAAAATTTTACGGGCCTTCCGTCTTCAAAGAGCAATTTATCCTTCACCGAACGGACAAAACCGTGTTTACCGGCGGGCGCGTCCAGCCAGTCGTTCATCTTTAACATGCTGGCCTCTAACGAGCTATCCGGCTTGAATTCAAACCACGGACTTATGTCGTTCACTTGCGCCGTACAATTTAAAGCGATTATAAAAAACAGTAAAGCAGAGCTTAGGGTAGGATGGATATTTATTGTCATTATCGGTTTTCAGGTTTATTCTTGCCTCAAGTAATTCAGACACCAAATAAAAACGCCATACGACCAACCGTGAAACGGCCGGCTGGCATATTCCGCATCGTAAATGGCGCCGTTTGTAACATTATATTTTTCATAAACGTGACCGGCTGTTCTTCTTTCCTTTTTTCCATCGCTTCCAAAATAGACCGCAGGCTGCGGATTGAAAAAATTCTTGGCAACGACATCCAGGTATTTGGCGGCAATGCGTCTCGCTTCCCGTTTGTAACCATAGTTGTCCAACCCTTTTATCACTAAATAATAAATCGGCGGCCAGCCGGTGGGATAATCCCATTGATATTGATTTTCGCGACTGTTTTTTTCGCAGACGGTGGGGCCATATTCGTATTCGAATACGGATAAATTAGCTACAACCTTTGCGACCTGGTCTTTTGCCGCTATTCCCGCCCATAGCGGATAAAAGGTTATAACGGAGGCAGTTTGCGAAAATCGTTTATTAATAAAATCATAATCTCTGTACAGTCCTTTTTTATCATCCCAGCAATAACGGTTAATCAATTTTTTACGGCTTTCCGCCTTTCTTTCCCATTCCGCTTTCTGCTTCCGTCATCCAGGCGTTTGCCAGCGCAATCTTTTTATCGTCCGAAAGAGAATCGGGAAAATCGAATCTGTGTTTTATTTCATCATAAAACTTTAGGAGTTCTTCTTTGCCTGCACAATTTGAATAACGCTGCAAGCCAAGCACAGGTGTTTTATGCGTTTCTATGGCCGAAGAAGAAGTGTCCGTCCAGAATGTATATTCCTTTTTAAGGAAACCGAAAGCCTTTGCAAGCCACTCCTTGTCGGCAAGGTCGGTTTCATATATTCTACGAACCGACATCGATAAATACGGCGGTTGAGAGCGGTTGATACCCCAGGGTTCGCTGGAATTGGGTACATACCCTATTTGTTCAATTTCGGCAAATTGATTCTCGACGGCGTTTCTGGCATAAACCTTAAACGAATCTACAAACAGCAGGCCCTCATTGGTAAAATAGGTGTCCCATCCGAACAAAACATTTCTGTCCGGATGGATGCTAAAATAGGTAAGCGGCAGCTGTAAACTGCCCGGCATCTGCCAGGCAGTGGAATCAACTTTGGATTGTTTCCAGGTATCGAGTATTTTCTGTTCGACGGTATTCCACTCGCTTGTAAACTTTGGCTTGTAGCGGCTGCTTTGGAGGCCTTTTTCACAAGAAAAAACTACAAAGCCTACAAAGATAAGAAGAATTATTCTATTCACCTCAATCCTTGCGTAGTTTTGGTAATATGAAGTAAAACGTCGTCTGTATATTCGGGCCCTAACAGTTCGCAAAAATTGCCGCTTATTTTAATCTTCTCATTTGAGATAATTTTTAGGTCTGAGGGATTAATCCAGCGAACAATCCAGACGCCGTCGGGAATATGCAGTTTTATCTTTGCCCGGCTTCCTCCTTCAAAATACACGGCGTATTCGTGTCCTTTCCAAACAAAGGGATATATATTTTCATCGCCGTAATTCACGGCGACAACAGAGAAATCGGGTTTCATGTTTATAAAAGGTATGGACTGAACGAAGCGAAGCAAGGCCGCCATTTGATATTTGGTTTGGGGATCGCTGCAAGCCGAATACCACGCGCAGGTAAAATTTGTGCCCCCGCTGCCATCCTCGTATCCCACCTGAAAAGTGAAATCCAGATTATTGTATAAGGCGCCGCCCGAGAATATATACTTCCAGCCCTGTATGCGGTATTGCGGCGTTGAAGGCGGCATGAGTCCCGTTTCGTTAAAGGATAAGACGCGGTTTACCCTGTCATAATTCAGCGTAGCCGACCTGGCGTTTCTATCGTAATGGTGATTGAAAACAGAGATATTTCTATAGTATCCGGATAAATCCTCTTCGGGAATTACTATACCTTCATTACTATAATCTACCGAGATCAGGTGTTTTTTAGGCAGGCTCGCTTCCGCTTCAACAATCCATTCGCTTACGGTTTGAATCCATTTTTTTGTCGCCTCGGGCGGAGGGCTAACAAAACCGGGATTAGCCTGATTGGCAAACCAGGGTTCATTGGCTATATTAATTATCAAATTGTCATAGCGATTTAATTCCTCTACCAGCTTAATACAATACTTCTTTTGCCACTGAAGGACATTACCGTTGGATAAGGTCATGTATTTATTAGCGGGAATGCTATCGGTTTTATTAATATTGTTCTTAAAATAGAGAGGCGCATTTTCGAGCGTATAACTGGCAAAGAATAATACGGCCTCTACAACAATATCTTTATCGCGAGCGCTCTTCATAAATTGATGAAGACGGCTAAAATAATTGTCATCCCATTTGGCCAGGTCGAATTTATTTCCGCCCAGAGCATAACCGGGGATATCGCTCCGTTGCCAGGGGCAAATAAATTTATCGGCATCGGGGCTTAACGTATTGGTTTCTATGCAAAAAGCTTCTTTACTTTCCACATAGTCGCCAAGAAATATCCTCGTATGATTTAAGCCGATTTTTTGTAATGTTTCTAGATAGATTTCGAAATCAAAATCGGTATTTAAGACGGCGCCGTAATGTTCGCTTGAAGCGATCAATACGATCGGTTTATCCTTATAGTTAAAATAATGACGATTTTTCGGATGTAGTTGAATCTGGGCAATGGAATGCGATAAAAACACGGTGAGTATGAGGCAATAAATGGCTTTTATATACATCGATTCGGCTCCTTATTTTTTTTTGGTTTAACGCAAAATTCTTGTGTATTACAGAATCATGGGGATAAGTTCGACGTTATTCACCTTTGCTAAGCGTATCCAAAAAGCTCATCTACGATTTTTCTTTTCGAGTTTCGGCGCTCTGGCGATCAATTTTCCAAAATATTCTTCTAATATCTTATCCGTGCCGCCAATCTGTTTTATTAATTGTCTGTTGCTATCGGCCGGTTCTTTATGCCATTTGGTTCCGCCGTTCTCCCGCGCCTCCATCCAGCCGTAGCCTTCGTTGCGAAGGGTGGGTGTGATACCTTCTATAGCGTAATATACGGCCATTAAATCCCAGCTTAGTCTTTGATCGTCCAATGTTTTTTTGCCCCACCACCACAGCCAATCACGGTAAGCTGTGCGCACAATATTGCCCGGAGGAGTGGGCTTGAGACATTTTCCCAGAAAGACCGTCATCCCGCCCAGAACAAAAACCGCCTTAACCGGCCAATTATCGATTACATATTTTGTATAAGGCCCGGCGCCGTTTCGGGCAAAATTCCAATCCAGATTATAATAGTCGTTCTGATCGGTGCCGCCGATAGCTATCCAGCATTTGATTTTACGTTTAACCAGTTCCATGCCGTCTAACGGAGAAATACTATCCGCTTTAGATACCAATAAATCATAAATACCCTTGGTATGCCCAACCGTAATATAGGTTACGCTATGGTCAGTCTGATTTGCCAGAATTCTGCGAGTTAGCACGGTTTGTTCTTCGGCGTCAAAATTGTGGATAATATCGTTCCCAAAAGCTGAGGTATCTTTGGCCAGTTTTTCGGCGCTCATTTTATCGATCGGGTCGCCGATGTCATCGCCATAGTAGGCCCCGATTGGAATATCCGGTCTTCCGTAATAGGTATTAATCGCATCGATAATGCCGGCGCCGTAAGGCACTTTGCCGGAGCTGTAAATACAGGCCAGTATTTCCGCTCTACCGTCGTCGGCATAGGCATGCAGCAAAGCCAAGGCGCCCACATCATCACAATCCGACCCCATATCCGTATCGAAGATGATTTTAACCGGTGACGGATTATCTTTTTCCTTCTGCGTTGCGCATTGCCACAATACGAAGAGGAAAAGCATTACGACTATCCAACCGGTTATTTTAGAAAATATTTTTAACATGGCAAATTACTTTCCTTAATTTACCCAATTGTTAACATAATAAAATTTAGCCGGATAGATATACTACCGGAAAAAAAGGTTTTATTTTATCCTTTCATCCCATTCGAGTAGGGCGTCACCGCTATTTTGTTCCTTACGCTTTCTTAAATCTGCTTCTACTTGTTTCATTTTTTGGTCATCCAGGCGGTAAAAAAGAAGCGGGACAATACACAAAGCGGCAATGGCTGCCGGTATAAAGCTCATCAATATTTTGATACCGAAAAGTGAGTCCAGGCTTTGCGGCTGATTGGCCTGATATCCGAAATATGCCAGAATCCACATTATGGCAGCGCCACCTATGGCCACGCCGCTTTTAATAGACATATTAGCCGCAGAAAAAATAAGTCCCGTAGCTCGTCGGTGGGTTTTCCATTCCGAATAGTCTGCGGTATCGGCCAGCATAGCCCATATTAGGGGCATCGTCGGGCCGGATGCTATGGAAAATACGATCTGTGCGGCAAAAATAAGAACAATATCATCGGGGGATGCAAAATAAAAAACGAGTTGAGACAAAGCGATAATAACCAACGAAATGATAAATAAATTCTTTTTACCAATTTTCGACGAAAGCCATTTTGTCGGCAAAACGCCAAGCAGAACAGCAACGGTACCCGATACCATAAAGGCCGAAGCCAGGTCTTTGCTGCCGATGTAATATTCAAAATAATACACAATATCCCCGCTTCTGATTATCACGTAAACCAATAACAAAAGTGAGGTGATGAAGATCATAATCCAATCCCTGTTTCGCAGCAGGTCTTTTAAATCGTCTTTTAAGCCGGATTTTACAGACGCCTCCGGCTGGACGCGTTCTTTTGCAGAGAAAAAGGTAAAGAGAAAAAATACGATACTTACCGAGCCAAGAATAATCATAGTGGTGCGGTAGCCTGTGGCGTCGTCCCCTTGTCCGAAATACTCAACCATTGGCAAAACCAAGGCCTGTACGGTGATACCGGCCAGATAGGCAAACACAAATTTATAAGACGATACGCTGGTGCGTTCTTCCGAATTGGGTGAAATAACTCCTACCCAGGAATTGTAAGGAATCATTATGATGGTATAGACCACCATCATTAATCCGTAGGTAATATAGGCATAAATTAATTTGCCCGTATCGCTTAAATCGGGCGTGGTAAACATAAGCATGGCTAAAATACCGTAAGGCACGGCAAACCAGAGGATATAAGGCCTAAATTTTCCCCAGCGCGTGTTGGTACGGTCGGCGATAACGCCCATAATAGGATCGTTAAAAGCGTCGGAGAAACGGATAACCAGGAACATGGTTCCCACGGCCGCGGCCGATAAACCGAAAGTGTCGGTATAAAAAGAGGGCAGAAAGAACATCAGGGTTTGCCAAACAATTGAAGAAGAATATTCTCCGGCACTAAATCCCAGCTTCTCTAGTACGGTCAGTTTGTCATTCGCTTTCGTTTGTGTCATGCTACATCCTTTTCTTTGATTGATTTACAGTTAACGTTTTAAATAATGCTCTCTGTTTCGATTTGCCCAGCGCAATGAGGAAGCCAAACGGGCAGCTAATAATCACTGGGTCTGCTAACAAATACATTGTAACCGGCCAAAGTTTCGATCCAGCGGTTTATGGTTTGTTCATCGGCCGAAGGCAGACCGGGCAAGGGATTTTCGTATCCGTAACGTTCGTACTTAGCGTTACCGGTATTATGGTAAGGCAAAATCTCGATATTTTTCAGGCGGGGATATTTTTTATTTAAATCGGCAATACCGCGTAAATGATCTTCCGTGTCATTTACACCTGGAATAAGCGGACAGCGCAGGATGATTTCTGCCCCTTTTCTATAAAGAAAATCCAGATTATTTAAAATCGGTTTAAGCGGAACGCCGGTTAACGCTTTATGCGTTTGTTCATTGGTGGCTTTATAGTCAAAAAGGAAGACATCCGTATAAGGCAGAATGCGTTCAAAATCATCCCGTCCGGCGTATCCTGTGGTATCCACACAGGTGTGAACGCGATGCCTTTTCATTTCTCTTAAAAATACTTCTAGAAAATCAGCTTGAAGCATGGGCTCGCCGCCGGAAAGGGTAACGCCTCCGCAGGAATTTTCATAATAGGCGCGGTCCTTCAAAACGAGGTCGGTCAGCGCCGGCAGGCTTTTCCTATATCCAGTCAGCCGGAGAGCGTCGAATTTACAAGCTGCCACACATTCAAAACTATAAGCGCAGCGGCTTCGATCGTAGATATGTATTTCATTTTCAAAAATATGCGCATTTTGCGGGCAAGCCGACTCGCAGCCGCGGCAGAGCGTGCATTTATCGGCCAAGAAGGCTATTTCCGGCCGCATGCGTTTGGATTCCGGATTATGACACCAGAGGCAGCGTAAGGGGCAACCTTTCAAAAATATTGTAGTGCGGATTCCCGGGCCGTCGTTAACCGAGAAACGATGGATATCAAAAACATTGGCAAACAACTCAGAAACAGCCATGCTAATAGAG
The DNA here is from genome assembly GCA_024278755.1 of Calditrichota bacterium. GTDB lineage: Bacteria > Calditrichota > Calditrichia > Calditrichales > Calditrichaceae > JANTFQ01. The sequence continues at coordinate 6,398 of JAJRSO010000040.1, read as the reverse complement.
CGTCCGATTGATAATTTCCATCTGAACATCACGCGGCAAGTCGATAAAACGCTCGCTGTACCCGCCCACACGGACGATTAGATTTGTGTACTTTTCGGGATGGGCTAACGCGTCTTCCAGCTCTTTTCGATCGGTTATGGTAATCATAACCTGCGTACCGCCGTTGTCGAAATATCCTTTAAAGAGCGCTTCCACCACAGGACGTTTTTCGTTGAACAGGCTGCGGCTTAGTTTCACATTATGCACTACGCCTGCATGGACTCCCGGATTTAATTTGGTCATAGAATTGAGCAATGCTGTTAAACCGTTCTTATCGTATCCGGAGCCGGGCTGGTTGCCATTGGACAGCGGAACGCCGGCTTTACGGCCATCGGCCGTAGCGCCGGTATATTTCCCGAACATAACCGAGTCGCCGTTATTAATCATAACCATTAGGAAATTATCCAGCGATGTTTTTTGTGTCTGTTTGCGACAGGTTTCCGCCACAAGTGTATTTACCCAAACCGACATGGCGTCGGCTTCCTCGTTATCATTGCCAAATTTTGGAAAATTTAAAAGGGTCTGCCGTTCTTTATCATATCCTTCGTAGTTACTTTTCAACATTTTCAATAATTGGCGCGGCGTAAATATCTTTTGTTCATACACCGCTTTCTTTATTCCCAGTAGACTATCGGCGGCGGTATTATTGCCAAAGGATTCTACCTCACCGCCCAAAATTTTCACCCCGCCCTGTAAAATGCCTTTACCACGCGGAATGCAATCGTCATACAACAGACTTAAAAAGGGAAACGCGCAATCTTCACCCGTAACCCGATAGATAATTTCCGTGGCTTTGGCCAGATTTTCTATATAATATTCCACTTGTTTGGCAAAGACTTTTTGCAGGTCTTCAAATGTCGCATAATCTTCCAAAGAGCCGAGTTTAAGGCCGCGTTCTTCTTTGTAAAAAGAATCCCAACCGTTGTGCAGCGAAACATCCAAAGCTTTGGCAATATTGATGGCTGCATCGGGGGATCCGATACTTTGATGGTTGATGATATATTCTCCGCAGCCGTACATAATGTATTGTTCGGCCTTGTCATACGGCACATAAAAAGCGCTTTTCACACCCGTCACATTGGCGTCATCATTATAAATAATGGGAAAAGTGGAACCTTTACTCAGGGTTTCAAAAGCCAGATGATAAAGTCTCTCATCCATTCCTTTGTACCAGCGTAAACTTAACTGAGGGATGGTATCACGCACAATGCCCTGTACTTCCAGAGCCAGCTTTGCCCAGCGGTCGGCATTTTTCGGATTACGCCGTCCTTTCCCGCCGATGACAATGCGGTTGTTAAAATTATCGCCGCGTTTCACAATAGCCTTCCAAAAAGAGACAGTCATTTCTAAGGCTTCATCATAATTTATGCGCCCCGTATCCAAATCGGCGGCTAAAAAATCGCCCAGCACCACATCCAGCCTGCCGTAGTTTTTAGTTAAGGAATGCAAGTTGAACAGCCAGACCAATTGAAGCGCCTGATGATATGATTCAGGAGCCTTGCCGGCAATATGTTTTAAGCTTGCCGCAATCGTCAGCAAGCGTTTGATATCCGCCGCATCGGTTGCCAGCGCCGCTTTAGTTTCGGCTTCCTTGGCATACCACAAACAATTTTCGGTAAACAAAGCCAGAGTTCCCAACAGCAGTTTATAGAATCCTACTCTTTTTGTATCCGATTGGTCTATTTTACTCAGAGCGTATTCCACTTCCTGCCGCAGGCCGTTAATACCAATCCGTGCCAGTTTGTCATAATTCAGATAGGGGCCGCCCAAGCCGAACATAGGATAAGCGATTTGTCTGCCGCTGTAATAATCATCATCCGGCAGCGCTCGGGTTACTTCGGGAGGAAAGGCCGCCCTGCATTTGGTATAGGTGCTGTGTTGCCGCCAAAAATTGAGCAGATATTGAATATCCCTCCTATGCTGTTCGCTAATATCCGGTTTATTCAGTTCCTCTTCCAAAGCGCCGAACTTACAAAAGTAACCGGCTTCGACCAGGTCGCCCCGTTCGGGATCAACGCCGACGAGCATTTTGTTGTACTCGCCCGCAAACCACATACTTTCGGCAATCGGCGCAAACATGGCAGGAAATTGGGCTCTAAGACAAGCTAATTCAAGTACATAAGGCGGTTTGTTAAAATGTTTTTTATAAACTTTGGTAAAGTGAATTTCTCTTTCCAGATTGGCGGGATCTATTTTAAAGCTTTCTTTTATTTTGCCGTAATCCAATTCCTCCTTGGCGAGGGTTGTTGATGCTAATTCCTGCATAAATGCACACCTCCTACTTTGGTCACTTGTAATTTAATCCTCAACGGTTCTTATGTTTTAAGTTTAACAGTTTATATTTTATCCGGTTTACCCGTCAATTTCGGGACACATTGGGCAAATCATTTATTTCAAACATGATCATGAGCGCAAAGTATAAGATTAGCGTAATTTTGATGAAGATAAATATTTTAAACAATTTTATGCGTGCCTAAAAAAACTACATTTTCAAGAAAATAAATTTGAGCCAAAAGGCTGCTGGCGGGCAAAGGCTTCGCCGTATCGGGCGTAACACTGTCCGCCCCTGAATTTTTCCATTACACCGTGGATATTGTCGTACCATTCTTTCACTTTCTGGCTTTTGTGGGCAAAACAGGCCTTGCGCTTGCTTTCGATAACGGATGAAATATCCACGAATACGGTAGGAGTAAAATTCTGGGTCTGACGGCCGGTCATCACTTCGTAGTAATACAAATCGAACCCCGATGAACTGCGCAGCCAGGCGTTGTAAAACAGCAGCGAGCAGGCGCGATGGTCCGGATGGGTGTCGATGGGCCATTGGGTAAAGACCACATCGGGCTTTTGCTCTTCCAGAAACTGTAAGATCTCGTCATATCGCGCTTTGTTGACTTCGGCGGCGCCGTCAAGCTGGCTGCCAAAAACGCGCTGCGCACCCAGTATGCGGCAGGCTTCAACGGCCTCTTTTTTACGTATTTCCGCGGCTTTCTGCGCGGAAAGGCCCTCAATGCCGCCTTGCCCAACCGTCAGATAATAGTTGATAACCTGATGGCCGGCGTTTGTCAATAACTTAATTGTTCCTCCGCAGCCGGTTTCCGGGTCGTCGGGGTGTCCGCCGGACACGATGATTTTTAGTTTTTCATTTGGCGTTTTTACGGATAATCCTTTAGCGCTCAAAGCGGGCGCCAGTAAGGCACTTATGCCGAAAAGGCCTGTGTTTTTTAACAGATCTCTTCTTTTCATTCTTGTTTTCTATCTGTTATTTATTTTTTGCGAGGATAGACTTTGCTCTATTTCTTCTCTTAATGAATCAACAAGCCGACCGAAACGGTATGAGCTTGTATCCCCTTTTTTAACAATGTTTTCGACTTTCATGATTTGATAATGCTTGTAGGGAATCGAATTAATACCGCCGTCCCATTCGCGTAGCTTGCCTTCCCAGCTTTTATCCGGGTGTCCCCACAGGCCTTCCGCATAAATGGGCTGCCCCTGAGCAATATCCACGATTACCATGCCGTATTTTTGTAAGGCTTTGGCAATGGTGGTTTCTTCCTTCGTTAAGTTAAATTGTGATAAATCCAGGGTCGGGTTTAAACGGATCACGGCGCCTTCGGGGATGCCGCCTTCCACATAGCCGTCTGTCCAGCTTGCCGGATATACGAACTCTCTATAAGCCGCATAACGGGTGGCGCAGGATAATTTGTGTTTAATTTCGCCGCTCATTACCTCATCGTACATAATCAATCCTGCAAAGGCGGGTACACCCGCTGCTCTGCTCGGCCCATGAAAATGTACGCTTTCCCCGTCAACATATCCGAGCTGATACCCGTCGAAAACACCGTCGCCGTCCAAGCGAGTGAGCATGCCAGTTTTGGATTCCCAGCTGCCGTCCGGCAATTTCTTTAGCCCCCACATATCCCAGGCCAGCATACGGTCCCAGTCCACAACCACACAATGGGCGTCCGCTTGCGGGTCTGGCGTGGCGTTAACGGGAATAGGCACGGGGTTAAAACCGGGGCCATGACCGAATCTTTCGTGCGGGAGTGAAACGATCAACATTTTCTTTTCATCGTCATTTAAATAATGGAATTTAACATAATGCAACGGTGTATGTTCATTCACTTCATATACCGGAATTGTCCACTTCTTAAAAGAAATGCCAAAATTTTCGCCGGTCGGTTCCTGTTCCAGCATGTTAATCCATTTTTCGCTGCGCGGGTCCACCTCGGCGTCTTCGGGGATGGGTTGGTTCCAGAAACTTTTTTCAGAGAAAAATCGTTTTGGCCTTTTATTGTTTGTATTTTCGTTATTGGTTTTGGTCGTAATACAACCTGCTAAAACGAGCAGGGATAGAAGCGTAAGAAATACGTAATTCGGCATAAGGTTCTCTCCTAGATTTTTTAATATGACATGCTATTTCGCCAATAATATGGTTTTGATTTTTTCCAGCCTAAATTTTGATAAATATTTCTTTATTGGACAAAAACCGTACCACCATAATATTCAATGCTAATATCATGGCTTGCATCGGGAAAGTGTGCCATTGATTGCCGAAAGGGGAAATTCCATTATCCCCGATAAAGCGTACTTTGTTTTTGTCGAGCAGTTTCCAGAAAAAATATCCTTCGATCATTTATTCATTTTTAACGCACTGTAACCGATTAATTTGATCCCTCGTCGCCGAATTATATTCAATACCTTTTCGCTGGTGAAGGCGCGGGTTACACCGGCGCGGTCTGCGGCCACATTTTCATAACCCGGGTGAGACAAGGCTTGCAATTCCGGCGTATCCAACCCCGGATGATCGATAAAAATCCAGCGGCCGGGCGTTAATCGTTCCAATATTGCCGCCAGCGTATCCGTTTTTTGCTCGGCCGTAGTTTGCGCGCCGCCGAAACCGCCGGCGTACTTTACGTTGTAGTCTTCAAGGTTCACTTCCAGATCATATTCTTTAGCCAATTTTTCTACCAAACGTTTAAGTCGGGAATCGGCTCTGGTAAAGGCCATGTGGTCGCTCAAATGGCTGATACGCGGAAGATTACGCGTTGCCAGCTCTATTTGCGCCCGCAGATCCGCTTCTACCTCTTCTATTTTCCAATCGCCGGCCAATACATTGCTGCCCGGCGGGAATCGTTCATCATCCCACACAGTGGGATAAAAATTGCCCTCGTCGTTAATCAGGCCGGGCGCGCAGGTCAACGGCCGCCATTTCATGGCATCCCATTCGCTGGTTAATACCAGATGGATGCCCACATCCAAACCGGGATTTTCCTTAAGTAGTTTTACCGCTTCCGGAAACCAGGGGCAGGGAACCATAAGCTCAACCGTGCGCATAACACCCTCTTTATAAGCTTTTATAATGGCTTCATTAACGGAATGCGCCATACCCATATCATCGCCGCGGACGATTAGTTGGATGAATTCCGTATTTTCAGATTGAGAATGAAGTATTTCCATAGGAATAAAAAGCAATACACATATAAACAATATGAGAACGATTTGTTTTAATGCCATTATATCACCCATAATTTATAAGACGATATACTATTAAAATGACAAGGGAATGGGGTTTCATTCCCTTGTCTGTATTTTACTGCCTAGGCTATTTGAGATAAAGCATTTTACGGCTTAATATATGAGCTTGATTATCAAAAACGATTCGTAATTGATATAAATAAATGCCGCTCGATACAGAGACTCCCTTAGAGTCCAGACCGTTCCAATGGACCTGATAGTATCCTGGTGACTCTTGTTTTGAAACCAATGTGGTTACTTTTCTACCGGATAAATCAATAATCTGAAGTTCTACAAATCCTGATTGCGAAAGCTGGTATTTTATAACCGTGCCCGCATTAAACGGATTGGGATAGTTCTGGAATAATACAAAATCCGACGGCGTTTCCACACGCTTATCAACTTCTTGGGCGTCTTTCTTCGACAGGCCATCCGTCAACACATTAGTTAAGCTGATTTTGTCGATATTCTGGCTGTGATCATAGTCGGCGACGATTTTAATCGTGTTACTTCCCTGATTTAGCGTTATGTCATAAGTCGTTTCAACCCAGGCTGTCTCGCCTCCGGTCGGTGACAACCAATAGGTGGACAAAGCCATACCGTTTACATACACCTTTACAGAAGTCGCCCAATTGTTCGGCCGGTTGCTGGCTTCCGTGACAGTTAATACGGAACTTCCACCGTCGGAATTAATACCCGTAAATTCTATGTACTGACCGGACGCGGTATAATCGATATACGAGCCGCCGCTGGCAGCTCCGCTGTTAACTACCGACGCGCCGCTTATGGTATTAGCATCTTCAGCTTCCAATACAACCGTTCCGGGCGTACCGCCGCCGCCACTT
>JAJRSO010000039.1 GCA_024278755.1 Calditrichota bacterium | reverse complement strand
TTTTGGGATTGGCAAACGGTTCGATCTTTTTGCTGAGGCCTTCGCGGGGATTGAACCAGTAACCGGAAACCGTATCGGCATTTAATTTTTGCATTCTTAGCCGCGTCGTTTGTCCTTGAGGAATGTAAGCGATTAAAAAGGAGCCATCTTTATCCCGCGCCGTACGAATTATTTCATAACGCTGACCATAATAGTCGGAAAGGATCTGTTGGTCGGGAACCAAGTCCAGGAAAGGCCGTGATTCAAACACTTTCCGTACAAAGCCCATTTGAGCGGCACCGGGTTGATGCATAGCCAGTTTCCAGGAAAGCCGAGCAAAAATAACCGGCTTTCGTCCGGGCAGCCACATTTGCCAAATATTATTATTACCGTAAGTATGACCGAAAGCTCCGGATAAAATTGACCAATATGTCGCCTGCCGCGTGTCGTAAGCCGTAAAACGTTCGTTGTCAGGAGTGAAACGAACCGCGATATCTTCGTACTGAGGTTCGCCGTTAATGACGGGTTTAACCGGTTCAAGCGCATAGTCTGCGCTTATTATCTTAAAAACTTTTTCATGCCGGTTCCAATGCCCGGTTTGAACCATGTTAAAATCCAGCCAGTCGTCATTGTGAAAGTATTCGGACGATGATTTTGCTCCCCAGGGATGAAAAGTCATTAATTGTTTATTGGCGCCGCCCTCTTTAATCCCCCGGGCCATAGCGCGGATAACTTTATAGTGGTTATCGTTTTTAGGAAAACGATCGCCTCCTAAAACCCAGATTATGTTCCACTGTTGTTCATACCGTTCGCCCAGCCATTGTCCGTAACGACTCGCTTTATCCGCGGTATCAAAAATAGCACCCTCGTCATGCCATTTATCGCCCCAGGTGGGCAGCAGCGCGATATACATATTATAATCCGCCGCTTTTTCTATGATCCAATCCACATGCTCAAAGTATTTATCGTTGGGTTGCAGCGGATCATTATCAACCAAGGGTTTGTGCCCGTAAGGGTTAGGCGTATTCAAACCGTCCAGCTCGGCCAGAGCAACCGCCTGTACCACATTAAATCCCTTTTTTGCTCGATCTTTCAAATACATATCCGCTTCTTCGCGGTTACAACGATGAAACAATTCCCAGGCGGTGTCGCCGATCCAAAGAAATGCTTTTCCGTTTTCATCAATAAGACGGCGGCCGTCGGGACTGACTTTCAGCCATTGCGCGTAACAAGCAAACGAGAAGAGCAATAGCAAACCGGCTGCAAGACTAATTTTCTTCATTTTTTTCCCCCATTCCTAAAGCCTTCAAATAAAACCCGGAAGGAATACAGTTTATGAACTGACAATTAATCAAAAACTCATCCAAAGCGGCTTGCGATACCTGGTTGGAGGGACGCGATTGCACTTTTTCCAGATAATCTTTGTAACAGCCATAAGAATAATCCACAATGGCTTTCCAGTTCTTCGGTTCTTTTATTTGCATAATAGTGTGGTTATTATTCATTTTTTTATACGACCATAAGCACCAGCCTACCTGATTATCTTCGCATAAACGGCGCAGCGTATCCACAAAGCTTACGCTCATCTCGCCAAACTCGCCCAACCATAACGGAACGTTATGTTTTTTACTGAAATCCAGAAAATAATCAAACGACGTATACGGATGAGTAAAGTTATAGAGATGAAAAGTGTAAACCGCTTTATCATCAAAGGGAGCGCTAAAATAATCGTAATTACGTGTCCAGAATACGCCTCCCAAAAATACGATATGATTTTTATCTACTTCGCGAATGGCGGAGACCAGCTTTTTATAAAACGGTTCGAGGCGCGGATACAGCCTGGTCGTGTCGCAATATTGATGAATGGGCTCGCCCAGCAAATCATAGCCGATGACAGTTGTGTCGTCGGCAAAATGCCGGGCAATGCGCTGCCATATCTGTATGGTTTGGCGCTGATAAACCTCTCCGCCGTCTTCAAACAGCCAGGGGTAGGTATAGCCGTCGTCCGTGTGCCATCCGGCCTGACCGCCCGGCACGGCATGCATATCGAAGATAACCCATAGTCCGGCTTTTTTACACCAGCCCACTACCCTGTCCAGCAGTTCAAATCCTCTTTGTGCGCTGCTTCCCAAGTAGTATTCGTCGGCAAACAAACGATAGTCGAAAGGAACGCGAACCGAGTTAAACCCGAGATGCTTTATATAACGTATATCCCCTTCCTGTATAAAGACATCCTGATACGTTTTCCAGAATTCCCGCGATTTTTGCGGCCCGATTAAGTCGGCAAACAAATCAAAATATTGTCTCGGCGCGAATACATTGGATAGCATCCAAGGATAACCTTCCGGCATTAACCAAAATCCCAGGCTCACTCCTTTTAGCTGCAAATAGTTACCGTCCGCGGTTACGATTTTTCTGCCCTCGGTGCGTACGAAATTTTGCGCCTGTATATTGGCGATGAACACGAATAAAAATAAGCATACAAGGCGCTTTATTAGGCGATTATTTTTCATCTAACCATTCCTTATATCTTTTGTATAAATTATGGGCGGATATATACGGCGAATTGGGGCTCATAAAGTGAGAAAATTCGAAGGTAATCAGTTTTTCGACGCCGACGGAACGGGCGATTTCCATTTTAAAGCGTAGATTACGCCAGTCGATCGGCAAAAAATTA
>JAJRSO010000038.1 GCA_024278755.1 Calditrichota bacterium | reverse complement strand
TGTTTCCAAAAAAGAAAGTTCTTCACGGGCTGCATGGTATTCGGCATTTTCTTTTAAATCGCCATGTTCCCGGGCGGTAGCGATTTTTTGGGAAACCACGGGCCGCTTTATAAATTTTAACTCGTGTAGTTATTCTTTAAGCTTATCTAACCCCGCCTGGGTAATGTAGACATATTACAAGTCGTATTCCTTTCAAAAAATAGTATGCTTTGTAAAAATGTAAAAAAGAAGTTAAAGTATATCAAGTAGAAGTATTTAAATTTGAAGTATCTTCCACCCTTTCGACGGTAAATACTCCGGGAAGTTTGCGAATGCTTGCCATTGTTTTTGTAAGATGTCGAAGATCTTTTACTTCTATATTTAACTGGCCTTTGGCGTACATGTCCTGAACGCTAAAATAAACACTTATGATATTTATCTCCTGTTTGGAGATACACTGGGTGATGTCTTGTAACAGATTTTTACGTTCTTCTCCAAGAATTGACAGATGCACCTGAAAGGTTTGTCGGTCGTCGATATCCCAGTCTACTTCGATAACCCGCTCTTTATCTTCATATAATTTGATCATATTTTTGCAGTCGGTGCGGTGAATGGTAATACCCTTTCCTTTAGTTAAGTAACCGATAATTCGATCTCCGGGTACCGGCTGACAACATTTTGCAAAATGCAACAACATGTTATCGATTCCATGAACACGAATCCCGGAATCGCTACGGGCCCGTTTTAAATATTTAACAAAGAAATTATCGGGTTTTCTGTCTTTTTCCTCAGTTACGGGAAATAATTTCTGTCCGATTTTTTCAACCACAAATTCGCCCCGTCCGATGGAGATACGCAAACTGTTCATATCCTGAAAACCAAACCCATTCAGGCATTCTACAACTTTTGGGCTATCCGGAGTTAATTTGAATTTCTTTAAATATTTAACCAGAATTTCATTGCCGATTTGAAGCGTCTGGGCTTTTTGCTCGTCTCGCAATACTTTTTTTATCCAGTGCCGGGCTTTGCTCGTTTTCACCACCGAAAGCCAGTCCTGGCTTGGTTTTTGATTTTGTGACGTGATAATTTCGATTTGTTGTCCGCTTTTTAACGGGGTGCGCAAGGCAACAATTTTGCCGTTTACTTTTGCAGCGATACACTGATTGCCGATATTGGTATGAATGGCATAGGCAAAATCGATAGGAGTAGAATTGCGCGGCAGTTTAATTAAATCGCCATTGGGACTAAACACAAAGACTTCATCCTGAAAAAGATCAATTTTCAGGTTCTCCATAAAATCACCGGGGTCGCGCTCCTGCATCTGTCTTTCTAACAGGTCTTTTACCCATTTCAGATGATCTTCAAATTGTGTTTTGCCATACTGGTCTTCTTTATATTTCCAGTGCGCGGCAATTCCGTCTTCAGCCATTTCGTGCATGGCAACAGTACGGATCTGAATCTCTATCATTCTGCCTTTAGGGCCAACCACCGTTGTATGCAACGACTGGTAGCCATTAATTTTAGGCATGGCGATATAGTCTTTAAAACGATCGTAAACAGGCATGTAAAGACTGTGTACAAGCCCGAGAATATAGTAGCATTCTTCTATTTTTTTTACGATAATCCGAATAGCGAGCAGATCATAAATCTCTTCAAAAGGACGGTTACGTTTTTGCATTTTATTGTAAATGCTAAAAAATGATTTTGGACGCCCCGAAATATCTGCGGTAATATTGTGTTCCGTGAGCTCTTTTTTAATAGGGTTGGTCACCTCATCGATATAAGATTCGCGCTCGGCCTTAGTTATTTTAATTTCCTGAACCAGGTTTCGGTAGACTTCATTTTCGAGATGTTTTAAAGCGAGGTCTTCTAACTCGGATTTAATTCTGGCGATTCCTAAACGGTGTGCGAGAGGCGCATATATATCCCGGGTTTCAATGGCAATTCGCGGCCGCTTTTTGTCCGGTACATGGTGCAGTGTGCGCATATTATGCAGCCGGTCGGCGAATTTAATAATAATAACCCGAATGTCTTTGGCCATGGAAAGCAGCATCTTACGAAAAGTTTCGGCCTGGCGCGCCTCTTTGTTCTGAAATTTAATACTGCTCATTTTCGTGACGCCGTCTACTAGCAGGCTTACCTGTTCGCCGAATTCTTCTTTTATATCTTCCAGAGTAATATCGGTGTCTTCAACCGTATCGTGCAGTAAGGCGGCAATAATGGTGGCTTTGTCCATTTTTAGTTCGGCCAGAATCAATGCCACACTCAGGCAATGGCCAAAATATGGCTCACCGGAATAGCGCTGTTGATTTTTATGGGCTTCCAGTCCAAAATTATAGGCTTTTTCAAGGAGACCGTTTTCCGTTTCCCTACAGTATGTGGCGACTATAGTCGCTAATTTACCGAATTCGGGATCGTAGCGTTTATGTAATTTAAGCAGTAAAGCTTTATCGTTCTTTTTTAACATGATTAAAAACTGTCCGCCGACAGGACACTCGCCTCGTTAAATAAATCGGGATCCGTAAATTTGCCATATTCTTTTAAAAAGGTTAAGCGCGCCGTACCGGTGGGCCCGTTTCGCTGCTTACCGGTGATCAATTCACACATATTATGGGTCGGTTGACCGGTGTCTTCAAATTCCATAATACCATAATATTCCGGTCGGTACACAAACATTACCACATCCGCATCCTGCTCAATGGCACCCGATTCACGTAAATCGGAAAGCTGCGGTTTTTTACTTTTATCGCGGTTTTCCACCTGACGCGATAGCTGAGACAAGGCCAACACCGGCACATCCAGCTCCTTAGCGATGGCTTTTACAGACCGGGAAATATGGGTAATTTCCTGCTGTCTGTTCTCCCCTTTGGTTCCTTCCATCAATTGGAGGTAATCAATTACGATAAGTTCCACATTCTTTTCGGCTTTTAATCTTCGGGCCTTAGCGCGCAATTCCAGTACATTGAGGGACGGAGTGTCATCAATGTAGATGGGTGCGTTCATTAGTTTATCGACATAATGTGTTAAAAGTTCCATCTGGCGTTCCGATAATTTACCTGTACGCACAGCCATCTGGTTTATCTTGGATTCGGTACAAAGAAGGCGCATCGCTAAGGCGTCGGCAGCCATTTCCAGGCTAAAAATCCCTACCGGCATTCCATAGTCCAAAGCGGCATTACGGGCGATATTTAAAGCAAATGCCGTTTTGCCCATACTCGGTCGTCCGGCAAGAATAACCAAATCGGAGCGCTGCAATCCTGCGGTCATTTCATCTAATTTTTTATAACCGGTGGCCACCCCTGTAATGCCGGTACGTCCGGAGTGGGTTAGTTTTTCAATTTTTTCAAAGGTGGAACGGATGATGGGCTCTAGCGCAGTAAACCCTTTTTTTAACCGTTTTTCGGAAATTTCAAATATTTTACCCTCGGCGAAATCAAGCAGTGAATCCACGTCTTCGCTTTCTTCGTAAGCCTTGGTGATAATCGTATCGCATTCCTTTATCAACAATCGCGATAGTGCCTTATCGCGTACAATTTCGAGATGTTGTTCCACATTGGCCGACGATGGCACACTATTGGAAATTTCGGCGAGGTAAGCCGGCCCGCCCATATCTTCAAGAATCCCTTTTTTCTTTAACATATCGGTGATGGTCAACAGGTCGATTTCAGTATCTTTTTCGAACAGGTCCAAAATGGCTGTAAAAATATGACGGTGGCTGGTTTTATAAAAATAATTTGGTAAAATTCGCTCTGCCGCCATAGAAACGGCGTCCTTGTCTAAAAACAGTGCTCCCAGGACCGCTTGCTCCACATCGAGGGATTGCGGCGGTACACGCATTAATTCAGTATCAGTGGCCTTTTGGGGCATGTGTTTCTCCATTATTTTTTTTGTAAAATTAGTAAAAAAGGATAATCAAAAATGATGCGGAGGTCAAGCCGGCTTATACATTCTGAAGTAATTTTTTTATTTTTTTCAGATCCTGCCAACTGCTCTGTTTCCATCTGGGGTTACGTAGCAAGGCGGCCGGATGATAGGTTACCAGAAGCGGAATGTTATTATAGTGATGGGTTTGTTCCCTCAGTCGGCTCAAAGAGTCCTGTGTTTTAAGCAGGCTTTGGCCGGCTACCCGCCCCAGAGCCATTAAAACCTTCGGTTTGATGATTTCAAGCTGCCGGCGCAGGTAAGGCTCGCATTTTATTATTTCTTCCGGCAGGGGATCCCGATTGCCCGGCGGACGGCATTTAAGCATATTGGCAATATAAATATCCTCCCGTTTCAGGCCGGAGGCCAAAAGCATCTTGTCCAGTAATTGTCCCGCCCGGCCCACGAAAGGAATTCCTTGTACATCTTCATCGTGTCCCGGGGCTTCGCCTATTAGCATTAAATTGGCGTTTGGGTTTCCCCAGCCGAAAACGAGATTATTGCGGCTTTCCGAAAGCGCGCATTTGGTACATGCTTTCATTTGCAAATAAAAGCTCTGCAATTCTGGACTTCGCTGAGCGGGGATTTTTTGTGAACTCAAACGCGGTTTCGGCGCCTGTTTGGGAACGGCTTTTGGTTTTGGGGGGGCAACCGGTTGGACGAGGACTTCGGCAAGCGCCTTTTCCAGATATAATTCGTTTCCCCAAACGGAGGAATAATTTTGCAGCATTTTTTTTACTTCATCAATTGCCTTATGCATGTTGTGCTTCTATCTCCCGCAAAAAGTCCAATATTTTATAACTTAGCTCCTGTTTACTTTGTAACGGCAAATTGTACATTTGGCCGTTTTTCAGCAAAACAGATACCTTATTCGTATCCACGGCAAAACCGCTACCTTGCTCGTTGGGATTATTAATTACAATCATATCCAGTTGTTTTTGTTCCAGTTTTTTTAAAGAATTAGCAATGATATTGTTAGTTTCTACCGAAAAACCAATAACAATTTGCCGTTTATGTTTTTTTGCAAGCGTCCGTAAAACATCGGTTGTCCGTTTCAGTTTTAGCTGCCATCCGTTTTTTTGTTTTTTTATTTTTTGCCTTTCGATTTTTTGCGGAGTGTAATCGGCAATGGCCGCGCTTCCAATATAAACATCCGTATCGGCAAATTTTTCTTGCACCGCATCTGCCATTTCTGCCGCAGAACGAACAAACGTGGTATGTAGCACCAGCGGAGGCTGTTGCTTTGCGGGTCCCAGTATCAACTCTGTTTTTGCTCCGCGGATAAACGCGGCCCGGGCCAGGGCAATGCCCATTTTTCCGCTGGAGCGGTTGGTCAGATAGCGTACCGGATCGATATCTTCTGCCGTGGGACCGGCGCTGATTAAAATTCGTTTACCCTGTAAATCCTGTTTGGTCTTTAAGCGTTTAATCATATCCTGCGCCGATGGCAAATCGGGCAGAGTATACTCCGTAAATTGGTTTCTGGAACTGTGGGGAATGTAATTACCACCCAAATCGGCAGGCGGATTTTCTCCGGCAAACAAATAGACCAGATCCGCCGATGGAGCCGTAATAACAGTATCGGTAAAGAGCAGATCATAATGCTCTGACGTTTTGGATGTAAAGAGCAGGCCAGGGAAAATCCTGGCAAGTCCGCGGTATTGTTCCCGTTCATCTTTGGCGCAAAAAATTTGTACGGTTTCCGCATAACGGGTTAAAAAGGATAAAAAATCCACTGCGAGGAATAGCTTTCCCCCGCTCTGATCACAGCAAGAAAGTGTCATTAAATTTACCCGTTATGAATTAACTAAAAGTATCGATTCGATTTCTTTGATGGCGGTTTCCAGATTATCATTTACGACAATATGGTCAAATTTATCCGCTTTGCCATATTCAAAATCCAGTCGTTCCAGCCTTTTTTTAATGGCTGCTTCCGATTCGCTTTTACGACCCTTCAAACGTCGGATTAATTCTTCTTTTGAAGGCGGTTTGATAAAAATAAGCAGGGCTTCAGGGTCGTATCTTTTTACAGCCAGCGCACCGTTGACGTCGATATCAAAGAGTACGACTTTACTCCGGCTACGAAATTCTTCGACTGTCGATTTTAAAGTTCCGTAATAATTGCCAAAGACCTCTTCGTATTCCAAAAAAGCATTTCGTGCAATGGCCTGTTTAAATTCCGCTTCTGTCAGGAAAAAATAATCCTTCCCGTTTTTTTCATTCGGCCTTTTGGCGCGGGTAGTTGCCGAAATGGAAATAACCATCTGCCCGTATTTTTGTGCCAGCTTCCGTACAATTGTTGTTTTCCCTGCACCCGACGGAGCGGAAAAAGCGATTAAAGACGCTTTAAGTTTTATAACATCCCTATTCAATATTCTGTACCTGCTCCCTTATTTTTTCAATTTCTTCCTTTATTTTAATCACCTGATGCTGAATTTCGATATCGGCATTTTTGGAATTCATGGTATTGGCTTCGCGCAGCATTTCCTGTAAAATAAAGGTGAGCTTTTTTCCGGATTCACCGCTTTTGGCAATGGTTTCTCTGAAAAGTTTCAGATGGCTTTCCATCCGCACACATTCTTCGGTAATATCTACTTTATCGGAAATAAGCGCGATTTCCTGCTCCAAACGAGTCGGGTCAATTTTTTTACTGCCGATTAATTCTTCCACATTCTGTACCATTTTATCAAAAACCATACGGACGTTCGATTTGGCGTTTTCCTGAACGGTTTTAGTCAGGTTCCGAATGATTTCGATGCGTGATTGAATATCGGCCAGCAAATGGCTGCCCTCTTCACCGCGCATGGCATTTAACTGCTGAAGCGCTTTATTCAGAGCCGGTTTTAGAAGAGATTCGAACTGTCTTTCTTCCAGCGTATCGCCGCCGCTATCGGCAATGGCGTGGTAGGCCAGTAAATCCTGTAGCGAAACGCCGTTTTTTATATTCAGGTCTATTGCCAGCTGTTTCAGTTCGTTGTACAAACGGGCCGCCCTTTGCGGAGGCAAGGCAGGCGCTTCTCCACCCTGTTCCACATTTGATAATGAAACAAAAACATTTACCTTGCCCCGGGCTAATTGTTCTTTTACCCAGGTCCGGATTTTATTTTCATAGGCTGAAAATTCTTTTGGGATGCGGATGGCGGTTTCGAGGTAGCGGTTATTAACGCTGCGCAGTTCCACAGTCACTTCAAATTGATCGTCCGATTCCGAGGCTTTTCCAAAGCCGGTCATGCTTTTCATGGCAGTCCTTAAATAATTGAATTATGTGCTAAAAATATTATAAATTACGTATGTCGAATTTAAACAAGCCGGTTCACAAAAGCAAAGAAGCATCCTGTGTACAGAAATTTTTTTCTATTTGAAAAACAAACAGAATATTTGGCCGGAAAAATTAAAGGCGCCGATATTGAACAGGCCTTTACGTTCCGAAAGAATGAACTGACCTTGCAGTTGAAAAATCCTAAAATGCTTTTTCAGGTTTCCATCGACTTGAACTTTCCTGTACTGCTTTCCGCACCGCTTTCCAATATTCGGAAGCCAAAATACCAAATCTTTTTGCCGTTGGAAGGGCAAACCATACGCGCGTTGAAAATAATCCCTTTTGATAAACATGTGCGTTTATTAACGGACAATTACGTTGTGGAGATGATTTTTTTTGGGCGTCAGCCCAATATCTATCTGTATGACAAAATGGGACAAGAGGTCGAAGCTTTTAAAGATAAAGCGCGGGAAGAGCGGCCGCCCGCTAAAAAACAGATTGATTTTCGTACCGTTGAGCAAGAGACCATTGTCGAAGCAGCCTTGGCCGAACCGGACCAGAAGCTGGAGTTCTTCCTGCGCCGTCTTTTTTATGCGTTTAACAAAACGCTTTTAAACGAAACCATTTATCGGCTGGGCGCTCTCCCCGGACAGAAAATTAAAGAATTGTCCGCCGAAACTCTGCGCCGTTTGCACACTGTTTTATCGGCAATAAGTCAGGAAATTGCCCAGCGGAAGCAGTATCTCTACTTCGAGCAAAACCAGTGTTCGGCCCTGTCGCTTTTCCCTTTGCGCCACCGGCAGGAACGGTTAAACGTTACCGTGGAAACCTATTCGGATTTAAACCGCGCCTGGCGGAAGTTTATCGGTTTAAAGCGCGATACGGAGGCGTTGCAGCGCTTACGCAGCAAATGCGAAACGGGTATCAAAAAACGGCTGGAATACATTGAACGTTCGTTGCAAAAATTACAGCAGGCTGAAGATCTAAAAATGCGTAAAACAGAAGCGGAATTAAAAGGAAATTTACTACTTACGTTTCAATCGCAAATCGCAGCCGGCGCATCGGAAGTCGTGTTGGAAGATATTTTTGACGGAAGCGGCCGGCGGGTGCGGATTAAATTGAATCCTGCTAAAAATGCAGTTCAGAATGCCGGACGCTATTTTAATAAATATAAAAATATGGATGAAAAAAAAGAGATTCTTAAGATAAAAAAAGATACGCTGCTTGCGGAGCTGGAGCAGATGCGGGCGCTTCAGCGCAGGCTGGGGAGTGGAAAGATTGCCCAGGTGCAAAAGGTGTACGAAGAGCTGGAAGCCATGAAAGTGATACAGACAAAAAGCGGAGCGGCAGGGAGCGGTAAATCGCTCCAGTATGCCTTTAAACGGCGGATACTCGATAACGAGTGGGATGTGTTTATCGGGAAAAACGGGGCAAATAACGATTTATTGACTTTCGAGTTTGCCGGGAAACGCGATTTGTGGATGCACGCCCAGGGCGTAGCGGGTTCTCATGTAATTATTCGCCTGCCCCGCAAAGATATTCATCCCCCGCAAAAAGTAATTGAGCAGGCCGCCCAAATTGCCGCGGCTAACAGCAAAGCGCGGTTTTCGGCTACGGTGCCGGTTATTTTTACCGAGGTGCGCTATGTGAGCCGTATTCGAAAATCACCTCCGGGGACCGTATCGGTACGCAATGAAAAAGTGCTGTTTGTAAAACCGTTACAATTTTAACCAATGGGTTTCTTGTGAAAAAAACAATTCTTACCGTTATAATTTTAATGTCCTTTTTATGGGCACAGAATAGCAAACCGCAAGCCTTTGGCTTTGTACAACAGCTCTATTTTGAAAATACCGAGCACCAGTTTGATCCCTATTTATTGGAAGCGCTTCCGGCTTTGCTGGAAGCGGGTTCTGCCGGTGAGCAAACCGAAGAAGTGCTATGGATGCTCGCCTCTGTTCAGGAACGGAACGGACTGCATTATCCGGCGCTTTTGAATTTCTATAAAATTTTATTTCTCTTTCCGCAGAGTAAGTTTAAAAACGACGCTGTTGCGCAAATTCGAACGGAAATTAAAACAAATACACTGAGCGATTCCCTTTTTCAGTTCGGAGATAAGATAAAAGAATTCACTACTGTTCAGGAAGGGGTTTTTGGTTTTATCTCTTTTATTTACCAGGTAAATTGTGATTCACTTTCTACCGCTCTTATCAGTGAAATTGATTTATTTTTGAAACAGTTTCCCGGGTCACGCTATGAAGATATTTTGATTTTTTGGAAGGGCCGATTGTACTTAAAGCAAAACAGACCCTATTCTGCTATTGCCCTGTTCAGAAAGGTTTTATTTCTCTATCCGCAAAGTACGCTTGTACCGGAAATAGACCTTGTACTGGCAGACACATATTGGCGCCGCGCCAGAATGTTTAACGAAGCTAAGGAAGTCTACTACGACTTGATAAATTCATTTTCCGAAGACAAATACGGCGGAAACGCCCAGTTTTACTTAGCCCGGCTTATGGCGAACAGGCTGAATAATCCGCAGGAAGCGGACCGCAATTACCGATTATTTTGCCAGAATTACCCGGAACATCCCTTTGTAGCCCTTGCCTGGAAAGATATGGGGGATGCCGCTTTAAAAGAGAATAGACAGGTAGAAGCGCGCAATTATTATGCGCAGAGTTACGAAAAAGCAGACGACGATTCTCTGATTCAATATGTGTTAAAAAAGATGGAAGAAATTTCGTATCGGATCAATGATTTTAAAAAAGCCGCCGTTGTTTTACTGCTGGAGGCCAAACGTGAGAACAGCGCCGAAAAGATGCTGCGGGCGGCCGATCTGTATAAAAACAATGTAAAAGATAACGACGAAACGAAACGGATTCTAAATCGAATTATTAAGGATTTTCCCGGTTCTTCGTTTGCGGAAAAAGCAAAAAATATTTTAGCCGACCTAAAACACTAAGCGCAGATAAATTTTAAAGTAAAGCCTTTGCGGTTTTGCGACATTTATAAATTCTTTAGCGCTGTGTTGTTCCCTGTGGGTAAGAACAAATGAGTTCACTATAAAAACCACGAATTCCACGAATTTACACGACCGTATTCAATGTAATTTCAATAAAAATAATCCGTGTCTTTCTGTGGAAATCGTTGGCTATGCCTTCTTAGACTGGACTCACAAATACAAAAAAGAAAAGCCACAGAGTACCATCACGGAAAGACCAATGAACGCGAAAAAATTTAACCACCGAACGAAATTAATCAGTGAAAATCAGATTCATCCGCGGCAAATCAAATCAGTGATATCCGTGTTCATCCGCAGCTTTTTTAAAAAAAGCTACTCATGCAAAGACGGCATTATACCAATTTTTTAGTTTGCAATACCTGAATATTTACCGGCGTATATGAAAAAGCGTTTCCAGTCCGGCTTTTTTTGTGGTTCCATCGGTACGATACAAATAACCGCTCAGGCGGGCATAATTATCCAAATCCGCCTGAATCAAATAGGTGATTTCATAGCCCTTCCCATTTTCTTCAAAACGCACACGCAGTACGGTGGCGTCGCCCGCGGCGGCTTTTCCCAAATATCCTGTTCCCTTTATTTCCCGTTTGCCAACATAGCGCAAAACCGTAAAACCGTTTTCCGCCTGTTTAATCTGAACCGTTCCGCTGTATAAGCTGTCGCAATCAGGCAGACGGCCCGTTAAATCATAAGACCCGGGAAGAAAATCATATAAAAACAAATCGGCGGCAGATTTGTTCTGTGCCGTTAAAGAAACGGTAAGAAAAAGGAAAAATAAAAAGGTTAATTTCATAACTCGTGCCCCAATTAAAACAGACGATCCAGTTGTAGCTGAACTGATATGCGCTGGATATTTCCCAACGCTCCGTTATCAGGGGTAAATGAATAATGGAAGGTAAGTTTGGGTATTTTAAGCCCGATCCCCGTATTAAAGCGCTGCTGATCATCAAAACCCGCTCGTACCGAGAAACTGTTTTTATAAATCGTTTCCACTCCCCAAAAAGAATCGATACTCATTCCCCCAAGGTGAAGCTGACTGTCAGTGCGCCGGTTCTCAAACAGAATATTAAAATCTACGGCCGGATGAAACGATAAATCCCATGCGGGGATTTCATATAAATAAGCAGCCCCAAGGCGAAAAGACGGCGCCGTAAACTGATTTTCACCGCTACTCCAGGCAATCATCGTGCTGCTGATATCCCGTACCATAAGACCCAGTCGTAAGCGTGGTGTATACTGATATTGTAAACCCGCGTCAAACCCCAGCCCAAAGGCGGTAGCGGCATAATAATCGCGGTAGATTAGCTTTACATTTATACCGTAACTAAGTTTTTGCGCGTATTGTTTTGCATAAGAAAAATAGAAAATATAGTCGCCTGTGTTAAAAAGTCTAATTCTGGAAGGGTCCCAGTCGTCATTTTCCAGATCATAATAATTCCGGCTGTCCTGAATGTCATTTACGGTCAGGTAAAGCATGGAAATAGCCAGGGCTGTTCCGTTTTTGTTCTGATTGGAAAAGGCAAGATAATTGTTTTGAATACTGCTAATAAACTGTTTACTGTGCATAAACTCCGCCTGAAAGCCCCTGGCCCGTGTCAATCCGGCAGGATTCCAGTATGCGGCGCTAACGTCGTTTACACTTGCTGTGGCCGCACCGGCCATGCCCATCATTCGGCTTCCGGCGCCCAGACTCATAAATTCGCCTGCGTATTTATAAAATCCGCCGGCCGATGCGCGACCGGTTATACAAATCAAAGTAAAAAGTATAAATCCTAAACGCTTCATTCCATTTCTCCGTTACCCCAAAACCTGGAGTATATATCCTGCAAACAAAGGTATTAAAATATTATCATTAATGCCAATGGGTAAAAACTCAACTATTGTCGCTCCCAAAGCGATGCCCAGCCCCAGCCAGCTGTAACCGGTAAATATCAGAATTATTGCCGATGCCGTTAAATAAAATCCCAGGCTGCCTTCGATAGTTTTACCAAAAAAGTAATCGCTGCCATATTTTTTACCGGCTATGGCTGCAACGGGATCGGCCAGGGTTAAAAATAATACGGCCGGAATCGCCGCTTCTTTTGAGAACAAATAAAAGGTAGCGGTCATTCCCAAAAACAACCAAGAGGCGCCCGTTAAACTTTTAGTTTGTTCGTCTTGTCTCAGCAGTGAAGAAAATACAATTAAAAAATACTTACGGGCAAGGTTAAAATTCATCCTCAAAATATCGGCGGTTACAAATCCCGCCGTTAAAAAAAGGCTTATCATTATAATTACCTGTTTTGATAAGCCGTAGTAATAAAGTAACGGAATGACAGAAGTACCGATATGGATACTCTTGCGTAGTAATTCTTCTTTAAGCCGGAGTTCCTTATTCACTAAACTGCCCTGCCCCCGGCTTGTTCGATGACACGTTTAAGCGATTTGCAGGCATCTGCCGGCGATTCCTGACTAAAAATGGCATTTCCGGCTACCAAAACTTCCGCCCCCGCCTTAACGGCCTTAGGCGCAGTTTTAACAGAGATTCCGCCGTCCACTTCAATTAAATATTTTGCCTTATTCCGATGTTTAAAATCAGCCGCTTCTCGTATTTTTTCCAGCGTGTACGGAATAAACTGCTGGCCGCCAAAACCGGGATTGACACTCATAATTAACAGTAGGTCTGTTTCCGATAACACCGGCATGATTGTGCTTAACGGTGTAGCCGGATTCAGTGAAATCCCTGCCATACAACCGTAGGTTTTAATTTGGGCAATCACTCTGTCCAAATGGGTACAGGCTTCCTGATGAACCGTAATAATTTCTGCGCCGGCCTCGGCAAAAACCGACAGATACTTTTGTGGATTCTGAATCATTAAATGTACGTCTAACGGTAGCTTTGTGATTTTTTTAAGAGCACGAACCATCATGGGACCAAAAGAGATATTGGGTACAAAACTCCCGTCCATCACATCTATGTGAATTAAATCTGCGCCGTTTTTTTCAACGGCCTGCACTTGTGCTCGCAGTTGTAGTATGTCGGCCGAGAGAATCGATGGTGCCAGTTTCCCCATTATTTTTCTCCGTTCGATTTTAATTTGCTTACCAGCAATTTGATTTCCGTATTTTCATCAATCAAAATTCCGGCATCGAGGCTCTGCCTCAAAACCGTCTCCGGTAAAACATCATCCCGCTCTTCATATTCCAGTATTATTTTTTTTACACCCAGCAGATGCAGTTGTTTTTTTGCGGCGTCCAGTGATTTTTTAATAAGATACGGAATAGTGGGCTGTTTTGGAAAAGGCCCAAGACTTATGGTTAAATTTATAGGAATGGATTTTTTTATCTCCTGCCCGGCAGGATAGGACTGTGAGATAACCACACCGGCAAGAGATATATCGGAATATTCGTACAATTTGTTCCCGACTTTCAATCCATATGATTTTAAAATCAGTTCCGCGTCCCGGGGAGATTTATAAAACAGATTAGGCATAATAATCGGTTTTTCACCGATACTTATCTTTAAATAAACCCGGCGTCCCTCTTTAACGGTGGTAAAGGGCAGCGGCATTTGCTCAACTACGATTCCCGCGGGATAATGGGCATCGTACACGGAATCGGTTACTACCACCTGAAAGCCTTCTTTTTGCAATTTTTGCTCTGCTTCCGAATACGGAAGTTCCACCACATCGCCTAACTCCACTTCATTGCCAAAGCGTACATACCAAGGCATTAAAATCTTGTCCAGAAGGACGACAAAGAGCAATAACAGAACAACGTAAACACTCCAGCGAAAAAACCATTTATCCCATACAGGTTTTAAATCGATCATTTTATTTTCCATCGTTACACTACAAAATTACAGATACCATTCCATTTGAAATTTCGGACCGGTTTTTATTTCTCTTTAATTCTCAATGAGTAGTGTAACCGGCCCCTCATTAATTAGTTCCACATCCATCATGGCGCCAAAGACGCCGCATTTAACGGTTACATTAAAAGATTTTAACCGTTGCACGAAATAATCATACAATCGTTTTCCTTTTTCCGGTTCGGCCGCTTCAACAAAGCTGGGACGCCTGCCCTTTTTTGTATTTCCCAGCAAGGTAAACTGAGAAACAGCCAAAATACTACCGCCGGTTTCCATCAAAGATCGGTTCATCTTTCCATTTTCATCATTAAAAATACGTAAATTAACGCATTTGTCTGCGCACCAGGCGGCATCTGTTTCCGTGTCTTTTTTATCAACGCCGATCAGAACCATCAAACCTTGGTTAATTTCGGCAACTGTCTTTTTTTCGATACGAACCGAAGCCATGGAAACTCGCTGAACCACAATTTTCATCGTTCGCGCACCTGAATTTTCATATGTTCCAGACCGATAATTTTATCCAATTCGGTTAATGTATTAAAGGATAAACTGATTTTAATGGAATTGGATAGCAGCCGGACGGGTGCGCCGCCGTTCAGTTGAAGGTCAAAAAAGACACGGCTTTTCCCCGGACTGGATTTCAGTACGGTTTTTAGATAGTGCAGTTTATCGGCATTAATTGTATCTTTTACGATGTGCACTAAAAGAGATTCGGTTAAACGCTCGGGCACTTGCTCCATCGGCAAAATCTGATCGCCAATGAGTTTTATGGGACTATCGGCTAAACTACTTCCCGAACTTATTTTTCCCTGTACCATTACCATAGTGTCCGCTTTTAAGAAGGGCTCAAATAACGGATACACCGAACCGAAAACTACAATTTCGTAAGTGCGTTTAAAATCTTCAATTTTCACAAACGCCATTTTCTGCTGTTTTTTATCAAGAATTGTACGCAGTTCGATAATCTGCCCGCACACCTGTAAGGTGGAGGGCGGTTTTATCATATTTTCGGCTGCTTCCTCTCCTTCTGCCGGCAGATATTCATCAATCGGTGTGCTGAAAAGCTGTACAACCGGGCGATAACGCTCCAGAGGATGACCGGAAATATAAAAACCAAGCAGTTCTTTTTCCTTTTTCAGTTTTTCCATCACCGTCCATTCCGACACCTCCGGAAGTTCCGGATAGGTGACCAAAGCGTCGCTCTGATCTTCCGTTCCCGGGCCGCCGAATAAACTCAATTGATTTTTATTCCGATTTTTTTCGCCTTGCATATCCTGGGCAAACGAAGAGGCCTTTTCGATGGAATGAAAGAGTTGAGCCCGTGTTCCCTCCAGAGAATCCAACGCTCCGGCCTGAATAAGACTTTCCAGAACTTTTTTGTTTACCAGGCGTAAATCCACCCGTTGCAGTAAATCAAAGATGGTTTTTACCGGCCCCTCTTCCTCGCGGGCTTGCACAATTGAGGCGATAGCTCCGGCGCCGACATTTTTAATGGCTTCCATGCCAAAGGCAATAACGTCTTTTTCGATGGGCACAAAATGTCCCTCACTGTAATTTACATCCGGCGCTTTTATTTTGAGCCCAATCTTTTTACATTCGTCCATTAAAATCATTACCCGGTCGCCATTGTTCATTTCGGTGGTTAAGTTGGCGGACATAAACTCGGCCGGATAGTGTGTTTTTAAGTAGGCCGTTTGATAAGCAATGATGGCGTAAGCGGCGGAATGGGATTTATTAAAACCGTACTGGGCAAATTTTACGATTAGTTCGGCAATTTCCTTAGCCGTTTTTTTATCAATTCCGTTTTCTATACAACCGGCAATAAACTTATCCCGCTGCTCTTCCATTACCTCTTTTTTCTTTTTTCCCATAGCGCGACGCATTAAATCCGCCTGAGCAAGAGAAAAACCGCCCAGGTCGGAAGCGATACGCATTACCTGTTCCTGGTAGACAATAATGCCGTAAGTCTCTTTAAGAATAGGCTCCAGCTTGGGATGCAAGTATTCTATTTTATGCCGTCCGTATTTGCGGTCGATAAATTCATCGATCATGCTCATAGGGCCGGGTCGATACAGGGCGTTCATGGCGATGAGATCTTCAATACGGCTTGGTTTAAGTTTTTTCAGGTATTCCTGCATGCCCGAACTTTCGAACTGGAAGACGCCAACCGTTAAACCGTCGCCAAATAATTTGAATGTTTTCGGATCGTCGATGGGCGCCTCGCTCACCGAAAAGCGTTTTCCGATTCGTTTGCTAATCAGTTTTTCTGCCTTTTGAATAACCGTTAAATTACGAAGGCCGAGGAAATCCATTTTTAACAGCCCAATAGCCTCACTCCAGCCCATGGTCCACTGGGTGGCAATATCGCCCTCTTTGGTTTTGAATAGCGGCACATAATTATCGGTCTCTTCCGGTGTGATGATAATTCCCGCCGCATGAATGGATGTGTGACGGGCAATGCCTTCGAGGGTAAGCGAATATTTAAATAATTCTTTTAACTGGGGATCGTCTCGTTCGGCGAGCTCCTTAATTTCGGGCACCTCTTCAATGGCCTTTTGCAGGGGCATTCCCTTTCCGGCTTTAGCCGGAATCATTTTGGAAATGGTGTCGGCCTGCTGAATGGGAATTTTAAGCACACGGGAGACGTCGCGCACGACGCCTTTGGAAGCCATCGTGCCGAAAGTGATAATCTGCGCTACGTTTTTACGGCCATATTTTTCTTTAACATATTCAATCACCTCGTCGCGCCGTTCCACACAGAAATCAATATCAATATCGGGCATGCTGATGCGATCGGGATTCAGAAACCGTTCGAATAATAAATCATATTTAAGCGGGTCAACCTGAGTTATGCCGAGGTTGTAAGAGACGATACTGCCCGCTGCCGATCCACGGCCAAGACCGACGGGAATGTCTTGTGCTTTGGCGGCATTGATAAAATCCTGTGTAATCAAAAAATAACCGGCAAAGCCCATATGTTGAATAACGCTCAGTTCGTAGTCGATACGTTTTTTTATTTCATCTGTCAATTCAGGATAGTTTTTTTCGGCACCCCGGTAAGTGAGGCGTTTCAGATATTCATCGGGCGAAATATTCCCTTCGGAGGCCGGTATGGGAAATTCAGGCAGATAGCGCTTTTTAAAATCAATTTTCAGGTCGATTTTTTCTTCGATGGCCAGCGTATTTTCCAGCACTTCGGGTGTTTCTTTAAATAGCTGGTACATTTCGTCGGCGGATTTCAGATAGAGTTCTTCCGTCCCGTAACGCATACGGTTGGGATCGTCCCGGTCTTTACCCGTTTGCAAGCAAAGTAGAATATCGTGGGCTTCGTGATCGCCTTTTTTAAGATAGTGATTGTCATTGGTGGCGATAACCGGCACACCCATTTCTTTCGCTAATTCGTACATCAGCGGGTAAACGCTTGCTTCTTCGGGGATATGGTGGTTTTGGATTTCAAAATAGAAATCATCACCGAATATTTCCAGATACTCCTCGGCTGCCTTGATAGCTTGTTCGCGCATTCCTCGGCGTAATTTATATGGCACTTCCCCTTTCATGCAGGCGGTTGTTGCGATGAGACCTTCGGAATATTCTTTGAGAATCGTTTTGTCGATTCGCGGTTTGTAGTACATCCCTTCTAGGTAGGCTTTGGAGCTTAGTTTCATTAAATTTTTAAAACCAACCTCATTTTTAGCGAGCAGAACCAAATGATAAGAATGGGATTCGCCTTCCACAGCTTTGCGCAATTGCCGTTCTCTTGGGGCGATGTAGGCTTCCATTCCCAGGATAGGTTTGATTCCGGCCTTTTTAGCTTCATCATAAAATTCCAGGGCGCCGAACATATTTCCATGATCGGTAATGGCCAGGGCCTTCATATTGAGCTCAGCGGCACGCTGAACCATTTATTTTATTTTACCGGCTCCGTCGAGCAATGAATAACTGGTGTGACTATGAAGATGAACAAATGACAAAGTTAGATCCGTTCTGATAACTTATTATAATATTGAAAGTTAGGTCGTTTCTAAGCGATTTTTTTCGCTTCGACAATTTAAAAGAATGGCCCTGTTATTGCAAAAGAATCTCAGGAAAATTTTGATATTTGAAGAGTGCGCGGCAAAATGCAGCGGAATCCGCGGCCGAATTTTTTTAACGATTGAAGATTCAAGAACGAGGCTCTATGTTGTTTTGTCCGGCACGCGAGATGGGCGAACGGTTTTTTGTAAATTAATTATTTCCGTGTAAATCGGTGGAATCCGTGGACGACAATTATAATTAACGATTGAAAATCTCTATAGCGGCGCTTCCCTGTTTCAAAACCCAAGGGGATATATAACAGTGAGTCAATACTTTTCAATATTTCATTTTGATACGAATTGAAGATTCATTAATTTTAGCTTTTCGAATTTAAAAATATAAAAAAGGAGAAAATAAAATGTCTGTTATTAAACCGTTTAAAGGGCTGCGTCCCACAACCGATTTAGCACAAAAAGTAGCCTCTCCTCCGTATGATGTTTTAAACAGCGCGGAAGCGCGTCAGATGGCCGCCGAAAATCCATATACATTTCTGCATATTAATAAACCGGAAATTGATTTGCCGGAAGATATCGACACACACAGTAAAGCTGTTTATGAAAAAGGCGCCGAAAACCTGCAACGCTTTATCAAAGAAGGAATTTTGCATCAGGATTCCAAACCTTGTTTTTACATCTATCGTCAGATTATGGGCGATCACAGCCAAATTGGACTTGTGGCCGGTGCTTCTGTGGAAGAATATAAAAAAGGTCTGATAAAAAAACATGAACTTACCCGTGCCGATAAGGAAGAAGATCGTGTGGCGCATATGACCCATCTGAATGCCCAGGTCGGGCCTGTCTTTTTAACCTATAAAGCCCAACCGCAAATTGATGAAATACTAGCTAAGATCATTATCCGTTCTCCCGAAAATGACTTTACGGCAGAAGATGGCATTCGCCATACCCTGTGGGTGGTGGACGATAATATAGAAATTGAAGCCATTCAAAATGAATTTTTAAAGCTTGATGCCTTATATGTTGCCGACGGACACCACCGCTCTGCGTCAGCCGCGCGTTTGTACGATCAGAAAGTGAAAAGCGGAAAACACATTGGAGATGAAGAGTATAATTATTTTTTAACTGTGATCTTCCCTGACGACCAAATGTACATTATGGATTACAATCGGGTGGTAAAGGATTTAAATGGAAATACGCCTGAGGAACTGCTGCAAAAAATATCAGAAAAATTTGATGTAACAAAAATAGAGGAGACAGTAAGGAAGCCTCGGGAAAAGCACCAA
This sequence comes from Calditrichota bacterium, assembly GCA_024278755.1. Classification (GTDB taxonomy): domain Bacteria; phylum Calditrichota; class Calditrichia; order Calditrichales; family Calditrichaceae; genus JANTFQ01. Next base: position 302,933 of record JAJRSO010000038.1, on the reverse strand, counting down.
TTTGTAATGTATATTGACAGCCATTGGTATGCATTAGTAGCCAAAGAAGGGACGTATGATCCGCAGGATCCGGTAGGCCGCCTGGACGTTTCTATTTTGATGGAAAATTTGCTGGTGCCACATCTGGGAATTGGTGATCCGCGTACGGATAAACGCATTGATTTTGTGGGTGGAATTCGTGGTTTGGAAGAATTGCAGCGCCGGGTCGATTCCGGTGAAATGGCCGTGGCTTTTGGAATGTTTGCCACTTCCATAGAGTATTTAATGGCCATAGCTGATGCGGGAAAAATTATGCCGCCAAAGTCGACCTGGTTTGAGCCGAAACTGCGTAGCGGCCTGGTATCGCATTTGCTGGATTAGTTTAAAGACAACGGATTCCATCTTGAAAAGAGATGGAATCTGTGTTTCTTTTTTATAACAAGAATCTATTTTAGCTGATTCGCATTCGTGTTCCCTGCTGTACGGACATCATTATTTCATCGGCTCTTATTTCTTTAGGAAACAGACAACCGGATATTTTAGATCCGTAAATGCTGGCGCCGTCCAGCTTTGTATTGCTAAAATTAATCCCGCGCAAATCGGCCTGTTTAAACTTACAGCCGGACAAATCAAGCCCTTCTGCATCCAGCCCTCGTAAGTCACACCCGCGGAAAGCCAATCCATGATAGTCGTTTCCCAGTTCTCCACGGGAACGCATGGCGTTAAAATCGGCGATTTTACGATCGCTAAGCAAATTATAGCCTTTATTATCCTGTGGAATTTTGGGCGTCTCATCTCTCATTTTATGTTCCTTTTTAGTGATATTACCGCAATTACCTTCGGCCGTTTATAGATTTACTTTATACAGAGGATTAATCACAATCTCTTTGAGGATAGGTAAAGTGTACTCAGCGGAAATTATTGAAAATTAACGATTGAAGATTTCAGGAAGAATCACACCAGTCCAAAACGGCGCCGCAGAATCCATTCACTGATAATAACAAATAGAATCAGCGCTAAAAGATACGGATTGTACCAAAACTCAAACACACGTTTCTCTTTTTGAAAGGTACTGTTTTGCGGGATTTGGCTTAATAAAGAATCTATATTGGCCGCATCGCTGTACAATCCCCGACTTTTACGGGCAATCTGCCGAAGATAGCGGCGGTTTAATCCCGTATGGATAAACTCTTTTTTTGCGGCGGCAATATCGATTTGCAATTGCGCGCTGCCGTATAATTGGTCAAAACGAAAGCCTTGCGCTTTAATCAATAGAGTTCCTTCGGTCAAAGGGACGAATTCTGCCTGATACCGTCCGCTGCTATCCATAACCGCTTCCAGATCGATGACTTCATTGCCCTGCTTAACCTGAAGCCGAAGCGTACCGTCACGTACAGGCAAATAATTAACATCATAAATATAAGCGGAAATATGAACCGTGTTTCCAGGAACCGTTTTAGTCACATCGGCCTGTACCATTACGGGTTTTATGTCCTTTTTAGCAGCCAGCCAGCGAATGATGTGTTTTAACAACGAAGCATATCCGCTGCCAAAGATTCCGCTGTTTTGCATTAAAAAATGCCAACGCCAAAAGCCGCTTCCAATAAATGTAATATTCCGATACCCGGGCCTGGAATAGGAAAGAAGAATCGGCCGCCCGTTACTTTTTAAAAGTGGTTCGACGCCGTTGCGTAGCTTTCCGGCTGAATATATAAGTGTGACCGGAGGAATTTTCTGCCAAAATTGTGTATTGGCCGAGGGATCTTCGAATAGGTCCAAAAGAGGGGATTTTTCCGGATTAAATGAAATAGACGACTCCGGACGAATTCTTTTCGGCAGTTTTGAGAAAGGCGTATATTTTAGAATACTATTTATTTTAGTCCTGTCGGCCTTTTCACCGAGAAATAAGAGCAGACTGCTTTTGCGTTTTTGTAATAATTCCCGTAGATCGGCTATGACTTCTGTGGATGTAAAAGGCCCAGGGAAATCCTGGAAAATAAGAACATCAAATTCACTTTTTAATTGGTATTTATTCTTCCCTTTTAAATGGTTCCGTCTGTTTTCATAAAAAAAAGAACATTCAAAGTCCTTTTCGTCAGAGAGAAGCTGATTCAAAAATTTTCCTTCGTAATCGGGGGCTCCCGAAAAAATTGCGATTTGTAATTTCCTTTTTAAAACTTGTTGTACAAAACGAAAGGTGTTATTGCGCGAATTGGCGTCGGCTACCATGTCTTCAAGCATCACTTTAAATTTAATGCGACCAACCGCGATGGGCGTATCGTTAAAATCGACTGTTTGAATCGTTCCCAGCGTATCAATAAAAACGGATTTAACGGCTGTTACCACACCGTTACGCATGAGTTTAACCGTGCCGTTTATGGCTTTTTTAATGTTTTTAGCGCCGATTTTTACGCTGATCTTCTGCTCTTTCCCCCTGTAAACCAGTGGTTCATAAAGCACATTTTCGATAAATATATCCCTGTTTTTTTCTTACGTCCAATTCCTATGGTAAATAGTTTTTTATCCTGATGTCGTTTAAGCTGAACCGGATAGCCGCCATCTGTAACATTGCCGTCGCTAATTAGTAGGATGTTGTCTGCGTCGTGCGAATCGATATGCCGGAAGAGGTTGTCGAAACTGGTAGCATCCTGAGAAATAGTAAAAGAACTGTCCGTTAAAGGATAAACGCGGGTGTTAAACAGCCAGAGCGAATTAGTTTTAAACGCATCCAGTTTTTTGAGAACGGTATCTACCTGAGACCAGCGTTGTTCCCTTTGGTTTTTCAGGGACATGGACAGAGAATTATCGATATAAACATCTGTTTTGGGCTGGATTTCGTGTTGAAAAACCAAAGTTACCGACGGTTTAAAAAGAAGAAGAAGTACCATTAAAAAAACGATAAAGCGCAACCCCATTAGCAGACGTCGTTTATAAACACTGACAGGTGGATTAACGGAACGGTAGTTCCAATAGGCCAAAGCCACGGCCAGTATCGTAATTCCGAGTAAAACCAAAAAAGGGATATTCGATTCAATAGCGACTGGAAGTTTAAACATAAAAACAATTCAACTGAAATAAAACATAGATTTTGAAACAATTACTTGTACAACATTGCAATATGATAAAAAAATACATATGGAATCAAATTTGTTTTATTGTACGAAAAAGCATATGTACTGGCAGAATAAATCCTTTAGTGGCAGAAAAAGCTGCTTTACCGTATATTCGTTTATCTTTAAAAGGGGAAAAGAATGCAGCGACTTTTATTTGTTAGTATTGTTTTACTTAGTATTTCCGGTTGTATTTCACAGAAAAAAACGGTAGTAACCGGAACCATTGTTTTGGACGGAAAGTACGATTCGGAATTTCCGTCCAGCCCTGCTTCCAAAGCACTATACGATGCTATTGCTTCGATGAAACTGATAAATGCCATGACCTTTTATAAACAATATTTTTTTGCTATTAAAGATTCCGTTACCGCCGCTCTGGTTAAATCGGATGACTTTAAACAAAAAGCGCTATCGGAATATATCACTGAAAAGCCGGCTTCGGGCAGTGCGCTTATAATTTATGCCGATGCAAAAAAGGCCGCTTTAATTACCTGCGCACATACAGTGTATGAGCCCGATACGGTTATCACATATTTTCAAACGGCCAATGGCGTGCCGTTGCCTTTTGTGGAACGGGTTGATCTTAAAATACGCCAACAGCTTAATATTATCGGTATGCCGCGCGGCGGAAATGTCCAAATCGAGGCAATAGACAGAAAGTCGGATTTAGCAATTCTGAGCAAATCCATTGCTCCGCAAGCCGGATTTCCACCCATCGTTTTTAAATATCCATGGGGTTCTGCCGCTGAACTCGACTGGGGCGCGTTTGTCTATTTAATCGGTTTTCCACACGGCAAGAAAATGATTACCAGTTCGCTTGTCAGCAGTCCCAACCGTAATAAGCGCCATGATTTTATCATTAATTCTACCATGTATCAGGGTGTTAGCGGAGGTATCATACTGGCTTTGCGAGACGGGATTCCCAATTTTGAGCTTGTGGGTATTGCCAACGCCCTGCCGGCTAAATCGGGCATTAAATTACAACCCGAAGCGCATATTAATTCAAAAACGGTAAATCCCTCTCAACCGTACACCGGCACTATTTATTTAAACCGCGAAGTCTCCATCATCCCGGGAATAACCTATGCTATATCCATTGAAACGGTGAAAGAGTTCATTGAAAAAAACAAAGAACTGCTTCAGAAAAAGGGATTTAAGTTTTAATGTGTTTTAAAAATATTTTTTTTACGATAATTGTACTGTTTCTTTTTTTGGGAGGAAGAAAAATACAAGCTAAAACTCCGGATTCCCTTATATTAGCAACCTCGGGTAAAAGCTTATTGCGAACCGGTGTATTTTACGGAGCGGTATTTGCCTCTATCGGCGGGCTTTATCTTTTTGCGGATGAGGCTTATTACAACGATGCGGTCGTTCCCTTCCACTGGGCCCGGACAAGTGACGGCGGCCTGGATTGGTTTGATAATTATCATCGCGGTATTGATAAATTCGGACATGTGTACAGCACCAGCCTTTTCAGCCAAAACCTATACGGTATTGCGCGTTGGGCGGGTTATGATAAGACGAAAGCCTCCTGGCTAAGCGCCGGTTCGGCTCTTACGATTCTCACTGCTATGGAAGTGTGGGACGGGAATTTTAAAAGCTGGGGGTTTTCACCGGGCGATTTTACGGCCAATGTGTTCGGCGCTCTGTTTCCCGTTACGCAGCGTCATATCGGATTTATGCAGCATGTGGATTATAAAATGAGCTATCGTTTATTTGCTGATAAAGAAAAAGATGCCGGCGTGCATGATTACGCCCATATGACCTTTTGGTTGACGGCTAATCCGGCCGGATTGTTTAAACAATTCAGATGGCTGCAACGGGTGCGCTTTTTAAATATTGCCGCAGGGTATGGGATTACGCCCGGATTCCAACATAAACAGGAGTTGTATCTGGCCTTGGATTATAATTTAAAACAGATAAAGATCAAAAATACGTATGTAAAACATATTCTTGAGATTCTGGATCGTTTCCATCTTCCGGCCCCAGCCGTCCGTTTTCGGCCGGGAGGGACAACCTTTATGCTCTTTTTTTAAAAAGACTATCGCAAATATTATCTTGTCCTTCCTTGTAGGAAAAAGACGGTTGTAACTATCTAAAATCTCCAATCGCTAATAAAAATTCGTCCACGAATTTCACTGATTTACACGGAAATAATTAATTTCCAACAAATGATTATCGTATTGCGTGATGGACAGAACGATTAAGAACCTAGTCTGAAATCTTTATTCGTTAATTCTCAATGGTTAATAAAAAAATCAGCCGCGGATTTTCACTGATTTACACGGAAACAATTAATTTACACAAATGTCGCCTGTCCTAAAAGAGGGAGCAAAGGCATAGGAATATTGTCCCAAACTTCAAAATTATGGCGCTATGTCGATCCGTGTGAGTAAGAATAAATACAAAAGAAAAGCCCCAGAGTACCATCATACCAGAGGCGGCCTGGTAGAAAAAACAGGAGAAAAACCGAGCAATTCTATTTGTTCTGTTTTAGTTTTACAGGGCAAAATGCGTTGCGCGCTTAAAAAATAAAGAACTCTTAGCCGCGAATGCGCTAATGAACTCTAAACAAAAGAAACAATAAATTTAATCGGTAAAAATCGGTGTTCATTCGTGGCTTTTAAAAAAAATACCCACAAAAGACGACATAGTACCAAAATTATTATCTCCCTTTGCAAATTCTCTCGGAAAGACAATATTTTGCGACCGCTTTTTTCTACTTAAATCCGGCCTTGGGCGGACAAAATGATACTATGAACGAAATAATTGTTTCACTACTGAAGGATCATTTTCAATACGAGTTCGGCAATGCGTTTGCCCAGCGCTCTGCCTTTTTCTTGAAAATGCAGACTAATTTTACCATTGTTTTTAGTCTTTTTAAACGGTTCTTCTTCCGTAATGGCCGATGCGCCGAATGCAGAGGTCCATTTCGGACCGCCGGCTACCACCATTCCGTAAATCAGCATGGAATGCAAAATATTCATCTGCGCCAGTTCTTCTCCTGCTGAGATTCCTCCTCCGGTCACAAAAGCCGCACCGAGTTTATCTTTCATGGGCTGCTTTTTAAAAGGCCAGCTATTGATAAAACGCTGCACCGCGGGCGCGATATTGGCGTTATAAACCGGAGAACCTACAATAAGGGCGTCGGCGGTCAAAATATCTTTGGGCTGCACCTCTTTAATTTTGAGCAGTTTTACAGATACTCCCTGTACGGACTCAGCGCCCTCTGATACGGCTTTGGCCAGGGCTTTGGTATGACCGCCCGCACTGTAATAGGTAATTAAAACGAGGGGCTTGTTTGCGGCGTATAAAAAAGTTAAAGATAAAAAGAAGATGGAAAAATATTTGGAGAGCATTTTCATTGATGTTCGCTCCTGTGGAAAATTATTTATACATGCTTTCAGAAAAACCAGCGCAGACCGATTCCCCCGCCACCTGTGAATCCGGAGCCGGGCAAAACAGTGAAAACGGGGACAATTTCAAAAAAGGCATCCAACGGGAATTCCTTAAAAAAATAATTGACGCCAAGCACGCCCCGAACGCCTGCTACCGGAAGGCTGCCCAGGTTGATTTCCACGCCGGCTCCAAAATACAGGGAAAACTGTTTGTGTTCGAAAGCATCAAAATTATGCCAAAGATGATCGGCATGAAAATGCAAACGGCCATTTTTACCAAAAGACCAGGCCAGGCCTGCGTCCAACGCTGTTTGGGATGACGTCCACATTTTAGCGTTTAAACCGGTCGGCTCCCCAATAAGGAAGCCAATCCCCTTTCCACTTTCCGGAGAAGCGGCTCTGCTGGCGCAAATGAGCGTAATCAGGAGTATTAAACTATTTTTTTTTAAGAATTTCATATGCGATATTTTCTATATCGATGTGAAACGCTAAAAGCTACAGGAAATTAAAGGCGCCCATTAAGCGCCCCGATAAAATAGTTTAAGCTTTTTCGGCTTCGGCCAGGCTCTGCTCAACAAGCTGCGGCTCGTGGATCATACTGGGAATGCAACGCGGACAAACCCATAATTCTTTGTTTTTATAGCGCATATTAACCACCGGGATTTCAGATTCCGGGGCTTTGCAGTTGAAGCATTTTTTGTCGTCCATTTGAGACTCCTCTCGAAAATATGAATTTAGATTTTATTTCAATAATATACCGGAATGTTTCATCCGGTTTTTAATCCTGAACAAAAAAAGAGTTAAAAATAATCCCTTTTGAATAATAAATCCAGTTTTGTTTTTATGGATGTAAACGAAACGTCATTGCGAGGAACATAGGGACGAAGCAATCCTAAAATGTAGAACACCAGACCTTTTTGGTCAGGCTGTTCCCGTCTTCTTTATGCCGCGGATGACCACAGATTTCCAACGATTAAAGCCTTTTGCATAGAGTGTTTCGTTTTTTTAAATGTATTTTCCTGCCTTGCGTTCTCTATGTTTAGTTTAACGTTCGGCATCACCTTGTTTTAATGGGAGACAGGCTCCTGATTGTAGATTTACAGTGAATTAAAAAGAGCTTTGCAGCAGTTTTGCAATTCTCCGATCGGAAGAAATCTAAAATTTAGAATTTAAAAGTTTTACCAAGGCCTGTGCTTTTTCCATCTGCCCGTTTTTCGCGTAAATGCCGGCCAGACGTTTTATGGTGTCTGAATTGTCCGGTTCAATTTTTAGAAGTTCTTCGTACGTATAAACAGCTTTGTTCCAATCTTGCTGTTTAATGTAAGTGATGCCCAGTAAATTCAACGCGCCAGGGTTTTGAGCAAACATATCGTTTTTCAGGATATTTTGGGCGCCGTTTAAATTGTTTGTTTTAAAATACAACTCGGCCTTTTTGAGCAACAGCCCCCCATCTATCTGTTTTTCCTGCGGGAGTTTGCTCAGCCAGTCCAGCGCCTTTTGTGCATCATTCAAAGCAAGATAGGTTTTAAAAATTTCGAAGGTTACATCATCCTGATTCAGTAAAATATCCGTGGATAGTTTTTTACCGGATTCACGGAGTTTTTGGTTGGAGTCAAAAAGTTTTAGCAGCCAGTTAAGGGTTTTCTGTCTGTCGCCTTCGTTTTCGGCCAGTTTATAAAGCAGATAATAGCCGCCTCCCTGCTGCGGAATTTTGGAAATTGATTGCAGGGCCATTTTTTGGGCCTGTTTCGTTTGGCCCAGTTTCATCAGGGCTTCCCCGTAGGTATTTAACAGAGAGGCTTCCATTCCCGGGTCAAAACGGTGATATTTTAGTGCTTCCCGATAGTGTTTGGCCGCCTTTTCCCACTCCAATGCCTGGCTGTAATTTTGTGCCAGCGTAAAATGCGCGTAGGCGTTTTGCGGTTCTTCTTTTACCATTCGCTTCAAAAGTTTTCGGTTGCGTTCATTTTTTTTATTTTGGGCGTCTTTTTCCAAACCGTAACCGAGGTGGATAAGCGTGACCGCGCAGTTTCGTTCGTTTCCCTTTTTTGCGGCCAGACTCTGTACAATCTGCTCATGAATCCTTCCTGTAAAGTAGAGACCCTTGTGATTCGTAAATAAGCGGTGCGCTCCGGAAAGTTTATAGTTCTTTTTATCGGCCAGCATATTCCAGATTGGCAGCACATAAGCGGTAGGTTTTTTCTCTTTGGTCAATAATTTTTTAAGGATTGGAATTGATTCCGGTCGCAACCGTTCATCGGCGTCTAACCATAAAATCCAATCATTTTGGGCGTGTCTGATGGACTCGTTTCGAGCGGCGGAAAAATCGTCTACCCATTGAAAGGGAAAGATTTTTTCTGTGTATTCGCGGACAATTTCAATAGTTTTGTCTGTAGAACCCGTATCAACGATAATAATTTCATCGGCAACGGGTTTGATGCTTTCTAAACAATCCCGAATAAATTTCTGCTCATTTTTCACAATCATACAGACCGAAAGCGTTTGCATCTAACTGTTTCTTTCTCTTTTATATGATTCGCAGATTTGAACAAGCGGCGCGATATCGGTTTCCGGTACAAGTTTATTGCTATTTATACTTTGTAAATGAGTTAAAAAAGATTCGGCCTCCTTAACCCTTCCCGTATATAAAAGGCCGATGCTGATAAGATACAATGAAAGAGCGTTATCCGGATTAATCAACAGACTTTTACGAGCGTACTGCACACTTTCATGATAGCGGTTCGCAGCAAGTTCCAATTGAGATAGGCGCAGGTAAACGAACTCCAGAATTTCGGACGATAATCCTTGTCCGTTGCTATTTAAAGCGTTTAAAAAACAGTTTTTAGCCGCTTCGTTTTGTTGCAGGGCTTTATAGGTCTCTCCAAGTTTAAACTGTAAATATGCGTTTTTCGGATCGTTTTGTACGCTTTTTTCTAAAAGAATTCGATTGCGCTGCGCTTTGTGTGTATTATGCTTTCGATACCCGTAATGATGAAGAAGAATGGAAGAATCCTGTATATTACCGCCACTCTCTTCAATAGATAAGGCAATCTGTTCGTGGATGGAATTTTGATAGCGGTACTGCGCGCGGTTGCGAAAAAGTCGTATTTGTTTCGAATCCATATAGCGTACCATATCTTCCGCGGGATGATAATTGCGCACGACAACGGTAAAGGCGTCCGCGTCCGATTGGTCAATAATCCGCTGTACTTCTTTTAAGGAAGCGCTGTTCAGCGTTTCGTCGGCATCTATATGCAAAATCCATTCTGCCGTTGCCCGCTTAAGCGCCTCATTGCGGGCGGCCGAAAAATCGTTCACCCATTCAAACGAAAATATTTTTGCATTAAAAGTATGTGCAATTTCTTTGGTTTTATCAGCGCTACCGGTATCGACCAGAATAATTTCATCGGCAATGGAATGCACGCTATTTAAGCAATCGGCAATCACCGCCTCTTCGTTTTTAACGATCATGCAGACAGATAAACTCAAAAACGGTCTCCTTTTTGCCGGGATTTAGACTCTGTTTTCAAAATATTCCAGCACCGGTTTATTTTCCGGGTCTAAATCCAGCACCTTTCGAAAAAGAGACTCGGCCTCTTCTTCTCTTCCCGCTTCGAGATACACCGAGCCGAGATGCAGCAAAGTGCCGCTGTCTTCCGGAAATTCTTTTTGGGTTTTGAGTAAAAGCTGAATGCCTTGTTCATACTGTTTGTCCATTAGCAGGGCGTCTGCCAGACGGTTGCGTATTTCGGCTTGGGCGGAATTGATTTCCAAAGAAGCGCTAAAATACGCGATTGCCTGATCCGTGTTTTCTTCAATTAGTTCCAGATTTCCCAGCATATTGTAAATTTCCGGAATATCCCGATGGTATTCCAGCGCTTTCTGTAGCCATTTTCGGCTTTGCGCAAACTCTTCCTTAATCTGGCAGGCGGTTGCCATTCCGAAAAGGGCGTTTAAGTTATCCGGAGCGGCGTTTAAAACGGTTTGGTACAATGTAATCGCTTCATTCGTTTTGCCCTCTTCCAGAAAACTGTTAGCTTGTTCAATAGTCTGCCCGGTATTTTGGGCATCCGAATCCTTTGGCGGATTATCCAGTAAGGCTTTATATTGAAGCGCCAGTTCATTTTGCGGTTCGGTTTTGAGCGCCTGATTACAATATATTCGTGCGTCTTCGTATCGTTGTGCTTCAAAATTTAAATCCGTCATATACAGCAAGGAGGCAACGTCTTTCGGATTTCGTTTTAAAATCTCCTGAAAAACGCGCACTCCGTTTTCGAAATCGCCCAATTCAATTAATGTGTCACCGTAATTCCGTTGCGCGTCAATACACCGGGGATCTTTTTGTATGGCAAGCTCAAAAACCGATTTAGCGGAAGCATACTCTTTCATTCCGGCCAAAGCCAATCCGGATTGGTTATAGGCTTGCGCATTTTCCGGTTCAACCCGAAGAAGTTTATTTATATAAACGGAAGCCTGTTTATGCTTCGAGAGAAGGTTGCAGCAGCGGGCCGCGCCTAACAGGGCCTCGGCCGACTCAGGCTGCTGTTCCAATATTTCACGATAGGTTTTTAAAAGCTCTTTCGTGTTTTCTTCCTGCAGAGCTGTAGCCGTCATTTTTTTTGATGCAAACTCATGCGACTGAGCAAAATTGGTTTCAATTATCGTTTTTAACCGCTTCGCCAGTTCATTTTCGGCGTCTAATTGTAAAATCCGCTTAACATATATTAGCGCATCTTCGGGTCGTCCCGCTTCCAGGTTAAGTTCACCCATATATAATAACGAGGGAATATCGGAAGGATGATTTTTCAAAAGTGTTTGAAATATTTTAATCCCCGTTTCGTATTCGCCCGCTTCGATAAATAAATCACCCAAATTACGCTGTGCGTCAACAAACTGCGGATTCTTTTCTATTGCCCGGGAGAAAGAAGATTTGGCGGCTTCGATATCTCCTTTGCCGGCGAAAGCCAATCCGGCAAGGTTTAAGGCGTGAGCGTTATTAGGCTCCTCTCGCAATAATTTATTAATATAAATACCAACCCGATTGTAGTCTTTGAGCTGAATTAGACAGGTTGCCATGCCCAGCAACGCCTCGGAATGGAGCGGATGTTCCGCCAACACCGATAAAAATATTTCACTGGCCTCTTCAACAAAACCGTTCTTAATCTTTTCGGCTGCTACTTTTATTCTTTGCACGTGCAATTTGGACAAAGGATTTTTCATCTCCAGCAATTCTTCATAATCCACATCCGGCCATTTTTCTTTAAATACTTTTCCCTTTTCATCTAAAGATTGTCCGATATCAATGCCGTTTGCCTTAAAGGTCTGGCTTCCGAAATGATGAATAAAAGTCCCTTCATCCACCATAATGGCATAGCCTTTTTGCCTAACCCGTAAACAAAGGTCATCATCTTCGTAATTTCCAATACCGAAGGATTCATCAAAACCGCCGAGTTGTGTGTAGATTTTTTTTCTCATGATAAAGGCAAAACCGGCAATGCGCCGCCGGGGAGTTATTTTTCCCGCATACTGAGCGCGTACAACAGCGGCGTACTTATAAAATCCGGCCTCGTCTTTATACGAAATATTGGTAACCATCTGTAAACCGCTGATGCTGTTAGTCAGCGGTCCCACCATTCCGATTTTTTCATCCGCTTCCAGGGCATTGACCATGCTTTCCAGCCAGCCGTCCGAAACCAAAACATCATTATTCAGAAAACAGACATATTTCCCTTTAGCCAATTTGGCGCCAATATTGTTTCCGCCGGAGAACCCCTTGTTTTTTTTATTTAGTTTAATATGAATATTTTTAAAGTTTTTCTCTAATTCACGTAAATATTTTCGGGTGCCGTCTTTGGAACCGTTATCCACGATAATTATTTCGTGCGGATATTTGGTTTGTTTCTGAATGGAGCGGATACATTTTTTCGTATATTCCAACGCGTTAAATGTGAGCATAATTATTGAGACCAGTTCTTCCGCTTTTTTAACAGAAGCGATTTCGGGTTTACCAAAAACCGACGAAAGTGTCTTTTTAATTACCTGCGGACTCCAATTGGCATTCACATGCCTGCGGCCTTTCACAGAGAGTTTTTTCCAAAGCTGCGCATCCTGATAAAGCATAATAATCTTTTCGGCAAACGCCGCTGCTTCATCGGCAATCAAGGCCTGCTCTCCATCGACAAGTTTTATCCCTTCCGCACCTACGGATGTGGTTACAACGGGCAAACTCCATGAGAGCGCTTCGCCAATTTTACCCTTCATTCCTGCTCCGTAACGAAGCGGACTAACCGAGATACGCGCTTTTTTTAAATAGGGAGCCAAATCTTCTACATACCCGGTGACAATGGTCGTATCCGAAGCATAATCCTGAATTTCCTGCGGCGGATTATTTCCGGCAATGATTAGTTTAACATCCGGTAGTTTTTTACGCACTTCGGGCATTATTTCGCGAACAAGAAAATGAACGGCATCCTGATTGGGCGGATGATTGAAATTGCCCACAAAGAGTAAATCGGAACTGTTCTGGAATTCTTTTCGAAATCAACTTTTTTATGGATATTAGGAACAATATCGATGGGAATTTTTTTAACCAAACCTTTTAGCGCTTGCCGATCTTCTTCCGTTACCACCCAAATGCGATCGGCTTTTTGATAAACGGCCAATTCTTTCTTTTTATTTTGAAGCGCTTTTTGGCGCAATATTTTATCCTTCCTTAATTCCGCCTCGCGCAGTTCGCGGATAAAATGAATATCAACACTGTCAATAATTATTTTTGTTTTCGGCGAAAACTGACGGATAATCGGTACATAAAACTCTGCCATGTCCCAGAAATCAATGATCGCATAATCGTAAAAACGTTCCTGTAGAAAGGATTTATAATCAATATTCCCCGGAATATCTTTTAGAGCGACACCGGCATGACGCATGGCTTCTATATCCGTAGCAACCGTCATAATACCTAGTTTTTCCAGGATGGGTTTGTATTTTTTCTCATTGGAACCATTGCGGGCAATAAAGGTGACGTGGAACCCTATTTTCTTCAAAAGTTTTAATATATGAAACAAGCGTAACGACCCGGAGGCTTTGTCAAACATTGGCAAGAACGGATCAAACACAATAATATTTTTTGTTGCCTGTCGGTTTGAAGCGTTTACTAGATTGATGGGATTATTGCATTGCTGAAGCTTTAATTCATTTTTCCACTTTTTTATAAACTTGCTCCGATTTATTTTTTGATATTTTTTAAATCCGGTTGTTAAATCGGTTCCGGCGGTTTTTCCTTCATAATGAATTACAACGCTGTGCGGATGGTAGTAAACTTTATAACCCAGCTTGCGCACGGTGAAACACATATCCGTATCTTCGTAGTAAGCAGGCGCATATTGGCTATCCAGGCCGCCTGCTTTCTTCCACAATTCATTTTTAACCATCAACGCCGCTCCGGAGCAGTAATCCACTTCCCGTACAAAAGAGAAACGCAGGTCGTCGGGTTTATGTCCTCTGCCAAAATTCCAGCCGTTGCCGTCTGAAAAAATAATACCGCCTGCTTCCTGCAAAGTTTTATCGGGATAGACTAATTTGGATCCGATAGCCCCACAGTCCTCATTTTCTTCCGCAAATTGAACAAGGGTGCATAGCCAGCCCGGCTGAACCTCGGTGTCGTTATTTAGTAGCAAAATATACACTCCGCGGCTAATATCGGCGCCTTGATTACAAGCGTCCACAAACCCCTTGTTTGCAGTATTGAAAACAGCCCGAATTCCACTATTCATTTGATTTTTTAGAAACTCGGTTGTACCGTCGGACGAGGCATTATCGATAATGATAATTTCATAATTCGGATATGTTGTGTTTGTTTCAATAGCTGTTAAACATTTCTTAGTATATTCCAAATTATTAAACACGGGAATAACAATTGAAACGAGTGGTTTGATTCGTTTAGACCTACGGGCAGGTGTTTCCAATGAAAACGCTTTTTCATCGGACGGAACGGCAAACTGCCGCGCAGCGATTGCTTCTTGGGGCGTTTGGTACAGATACCGCATTTTATTTACGGTTCCCTTTTGCTGTACGCGCATAAAGGCTTGCGTAGGAGCCAGTTTCTTTTCTTCCATTAACTGAACGTCAAGTTTCAAAATGCTTAAGATAAGCTGCTTATCCTGTTCCAGTTTTGTGTCAAAATTGTGTCCGTAAACCCGTTCGGTAAAACGGTTAATAATGGTAGAAAAAGGCAGAAACATCTCTACATCAAAATAGCGAACCAGTAATGGAAGAATATCCTGCGCCCGGATGCCTTCGAAACCGTCATTGCTGCAGTCGTAATTAAAAGGCTTTGAATCGTATTTTTTTGTATAGGCATTACGTTTGTATTTTTTAGGTAATTCCTGCCATAGTTTCTGCATAACGAGTTCGCTGTTTGGCCACATTATATGCCCATTGCGCCCAATCATATCATTGATTAAAAAGATCATATCCGGAGAAGCTTTGGCAGCGATTTCATCAAATAAATTTTCCAGTTTTACCAGATGGTGCAAAGACTGGTTTGCCAAAACGATGTCGATAGGAGCCGAAAGATTCGGGAAATTTAGATCCTGAACTTCAAATTTGGCCTGGCTTAGATTTTGTTTTTTTGCCATTTCTCTGGCACGGGCGATCATCTTGGGATTTACATCGACTCCTATAATTGTTACACGGTCTTGCGTGGATAACTTATTAAGCAAATCAATTTCCAAATCGCCGTTTCCACATGCCAGCGATAAAATGGTTACGGGTCGTTTTACTTTTTCAACAAATTCATCAATTTCCTTAATCCACCATTCCTTCCAGTCCCCTCGGCCGCTGAGCTGCTGTAAACTTGGAACAAGAAATTTACCTGTATATACATCATGGATTTCAGGTAAATTATGAACATTTGTATTTTGTTCATAAATAGAAATTTCCTGTTTTAATTTAGCGGCGTATTCATCATTTTGTTTAACATTTACTCGTTGGGAAGCACTTTTACTTCGCGCGCTATTTTTTTCTTCACGCAGACTGCCGGTATTTTCTATGCTCAATCCCATTCGCTCTGCATCCGCTAAAATTTGCTGCCAGGCGGCAATCACTTTTTCAGTATATTCCGGACTATGCTGCTGCTGTTTACTGTGTATTCTGAAGAAACTTAATGGTTCTGTAAAATAAATGAGATCCCCTTTACTCAAAAGATTCACCCACATGGTTACATCGCCGTTCCGAAGCGCCGTTCTTCCCCCAAAACTAAAAATATCGGGACGGGTTTTTTCAATATCAGCTTTTCGAAACATCACCGTTGTCGGTTCGCCGATATAATTCATCCGTTCGCCCAGCAGTTTTCCGATCGCGGAGGCCCCATCAATCAAGGTATCCTCTTCAGCGATTTTTTGGTTATAATCCTCATCTGCCAAAAATTCGCCGTGGGCGTTAATTCGTTTTCGGTAGGATGTCACCAGGGTTACATCCGGGAACTGTTTAAGTGCATCCGCCATCTTAGCGACACAATCAATGGCCAGAACATCATCGTCATTTAAAAATTTTATAAACTCCCCTTTGGCCAGCGAAAAGACTTTTAAATAATTTGCCCTTCCTGCTTCTCCAAGATTCTTTTCATTTTTATAATATCGGATTCGGGCATCTTTTTTAGAAAACGTTTTAACTATCTTCTCAATATCCTGCGTTTCGCTGTCATCACTGATTACAATTTCTATATTTTTATAGGTTTGTGATACGGCGCTTTCTAAAGTTGCTGCAATATATTCTTTGTTGTAAGCCGGTATTAAAATGCTTATAAACGGCTCATCTTGAGAATAGGTTCTGATGGGTTTAATAAATTCTACAATCAATCGGGAACCGGTTCGGTATTCCAAATTACTCAAAAGGGGATCTGCGCTAACACCAAAAGCACATCGGCTATCAAATTGCAGGCCGGCTTCTTCAGCAAGACGGATCAATTCTTCTTCGTTGTACAACCACTGGTGGCCCCAGTTTCGCATAGCGATATTGAACAGTTCACAACGGTTTTGAACATAGTTGATTCCAAACTTTGGCAATTCATGCATATTTTGCCAGTTTTCTTTGTTCTGGTACCGTTCTACTTCAAAATCGAGATCGGGTGTAGCGATTCTGATACGGCCGCCGGGTTTTAAAACTCTTCTGCAGTCTCTGAAAAATTTTACCCCCTGCCCCTGCGACAGGTGTTCGATAAAGTGTTCGTTAAAAATTACATCAACTGAATTGTTCTCAAACGGCAGACCCTTCGTAACATCAAGACGCAGATCTGCGCTTGGCAAGGTGTCAATATTTATAAAACCAGGGATTTTTTTATCTCCGCAACCAATATTTAAATATGTTTTTTTCATCTCATTTCTCCTATATCCCTGTCGTTTATCATTCAAAAACCGAAAATCAAACAGAAACTAAATATTTACCCAATCCCATCTTAACAGCATCGTGAATAATTGCATCCTTAATTTTTTCATTAAGCTGAAATTTCCACTTGCCTGCAGCATCTTTTGTTTTATAAACGGAGTACGGATCCGTATCTTCTCTGGATTGACATTGACTGATAAAACCACGCGTCTGTTTATTAATATCCAAACCGGTAAAATCAAAAAGATTTTCTGTTTCGTAATGTATATTTTGGACAAAGTTTTCATATTGAAAAACTTTAAAATTTAAATGTTTCTTTTCGTACTGTTGATGTAATTGCGTTACCTTCAGCCAATCATTAAACCCCCAGTATTCTTCTTTAGCCGTTTTACGACAAGCCCCGCTGCGCCATTCCTGCATTTTATCGGCCTCAGGCGGAAATTCATTGGGATGATTCAGCCAGGAATTAATCGCGCCGCAGGGATGCCTAACAATCGAGACTATTTTCATGAATTCCGGAGAAAAGTTTTTAAGTAGCGCCGGAATAATTTCATGAAAACGGGTGGTCTTAAATACCAGAACGGAAGCATTCTTTTCTTTTTTAAAAGTCGGATAAATACCCTTCGCTCTGTTTTCTAGTTGATTCATAAACACATCGTCTTTTGCATTAAACGCTTTTTCAAAAAAGGATTCAAATTCTGCTTTTGTTGCATGTTCATTAACACTGTTTTTTAGCGCATACGAAAAAATTGGCTCCATACGAAAGGCCACCTCAGGATGGCTGTCAAAAATTTGCGCCACAAAACTTGTCCCGGAACGAGGCATCCCGAATATGCCAATAATTTTTTTTATTTCCGTCATGATACAGTCCATACAATAAAATCGAACCGGTAATGTGCGGTGTATAGATCCGGATGCTGTTCGATGATTTTACTAGCTAAACCCAGTTCTTCACAGACCATTTGCAAATGATCAGCATACCACCAGGTTCCCATGTGCGGCTGTTCCTGCTCCAGTGTGTTAAAGTAAAACCTTTTCTTTTCATCGTCATTGTAAAATTTAAAGAGACGATGGGCGTCGGGTATGCCTCCAATAAAAAACCGGAAGGCTCTTAAATGGGTTTGTAAAGCGCGAAGCAATTGTCTGAATCTACCATATGAAAAATGCTGTAAAACCTCATACATATAAATCTTGTTTATTTTTGAACCTTCTAAATTGAAAGAAAAAATATCGTCTGTAAAATAGGAAATATTAGATCGGGAACGGTATTTTCCGGCAATTCGAATCAGCTCTTCACTCAAATCAATTCCGGTTAAAGTAGCGGCTTTTTCGGCAATGGAATAGCTTAATAATCCATTGGCACAACCGATATCCAAAACATGATCGTCCGCTGATAGTTGCAAATTAGATTGAATCGCTTCAACGATCCGATCGATCTGCCCGGCAGGGACTTTTTTACCGTATTGCGTTTTACCAACCTGATAATATAAATCGTCATCTGCGCAATTTTGCAGGCGCTTCTGATAATAGGATTTAATTTTTCCCGCGCTCTTCATCCTGCAAACCCTTTATCAAATCATCTTTGGTATAGAGACTAAAATCATTTTTGATACTTTTTTCTGTATAGCTGAATCCGGTAAACATTAGCATGTCGATAATCGAGAGCGATGGTACAAACCGTTCTCTTTTTGATTGCGTATATTCCCGTATTGCCGGTTTCAAAAAGCGAAGTTCGATATTATTTTTCCGGTAATTTTCTTCATCGAAAATATCATAGCCACTGTATGGATTGATATACATATCTGCTTTTTGTGCTTTACAAATTTCCAGAGCCCACTCCCCTGGCGCCGTAATTCGTTCCCGGTCAAAATCCGTTTGTGAAGCAATTTTGTAATTAATCGCAATATGCAGACTTTTACAGATTGCTTCGCTGGAAAGGATGCAAAGTTCTAGAAACGAATCCATTTTTGCTTCATCCAAAATGGATTCAATCAGCGCGTGGACATCGTCATAATAAGGTGCGCGCAGCTGTTTATAAACAGTTAACTGGCCTTTTATTGTTTCTCTCCAGTTTATATCCTGGTTGATTTCCACTTCATTTATTAGCGTCCCCCTGGGATGTTTTTTAATCGGCACTGAAATGTATTGGTATTCTTTAACGGGGTTTGGATGCATAATTCTGTTACGGTTCATCCAGCTGCGTTTATTATATTGTACGGTATCAAAAAAAATCCATCGATCCGTCTTGTTCATCACCTGCCAATAGCCCAGGTAGGGAAATATATAAGGCTGCATGATACCTATTTTCATTTTCCCAACCTGAGGTTTGTTCTTAATTGTCCGACAACCCGGTTCTGCTCTTCTTCTGAGAGACCCGGATAAAGGGGTAAACACAACACCTGTTTGCTCATTTTAGTGGCAATTGGCAAATTTTTTGTTTTTGCTGACGGTAATCCCCTGTACATAGAAAACGAACTGGTTAACGGATAAAAATAGCGCCGCGCAAAAATGTTTTGTTTTTTGAGTTGCTCATATAACTGATCCCGGCTTTTACCAAATTTTTTACCATCAATGAAAACGGGGAAATAAGAATAGTTGTATTGAATGCCCCTTTGTTCTTCTAAAAAACTTAAACCGGGAATTTCAGCCAGGAATGCCCGGTACCGCTCGCTTAATTGTTTCCTCGAGGAAATGCTCTCTTCCACTTCTTTTAACTGCAATAAGCCCAAGGCGGCCTGCATTTCATTCATCTTGCCGTTAATTCCCGGAGCCATGATGGTAGTTTCATCGGCAAAGCCAAAATTTTTTAAAAAATCAATTCGTTTCTTTAATTTAGGATCATTTGTAACAATGGCGCCGCCTTCCATCGTGGTAAATATCTTTGTGGCATGAAAACTTAATACCGATAAATCACCCGAATTAAGAATGGATTGTTCGTCTCGTTTTACTCCAAAAGCATGGGCGGCGTCATAAATCACTTTAAGACCGTGAATATCGGCAATTTTCTGAATCTTTTCTGTAGCGCAGGGATTCCCATACACATGAACCGGTAAAATGGCAGTGGTTTCGGGCGTAATTAAAACTTCAATCTTTTCCGGATCCATATTCATTGTTTGGGGTTCAATATCACAAAAAACTGGTTTGATGCGATTCCAGTTCAGAGCATGGGTTGTAGCGACAAAAGTATAGGGCGTTGTAATCACTTCGCCGGTAATTCGCAGTACCTGCAAGGCGGTTACCAGGGCAAGGGTTCCGTTTGAAAACAGGCTCACATAACGCACCCCGAGAAAACCTGCCAGTTCTTCTTCCAGCTGACGGTGAAATACCCCGTTATTAGTCAGCCAGCGACGTTCCCATATTTTAGATAAATAAGCAGTAAAATCCTCCAGCGGAGGAAGCTCCGGACGGGTTACATAAAGAGGTTTGACATTCTGTTCGGATTTAGTTTTCATCTAATTAAGAAAGATAGTTTAATATATTCATATTCATTATCTGGCTGGCCGATTGTAACGCCGCCTGATAGGCGGTTTCCTGAGATTTAAACTTAACAATTTCCTCTTCTAATACCGCGTCTTCTTCATCGGATATATAAGCAATCAAATCTTCATTGGTGCTCTCCAGCCGGTATTTAACCAATAATAAATTCGTCTCCCGGGACGCGGTTGTGGTCGAAAGCGTTAGTAGATTTTTTTTTACGTTACCCATCTGTTCCATGCTGGCGTTAATAGCATCCACATCATTGGCATCCAGCGCCGTTATTAAGGCGTTCAGGCCGGCAAACAGTTCCGTATCCAACAAATCCTGACCGGTGGTGTTAATATTTTCCACCTGGTTTTCGGTAACACGGCGTTCAATATATTCGTCATTTCCCTGATAAGTGACAACATCACCGGTTAGTAAAAAAGGTTCCTCTTCATTGGTCAGGGTTCCGGCAAAGATACTTTTTCCGAGATATTGTGAATTGCCAAGATTCACGGAATCCTGTAAAAGACCGCGGACGGAATCGGCAAGCTGGGCGCGTAATTCCGCATCGGCGGTTCCATCTGCCCCGCGTGACGCTAAATCATATGCCTGAAGTGCATATTCATGTAATTGATCTAAGGAAATGGAGGTTGTGCTAATCCAGGCATTGGCATCTTCCACATTTTTAATAAACTGTTTATTTTGTTCCAAGCTGCGCCGAAAACGGGCAGCGCGTGAAAAGCTTATCGGATCATCCGACGCCTTCTGTACCCTTTTTTGCGAGGCGATGCGACGCTGAATAGTGTTCATTTCATCACGGTTGTCATTTACCCTGCTCAAGGTATTTCGCAGTATCATATTTTGGGTAACACGCATATAATCACCTCGTTACTGTTCCAAAATGAATTTATTTTAATCCTAATACGGTATTGGTCATTTCATCGACGGTGTTGATAATTTTGGAAGCCGCCTGAAAGGCCTGTTCGTACTGAACAAGGCGGGTCATCTCTTCATCAATAGAAACCCCGGTAATACTTTCTTTCTGATTCTGAAGCTGCTCAACAATTAATTTCTGGCTCTGTTCAAGAAAATCGCTTTCCTGAATTTTATTTCCAAGTTGTGTCAGCACACCCTGATAGTATTCCATTGTTGTACTGCCGTTCATTCCTTTATCAAACTGCAAGTCGGAAATCGCCTGTGCGATACTTCCACTTCCTTCGCCTTCGCCGCTCTGACGGGTAGCGATTAAACTAATATCATTTAAAATAGCGTCGTTTACGTTAAAATCCGCCGCGCCTGTCACCCGTGAATCAAAAAAGGAAATGTTGGTGATCCCGCTTAAATTCTCGCCACTTGCATGCACACTGTTTACCGAATCGGCAATTTGTACCGCCAGTTGATCCAGTTTGTCCAATTGATCCGGAATTTCCAAATTATGCGAATTCAGCAAACCTTTAATAGTTCCCGAACCCGGATTAAGCTCTTTGTCCGAATCGCCCCAGTAAATATGCATCTCATAATTGTCATTATTATTCACCACTTCCGTACGCAGAGTATTAACGGTTGCATCGGAAACCAGTAAAAACCCATCGGAATAGATGCTCACTTCACCGCTTTCTTTTTCCTTTACCTTAATATCGATTTCACTGGACAAGTTGCTTAAGAGCTGATCGCGCTTATCCATTAAATCCGGCGCTTTTTCATAGCGCAATTTTTGGTTGATTGCCGATATTTGTTGTAAAGTCTGATTTACCTCACTAATTCTGGAATCAATCTCCGGACGAATCTGAGTTTGCATCTGTTTTAAATCCTGATGCACTCGGCCAAAGGCGTTAGTGAGCAAGAGACCTTTATCTTTTACAATGGCCCGGGCATAGTCGCTTTCGGGATCATTGGCCAGGTCGCTCCAGGAATTCCAAAACTGTGTAAGCAGCGTAGATATGCCGGATTCTGTATCTTCCGCGTAAATATCCTCAATTTGGCTCAACAACATATTAGAAGTGCTGTATTCGTTCAGCGATTGATTTTCACTCCACAATTGCTGTTCGGCAAAACGCTGACGCATTCGTACGCTTTCTTCTGGATTGAATCCCAAAGCCGAAAAGCCGCCCAGCATTTGCGAAATCGCCACTCTGCGCCGGGCATAGTTTTCATTATTGGAATTGGATATGTTTCCCGCTGTGGTCTGAATGGCCGACTGATAAGCAAGAAGCGATTGTTTTCCTATTTCAAAAATATTCGATACGGGCATAATTTCCTCTTAGGCGTTGCAGTCGAGCATATTTTTTGTGCTGACCTTGATGTTTTCATTTCCGTCTTCAGTGTAAATATTGCCGCCAAATTCATCCCGCGGTAAAAAGAGATTGATCATCCCGCGTACATAGCCAAGACTATGTTCGATTAACCGCATATTTTCAGCATTCAGGCGTTTAATTTCCAAAGCAGTAGAACGAAGGCGCCTTTCCACCCGTTCCCAGCGTTCCCGGTTTTTGTCTTCGATAGTGCCAATTACGTTTCCGAGGGAGTGTGGATCGGCGGTAATATTCTGTTCCATAAAATATTTCTGCATCAATTCATACCGTGTTTGGGTGAGCCGGTTGGCACGGCTGACCACTACCTGCTCCACGCCTGTGAGCCTTTCAATTTTTTTAACCTCATTTTTTACAATGGCTTCCTGTTTTCCCCTTAGCGTTTCGTTCAGGTAATCGTAGGCAGACATTTCCTCGAGTAAAACCTGGTACATTTGCTCTTTAAGTGAAGGCGTACTGAAATCTGGTTTATTCATTTTTCCATCCTCGCCGGGTTTATAATATAATTGGTCGGTGTATTTATCTTTTCTTTTAATTCCGCCAGTTTTTTTGGACTTTGTTCGGATAGCGAATTATAAAAAAACTTTGCCAGCCCCAGGCCGCCCTGCTCCGAAATCTGTTTGCCCATTACGCTGCTGAACATCATATCGGCAAGATTGTTTTTTTGCCCGTTTTCATGCGGAACCGTTTTTTCCATAGATTTTAAAACGAAGGAGACAAAAAGCCCTTCCAGTTCTTTTGCGCTTTTTTCTAATTTCGGATCTTTGACCGCTGTCGGTTTCGTTTGAACCTTTTTAGCCGAATCGGTTATAAATTTTTGGGTGATTTGATTTAGTTTCATTTTTTATCCGGAAAAAGATACTTTTTAATTGATTATTAATTTGGCGTTTAAAGCGCCCGCCTGTTTAATGGACTGGAATACAGCAATAATATCACGGGGCTTTAGTCCCAGCGTATTCATTGCCGAAGCCAGTTCGCTTACGGTAGTGGTCTGTTTTAAAACGGCGGTGCGGGCAATATTTTCCTTAACCTGGGTATCGGTTACCGGCACAACCACTGTCTGCCCGCCCTGGCTGAATGGCTGTGGTTGGGAAATAACAGGTACGCTGCGTGTGTGAATGGTTAAATTTCCGTGTGAAATCATCACTTCATCGATGGTAACATTGCCGCCGGCCACAATGGTACCGGTGCGTTCATTAATCACAACGCGGGCGTCCGTATCAACCCGTACCAGCAAGGTTTCTATTTTGGCGATAAATGTCACCGCCTGGGCTTGGGTTTTGGCCGAATCGGGAAAATGCAGCTCCACTAAGCCCGGACTTACGGGTTGCGCATAATGAACCGTTGAGGTATCGGTACTAAGAGATTGGTTAATTTTTTCTGCAATTCGTTTGGAAGTTATAAAATCCGGTTTTAATAAATGCAGATTTATAGCCTGGTTTAAATCGAAGTTTTTATTGGGCGGATCGGCAGTCAAATAACCGCCGGACGGAACGCGCCCCACGAGAGAATGATTCTTTTTTATTTTTTCACCACCGACAGTCTGAATATTAAATCCGCCCACGGAAACGGGACCTTGCGCCATGGCATATTCGGCTCCGGAAGGATCGCGTAGCGGGGTCATCAGTAGCACACCGCCCTCGAGACTGGTGGCATCTCCGAGCGATGAAACGGTCACATCGAATTGCGAACCGCGGCTGCTGAAGGCCGGAATACGGG
This sequence comes from Calditrichota bacterium, assembly GCA_024278755.1. Taxonomy (GTDB): domain Bacteria; phylum Calditrichota; class Calditrichia; order Calditrichales; family Calditrichaceae; genus JANTFQ01. The sequence goes on along the minus strand of JAJRSO010000038.1, from coordinate 278,573 downwards.
TAGTGATCATCACGGCGGCAACATTGCGGGTGCGTAGCTTCTCCCGCGGGACCGTAATCCCGAATTTTTCGAGCATATTGGTAATGGTTTGGACGGTAAAAATCGCGCCGCGCCGGGAACCGGAACGATCGCCGGAGCCATCGAGACCGATGACCAGCCCATAACCGATTAAGGAAATCTGATTGGCATTTTCCACCGATACGATATCTTTAATGCGTACCTGTGCCTGCGCCTGTCCGAAAAGGCCGAGTAAAATCGCGCCGACGAATAGTTTTAATAGATTTTTTTTCATAATTTTAACCACACTTATTTGCTGAATACAAAAAAACCGGCGCCGGCCGCTACCATCAGCCCCCCGGCCAGAAAGGTAAATATTTTAGGAAAAGTACCCGGTTTGATAAAACTATCCGTTAATCCGCCCTGCCGGTAATCAATCTTTGCATCCGCAATTTGGTAGGAATAAATGACGTTATCGGTAGATATATCTTTGGGCCGGACGTAGCCTTCCAATTTCATTATATTGTCTTCGCCGTTTACTCCCACTTCCCGTTCTCCTTTAATTTTAAACATTCCGGATTCGGTTTTTTCCACGATACGCACGGTTAAACGTCCTGTTAAACGATCTTTCTGCTGACTCCCGTTTGTCCCCTTGTAATCGGAATCCATATTACTGGAGCCGCCGAAAACGGGAAGAAAATCAACAATATTGCCGTTAGCTGCCGCGCCTATTTTATTGCTGCTGTTAGACGAACTGTTACTCTTGTGCTCTTGTACGGCATATGCGTTTTCAGCCAGAATTACGGAAAGCACATCGCCCACATGCCGGGCCTTTATATCGGAAAACAGTGAGGGCGTGCCTTGTGCATAGGAGGCGGAAACTTGGAAGACTAAAAATAACAGAAAAGTGACAAAGGTTTTCATATTGTTTTCTCCTGCAAAATAACAACAAGGCCGGGCCCCTGAACGTTTGCTTTTACTCTTTTACCGCCCTGCAGCGTTTCGATATAAACCGTTTCGCCAACCGACCCTTCCTCTTTGGCATAGGCGGAGGTAGTTAGGGTAAGTCCGCTTGATTTTACCTGCACTGTTACAATATCGCCGCGATGAATAACCGGAGCAGCGCGATAAAGATTTTTTGTTAAAACAGTTCCTTCCCGAATGACCCGTTTGGCCTCTTTTCCCAACACTTCCGGTATGGAGGTTGCCAAAGAAGACCAGTCCGAAGAAATTCTGCGGGTCCTTTTGGTTAACATATCAGGGGTTATCCGTTGATGACGTTTAATTTTTCGGGTGGTAATTATTACCTGCCGGTCGATGCTTATCTCCAGGCTGACAGGCACTCGTTTTATAAGTCTGCCCTTTTTTAGTAAATTGACCCAGAGGGTTTGATAACCCAGTTTTAGCCTATGATTTTGCATACGGACTTCTGTTCTGTAACCGGAATTATATGGGAATAAATCGGGCAGACGGCGCCAGTTGATATGGACCTGCGTCTTTTTTACCTGGTATGTATCGCGTACGAGGCATTCAACCTTTTCTTTAATTATCTGTTCGACCGATCGATTGCCTGCAAACAAAAAAGAAGCTAAAAACAAAAAAAGTGCGATTTTAAAGAAGAATGAATTCATTTTAACGTTTCAGATTATTAGTCATTGCCATTAGTTCATCTGCGGTTTTAACCGCTTTGGAATTGACCTCATACGCTCTCTGAGCGACAATAAGGTTAATCATTTCTTCGGCGACATCTACGTTTGATTTTTCGAGATAACCCTGCAAAACCGTTCCCAGTCCGTCTTCCCCGGCATTGCCGTATACCGGTTCGCCGGAAGCTTCGGTTACCGAATATAAATTACCGCCCTTCGCCTCAAGACCGGCAGGATTCATAAAACTGGCAAGTTCAAACTGCCCCAGTTCTTCGGCTTCGGTTTGGCCGTCAATCATTACCGAAACCACCCCGTTGCCACTGATACTGATACCGCTTACGTTTTCCGGAAGAGAAATTTCGGGATATACTTTAAGACCCGAGTTTGTAACCAGGTACCCTTCGGAATTAATTTTAAACGATCCGTCGCGGGTATAGGCATAAGAGCCGTCGGCCAGTTCGATTTGGAAAAATCCTTTTCCGTCAATGGCTAAATCCAATGAATTACCCGTATCTGCGATATTTCCTTTGGAAAACGAACGGTAGGTAGAGATTGGACGGTTACCCAAACCAATTTGCAAAGCTGCGGGATTCTCGTGTCCCTTGCGGCCGTCGGTGTCGCCCTTCTGAATGGTATCGTATAATAAGTCCTGAAATTCAATCTGGCTCTTTTTAAATCCTGTGGTATTTACATTGGCCAGATTATTGGAAATAACATCCACGTTCATCTGCTGAGCAGTCATACCGAGCGCTGCGGTTTTTAAAGCTCTTAGCATCTGTATTCTCCTTCTGTTTTTCGGCTTATCCGGAAATACATTGGTCAGACCGGTTGATTAATATTTACCTACGCTTAACGAAGCGGTACGAAACACATCGTCCAGTGTGCGTACCATTTTTTGCAGGCTTTCAAATTGACGCTGAACCTCGATCAGCTGAATCATTTCATCCGCAGGATTTACGTTGGACTCTTCCAGGAACCCTTGCTGAACAACAACCTGATCCATTGCAAGCGCCTCCGGCTCTTCATTGGTTATAAACATATTTCCGCCGACTTTTCGCATTTGCCCTCTGTTTTCGAAATCCACAATGGACAACCGATCGACATATTCGTCATCGCTGTACACTTCTCCGTTTTGCGTGATGGTTATTTTATCCGGTTTGATATTTTCCCCGAGAATCACCAAAGGCCCGCCTTCGCCCAGCACAGCATTGCCGGAGCCGGTACGAAGAACACCGTTTGTATCAAGTTTAAAATGACCTTCCCTGGTATAAGCGGTTCCATTCTCGGTTTCCACAGAAAAGAAGCCGCGTCCTGATAAGGCGATATCCAGCGGATTTGTAGTTTCTTTTAACTGACCCTGATCAAAATTGATGGTTTGATTCTGTCCTTCCCGTTTTTCCAGTTCTTTTCCAAAGGCGTCAAAAAAAACAAAATCTTTTTTAAAACCGATTGTATTGATATTGGCAAGATTATTGGCAATGACATTGTTTCTGTCTACCTGGCCTGTCATGGCTTGCTTTAAATTATTAAGATTAATATGCATAAAAGCCTCGTTTAAAGTTCCTTTCGCTGAATTGTTTGCAAATAGAATGCCATGAATTAATTCTTTGGCATAGCGCACAGAACAAAATTTATTATTTCTTGTTTATATAGCAGTTAGCTATCTTTTATATATCTAAGAGAAACCATGCAGAGAATATTTGGAAAATCAGAAAAAGGCAGACTGGAAGATTTTACTTCCGAACAGGAAAACTTTGCCTTTGCTAAAGGACGAGACTATTAAAATATATCGTAAAGGCGAGCGAACAGCATACTATTCAATCTTGGGTTAGGTTAACTAATCTTTTACCGGCGGTGAAGGATCCACATATTTTATTTATGCATCATCTCAATTAAATTACGAAGCTGATCGCGTTCACTGCCTTTGTCCACCGGGATGCGCAGTATAAAACCTTCCCGGCCTTTTCCATCCTGCTGCATGGAAAAATCACCGCCAATGGAAGTAAGAATTATCTGAACCACCGTTAAATCAAGATGGGCGCTAATGAGCGGTTTGCTTTTGGGGTTCGTTTCATCTTCGGGAGCCAAGATTTTGTCGGTTCCTTTTTTTACGACAATTTTCAGCCAGCGATCATCAATATTTTGTATTTCCAATTGTATCGGCAAATCTTTGCTCCGAGGCATTCCCTCCTCCGTTTGAGATTCATCAGTCCAAAGGAAACGGAGCAGGGTGATAAAAACCTGTTGCAGACTGATGGGATTTGCCATCACGGGCGGTAATTGGTTTTGGCTACTGACATTTATTACAATATTGCGATCGTTAATCTCATATTCAAGCTGCTTTAAAGCGCTATTAATTATTTCCATACAGGAAACGGACTTAACGGATTCATCCTCTGTTAAAAAGGCAAAGTTACGTACATGGCTAATGGAGTTGGACATGGTATCGAGCATTTTAATGATATCGTCAAAATAGCGCTGAAATTTTTCCGGTTGCGGCGTTGTGTTTTTAAACTGTTTTTGCATTAATTCAATCATTAAATGTATGGAAGTGATGGGCTGGCTGAGATTATGCACCATGTTTACCGCCAACTCTCCCAGCTCTTTGTACCGGTCACGCGAAAGCGCGATTAGCTGTTGCTGCTGGATTTCCTTTTCAAGTTTTTTTCTAATTGTAATGTCTTTGGCGCTGGCAATGATAAAGGTAACCTTCCCCTCCGCATTACGCACCAATCCAAAACTTATGATTACAGGAGTCCGGTACTCCTTATGCACAAGAGATGTTTCAATTTCATTAAAAATACCCCGGTAGATATTTTCCAGTAAAATATTTGAATTATTGTCTTTTTCCAGCATACCTGCGTCGAAAGCGGCATTTAAATAATTATTAAAAGGCCTTCCCAGGATGTCGTTTAATTTCAGTCCCAGCATATCAAGCGCTGCGCCATTGGCATATTCCACCGCCCCTTTCGGATTCAGGATAAACAAAGCGTCGGAAAGATGCTCCAGGATAGTAACGGTGGTACTGTAATCTTTGGATAAGGCCGTTTGGGCGTGCGATTTATCCTTCATTTTATAAGACTCTCCTAATAGCTGACTCTCTGACTCATTTGTATTCATTTGGGAACAAGCCGTTTATTTAACTTGAACAAGGCAAAGATCTAAACAATATAATTTGTTGCTCCTGGCCGGTTTTCCGTCCTTTTTATTTTTAATAGACGCAGCTTTAATTTTGGATGAACCTTTAACACTTCAATCCAGATTTCTTCTTTTCGTTTAAAGGATAGGTTTGATTTCATTAACAGGTTTCGTCCCTGAATGCGTAGTAAATAATGGTTTTTATCAAGGACCAGAACAATGCGGCTTTTTATACGCATACCCGTTCGCAAACGCCTGAAGAGACGCAGCACAGCGCTATCTTCTATAAAATTTAGGTTTTCAGGGGAGATGCCCATTGCCTTTATTAATCCAGACTGGTGCGGATTTCAATTAACGTTTTATTTAATATCTGAGAAATGCGAGCTTCGGTAAGGTCCAGGATCTTTGCAATATCGGCCAGAGTCAGTTCTTCATAAAAGTAGAGAGCCATAATAAGTTTTTGACGTTCGGGCAGGTTGTTAATAACGGTTTTTAGGTTAATTTTTAAATCATTTAAAACGGTAGTCTCTTCCGGGGAAACCGCTTCTTCGTCACGCACCGTTTCGATACGGTAGATAAATTCCCCCTCATCATCGGAAATTTTTCTGTTTAATGAAGTGGTATAAACCATTTGAGCCGTTCCAACAAGCGCATAATATTGGTCTTCATTAATGCCCATACTGGCGCAAATTTCGGTTACCGAAGGCTCATATCCTAAAGCGGATGTAAGTGATTTGGTGGTATTTTCAAGCCGTTTTATCTGTTCATATTTATCACGGCCAATCATCCCCTCTTTGCGTAAGGTATCAACCACTTCACCATGAATACGTTTATAGGCAAAGGATTTAAAGGGCGTTCCGGTTTCCGGCTTATAGCGTTCCAATGCGGTAAGCAGGCCAAAGATACCTGCCTGATATAAATCGTCATGAGAAAGCGTGTTTGAGTAGCTAAGATTAAACCGCCCTACCACATGTTTAACCAAAGGCGCATAGGATTTTACAATAGCGTCTTTAAGCCCCTGATCATGTGATTGAACAAACTTTTTTACTAAACTCTCACCGTTCATTCAGATGCCTGTACCTTATTTTTCCGAACTTTCAACAATTTCTTCACTCGGCTCATTTTGGCTCATCATTAATGTCCAACGGATAATTTTAAGCGCAATAACACTTAAAAAAAGCATTATAAGGAAAGCCACAATACTTCTTGTTACGCTGGTTAACAAGGTAGTGCCGTTAAGCAGGTTTGTAAGAAAGGTTAGCAAGGCAATAAAATAGGCAATCCTGTAAATAAACTTTTTCATACATTCCACTCAAATTGTATTTTTTTTGTATTAAGTAAACGTTCAAATAAATTTGCGGAGTCGCTTCCCATACTGCTGGAGGCATGTAAAACACGGCGGTTTAACACGCGGATGGCGGTGGTAGAACCGGAGTTCGGATGATGTAGCACAAACGGTTTTTGTATTTTTATGGATCGTCCGATTAAATCGTCTTTTAAGATGGAACCGCCAAACAGAATACGGCTTTCCAGAAATTTTTGTACCATCAAGTTCATTTTCTTAAAAAGTATTTCCCCTTCGTCGGCTGAACCGACCATATTGGAGGTCATAAATATGGGCACTTCTTTATCCACGCTGCGCACCACTTTTATAACGGCGTACGCGTCTGTTATGGAAGCCGGATCGGGGGTAATTACTAAAATTATTTTATGCGCTCCGAGCAGAAAAGAAATCACATTCTGAGCGATTCCCGCACCGGTGTCAAGAATCATATAATCATACGGGTTATCAAACCGGGAAAACGCGGCGGACAGTTTTTTTAGAAAGACGTCTTCGGACTGAATAAGATCGATGGATGCGGAAGAAGCCGGTAGAATATCAACACCACCGGGCCCTTTTATGATAACATCGTCAAGCGCTACTCCGTCTTTTACAACATCCGCAATAGTAAGCCTGCTACGGGTTCCCAAAATAAGATCGATATTTCCCAGATGAATATCGGCATCCACTAATAATACCCGTCGGTTCATTTGCTGTAAATTAATTGCCACATTGGCGCTTATCGTGCTCTTCCCTACGCCTCCTTTACCGCTTGTTACCGCAATAACCTCGCATCTTTTTTCGTTAAGACTTGTTTTTCCTTTTTCCATTATGGTGGGTCCGAATCGTTGCAGCATTATGCGCTCCGGTTTGTATCAAATAGTTTTTGTATGGCATAATCGGCATTAGGCATTTGCAGGTCAATAAAAATGCGTTTTCCATCGGCGATTGCAGCTACCGGCAGTTTTAATTCGTCAATGATAGAAAAGAATTTTCCGGGTTGAGCCGTTTCATCAAATTTAGTAATAATAATCGCCGCCGGTTTTAACAGCATGTACAGCGCTGCCGATAAATACATATCTTTTAAATCACTGGTCATGGGCAAAACTAAAAATACGTCCGAAGGCTTTACGACTTTAACGTACTCTTCCAGCTTACTTAAATAATTTGGAGAAAACGGACTCTGACCGGGGGTATCCACAATAATTACTTCCTGCCGGGCGGTTTTCATTAATTGTTCTAGTTCATCTACCCGCTTTTTTTCGAGAATCTCCGTCCCGTTCATTTTAGAAAATGCTTTTAACGCTTCGGAAGGCCCGTACAGATCGGTAGAAACAACAAGCACGTCTTTTTTGCCGAAGATTTCCTGGTGGGCCGCAAGTTTCATAGCAGAAGTGGTTTTCCCTGAGCCAGTACCTCCGACCATTAGCACCACTCTGTTCCTCTTTTTTGACGCCGTCCTCTTAAAATTATATTTCTTAAGCATATTTTTAAGTTCTAAGATAACGCTTTTTATAACTTCCTGTTTTCCGGCAGAAGGCCCGTTTTCAGTTAGCGCATATGCCCGGCGAATCAAACGATCGGCCAGCTTCTGCTGCATTCCTTTATCCATCATTTCGTTACGCACCTCGATATAAAACTGCGGTAGCGAATCGGCCGGTTCTATGTCGGATTTTGTTTGTAACTGGCTTATCTGCTCTTTTAACAGAGCCAGTTCTTCAAGTATCTTATTCTCCTGGTCTTTTTCTTTGGGTTTTCTGGACAGGATGTCATGGATTACTTTATTAAAATCATCGTTTTGTTTAGGTTGTGATTTTGAACTTTGCGGTTGTGTTTTCTGCTGTTCCAAACGCGGTGGCGCCCATGCTTCCACATGTTTTTGCGGTACCGGCTGTTCGGGATCGACGGAAACAGTAATCTGGGATAGTTTTGTGCCGGTTTTTGTACGACTGGCTGGAATTTGTTTAGATTCCAGTAAAATAATATTACTGCCAAATTCCTGTTTTGCTTTTACAATAGCTTCGGACAACGAATTGCCCGTAAATGTTTTAACTTTCATTAGGATAACTCACTATTCCAACAGATTTCAGGTCAGTTTCAGAGGTTAATTCTGAATACGAAATTATAAATAAATTGGGAAATACAGATTCAACAAATTTTCGAACGGCGCGGCGTATTTGCGGTGAGACAAGAACGGTTGCACGGACACCGAGATTGGACATTTCTTCTACCCGTTCGGCTAAACTTTCAAACAGGGCGTTTACCTGTTGCGGAGTAAACCCCAAGTTTTGCATATGTACGCTGCCCTCTTTCATCATGGCCAAAATATGATCTTCGAGTCGTGGTTCCAGCATGGCAACCGTCACCTGTCCGTTTTCCATTTTTAGCATGTCTGTTATTGTCTCTGCAAGTGATGCTCTTACATATTCGGTCAATACTTCCGCATCCTTAGAAAATGCCGCATAATCTGCGGTAGTTTCTAAAATTGTTACCAGATTCCGGATAGGAACGCGCTCGCGGAGCAGGTTTTTAAGAATGGTTCGGATCGTTCCTAAAGAAACCAAATCGGGCACCAACCCGTCCACCAAGGCAGCATGGGTCTCTTTTAAATGGTCCAGCATGCGCTGGGTTTCCTGACGATCGAGCAATTTGTAACTATTAGCTTTTAAAACTTCCATTAAATGCGTTGCTATCACTGCCGGCGCTTCCACCACGGTGTTACCGGCAATTTCCGCTTTTTCTCTTTCCTTTTCGCTTACCCAGACGGCGGGCAGGCCAAACGTCGGTTCGATCATCTGCACACCCTGTAACTCCAGGCTTTCATCGGGATTAACCACCATGTAATAATCCATCATTACCTGGCCCTGAGCGATTTCGACTCCGTAAACCTTAAACACATAATCATTAGCGTTTAACTGAATATTATCACGAATACGAATGGGTGGAACGAGAACGCCCATTTCGATGGCGATACTTTTACGAATGGTCGTAATTCTGTTTAGTAAATTGCCGCCCTGATTGGGATCGACCATTGGAATGAGTCCGTAGCCCAATTCAATCTCAAAAGCATCCGGATGCAGGAATTCTTCTATACGTTCCAGCGCTTCAACCTCTTCTACCTCTTCTTCTTCCGTATCAAGTAGTAACTGTTCTGCCTGAAGCCGGGAAATCTGTCGGGCCACAACAGCCATAAAAACAGCCATAATAGTAAATGGGAAAAACGGTAAACCCGGCATAATTCCGAGTAGCGCCACAACGCCGGAAGAGGCATAAATGGCATTGGGTTGCGCAATAAGCTGGCTTGCAATTTCGGTACCCATGGTAGAACCCGAGGAAGCCCGGGTAATAACAATACCGGCGGCGACCGAAATAATTAAAGCGGGAATCTGCGCAACAAGACCATCGCCAATGGTTAACAACGAATAGGTTGTGGCCGCGTCACCTGCAGCCATATTTTTTTGCACCATTCCAATTAACAGACCGCCAATAATATTTATGGCGGTTATTAAAAGTCCGGCAATGGCGTCGCCGCGGACAAACTTGCTGGCGCCGTCCATTGCGCCGTAAAAATCGGCTTCCTGGGCAATATCATTGCGACGTTTCTGGGCCTGAATATCATCAATCAATCCGGCATTCAGATCGGCGTCGATAGCCATCTGTTTTCCGGGCATGGCGTCTAAGGTAAAACGGGCGGATACTTCCGCAATACGGGTGGCGCCTTTGGTAATTACCACAAAGTTTATAATGACCAGGATCATAAAAATAACCGTTCCCACCACATAATTGCCGCCAACCACAAAAGAGCCAAAAGCTTCTATAATCTCGCCGGCATAGCCCTGGCTTAAAATTAAACGCGTGGATGCGATGTTTAACGAAAGTCTGAACAGAGTTAAAATAAGTAGGAGTCCGGGGAATACGGAGAACTCCATCGGGCGCAGGATAAACAGAGTCACAAACAGAACCACGAGGGCGCTTGTGATATTCATAACCAGTAACAAATCCAAAACAAAACTGGGCATGGGTAAAATCATTACGCCTAAAATAACAATAATACCAACGGTCAGTATAAAGCCGCTGTTTCTTCCGATATTGGCCATACTGCTTTTATTAATGGAATCAGCCATTCATCTCTCCCAGAAGGGGCATACGCTTCGAATTAGATTGATAAACAACGCTTAAAATTTCGGCGACCGCCTGATAAAACTCGGCAGGTATTTCCATTCCTATTTCACAGGATTTGAACAAACTCCGGGCAAGCGGTTTATTTTCAATAATTGGAACATCGTTTTCCCGGGCAATTTCTTTAATCCGTTCGGCCAGTTTATTTTTACCCATGGCAATAATTTTGGGCGCATCGGAACTGCTTTTAGGCTCATATTTTAAAGCCACCGCTATATGTGTCGGGTTGGTTACAACGACACTGGCCTCCGGGATATCCTGCATCATTCGTCTTCTCGCCTGTTGCATTTGCAGGCTTTTTATTTTCCCTTTTACCTCCGGGTTCCCTTCGGATTGTTTATTATCGTCTTTAACATCCTGTTTGCTCATTTTCAGACTTTTTTCATGTTCGTATTTTTGATAGGCATAATCGGCGGCAGCCATAACCAATAGAGCCAGCGTGATTTTAAAGGTTAATTCAATCAAAACAGTGCCGAGAGTGCCCATTATTTCGGATGCGCTTTTAAATGCAAGAAACGCAAAAGACGCCTGATGCTTACTTATTACGGAATAACTGACAATGGCCAGGATAGATATTTTTAAAATCCCTTTTAATAGTTCCACGATGGAGCGAAGCGAAAAAAGTTTTTTCAATCCGTTCAGCGGGCTTATTTTATTAAAATCCGGAACAAGCGCTTTTTTCGCTACCATAAAGCCAACCTGTGCCACATTGGAAACCAAGGCTCCAAATAATACAATTAACAGAACGGGTAATACAATGATGGCCATTACTTGCATAAAATCAAAAATCTGCGACGGGAACGAAAAAACCGTAATCTGAATAGATGAAGATTCCAGATAGGTGTTGCGCATAAATTTTAAAATAGTAGCGCCAAATAAGTCGGAAACTGCTTTGTAAGCTATCATTCCGGCTATGAGTACCGCTACGGAATTCAGTTCACTGCTCTTTGCCACCTGACCTTTGTCTTTTGCTTCTTCTCTCCTACGCCCAGTAGGTTGCTCAGTTTTCTCCTGAGCGGAATCATCTGCCATTTACAGACCCTTTACAATGACGGTTACAAATGTTTCTAATTGCATAAATATATAACCGAAAAAACTTTGAAATATTTTTAACGATACAACTAACAGAAACATACCCATCCCAATTTTTAGGGGTAGCCCAATAAAAAAAACATTTAACTGCGGCATTACCCGGGCCATAAAAGCAATGGAAACATCAATCGTTAATAAAAAGATTAACGTAGGGGCCGCAAATTTTAAAGCGATATCATACATTTGCGAACCGGCCGATAAAAACTCTCGCCCTATGGACGGATGGAATGCAACTGCCCCAAGAGGTATAAACTTAAAATTATCAAAAATGGTGGCTATCAGAAAATAGTGACTATTTGTAACAACAAAAAAGGTAACCATTATTAACAACCAGAAATTACTGATAATGGGCTGTTGCTGCTGGCTGCTGGGATCGAAAACATTCATAATGGCCATTCCCATTTGCAGGCCGATATAGGAGCCGGCAATGGTGATGCCTTCAAAAATTATACGCGCTCCAAAGCCTATCATCAGGCCGGCAAATACTTCCCGTGCCATATCCAGCACAAGAGGAATCCAGCTCGTATAGTGCGCGCTAAACGTAGGGACTAATCCGGGTGCAATGATAGCGGTAATACTAATGGATATAAGAAAACGCACTTTTATATTCACAGTTGCATATCCTAAAACGGGCATACTGGCGGTCATAGCGCTTACTCTTCCAAATACAAGAAGATAAACCGGTAAAAAACGTCCTATCTGGTCTATTGCATCAAACATTTTAATGGGTTACCGTTACAATATGGTTAAAGATTTCGTGTGTAAAACCCATCATTAAATCGAGGAACCAGGGCATCAAAAGAAAGATGACCAGAAACACCAGAACTATTTTTGGCACAAAGGTCAATGTCATTTCATTAATTTGAGTGGTGGCCTGAAAAATACCGATGAGCAATCCCACGATCAAACCGGTTCCGAGAATGGGAAGCAGAATGTACATGGTTGTTGTTAATGCTTCTCTGCTGATGAAAATTACAAAATCGGTGGTCATATCTAAAAACCTTTAACAAGTGATTCGACGATTAAATACCAACCATCTACCAATACGAATAATAGTAATTTAAAAGGCATGGCAATCATTACCGGCGGCAACATCATCATTCCCATCGAAAGAAGGACGCTTCCCACCACCAAATCAATTAACAGCATAGGCAGATACAATAAAAAACCTATTTGAAAAGCGGTTTTTAGTTCACTGATTATAAACGCCGGTATGAGTGTCTCAAGCGTAATATCATCTATCGATTTTGGTTTTGGACCGCCCCTGAGATCAATAAAAAGTTTAATGTCCTTTTTTCTCGTCTGTTTTAACATAAACGCTTTAATTGGAATGGAGGCATTTTTCAACGCTTCTTTTTGCGTGATTTCTTTACGAATATATGGCTGTAGCGCCGTATCGTTTATTTTTACGAGCGCCGGTTTCATAATAAAAAATGTGATAAACAGAGCGAGTCCTACTAAAATCTGATTACTGGGTACCGATTGTGTGGCCAAACTCTGACGCAGAAAGTGAAATACAATAATTATCCGCGTAAAAGAGGTCATCATCATAATAATGGATGGTGCCAGTGTAAGAATGGTAATTAAAAAAAGTATCTGAAGCGTACTCACCAGCTCGGCCGGATTATTAGATTTATCTATTCCGATGCTGATTTTGGGCAAAGTCGTTTGTGCCCATGCACTCTGCGGCAGTACAAACACAAACAACATAAACAAAAAAGGAAGTATTTTTTTTAACTGCTTCAAGATTTATCCTTAATAATGCTCGTAAAATCATTGTATGTTAGACAAATCCTGTGCCATCTTTTTAAGTGCTCAATAGCAGCTATGACGGGGCTAAGAAGAAAGAAAATAGAGGCGCGCCGGTAAAAAAATGAGTGTAATGCGGAAATATTTTCCTGTTTGTTATTTTTTTAGAAATTTGTTTAAAACAGATGTGAAATTTTGCGACACCTGTTTAAGGTCATTCACGGGGAGTTCATCTTCGGATATTTCTCCTAATTCGGTAATTAAATTAACCGAATGATCCGAAACACCGAGCACATATTTTTTCCCTTCAATTGCCACAATCATAAGCGATTGTTTTGGTGTGAGGTTTTGACGAGAAAGAATATGAATTTTTGAACGGCCTGGAGTAAGGTTTTTACCCCCGAATTTTTTATAGAAGAACAGAATAAAAAAAAGTAAAAGGATGAGTATAGCCGTAACAAAAAATACGCGATAGAAATAATTCCCTATTTTTTCCGGTTGCCGCTGGAGCGTAAAGGCACTGTCCTCCCGGGCAAAAGTCACCGAGTCGCCTGCGCTTTGACCGTTAAGGGGTTCGGGTACCGTAACGGCGGCCATAAGAAGAAAGAAGAAAATTGTTCTTTTTAAAAAAAACATATTATATGCCCAGGCTTTTTATGCGATCTCTGGGACTTAACAATTGTGTTATACGTATACCAAATTTATCATCAATCACAACGACCTCGCCTTCCGCAAATTTCCGACTGTTGATAAAAATATCCAGCGGTTCTCCGGCCGATTTTTCGAGTTCGATTATGGAACCTTTACCCATTTTTAATAGATCCGAAACAAGCATCGTTTTCCGATCAAGCTCTACCGTTATTTCCAGATTAACATCCAGCAGCATATCCACATTACGGCCCGTTCCCTGTTCCGTTCCCGTTCCTGAAAGGCTTCCGAATTCTGCCGGCTGAACTGTTACTTTTTCCACTGCTTCTGTCTCCACTGCATTTGAATTTGTTTGTTCCGAGACGCTGTTTCCGACCTGCACATTATTTTGCGCACCGGGTATCGGCCAGGAGTAAAATTTAATTTTATACTGTTTTTCTTCTACCGAAAAACTATAATCTGCAAACATAGCCGCAACGGATTCGAGCTGCGCTGAGGCGGCTTCGCCATCTTCCGCTTGTACCACCAGAATATCATCCGCGCTAAAAGAGGCCTGATCGTCCGCAACGGAAATTTTAAGTTGTCCCAAGATCTGATCGAAGGCTTCTTTTAAACCTTCCAGTTGTTCTTCTCCGATCATCTCTGCCGGTTCGTCGGCGATCATCCAGGCGTAAAACTGATTTACAAAGCCAGGTTCCATTACCAATAAATGATTGGTGCTGTTCCCGGTTTTAAAAGACAGGGTTACCGCCGGAAAGGTCAATTGCCGTACAGAGGCCTTTAAATCTTTTTGTTCACTCACCTGTTTTTCGAAGCTTATCTCTTTTTGAAGCAGTTGATCCACCGCCGTTTTAACAATACCTTCAATTTCAGGTTGATTTTCTATATAACTGTTTTTAAAGTTTTCGAAAGCCATTTTAAAGCTCCTTATCAACAAGGTCTATAATTCTAATCGCATATCGTTTATTTCGTATTCCGGCCGCCGCATTAAAAACATGCTTATTTTCCGCATATACTTTAAGCGGTTCGCTGGTACGGTTTTTCATCTGAATAACATCTCCGTTCTTTAGCTCGAGGAACTCTTTTACATTAATCAGGCTTCGACCTAAGAGGGTGCGCATATTTATATTCGTCTGGTTTAAATTAAATTCGATTAAGGCCTTTTCTTCATCGGTCGATTCTTTTGAACCAAACAGTATCTTCTCCTGAACTTCCGGCGTGGAAAGAATATTGGATATCCACATATAGGGATAGCAGATATTCATTAATGAGGAATTGCCATGAATTTTTATTTCCATAGAAACGACCACAACAGGCTCGGACGAAGGAACGATTTGTACAAATTCGGGATTGCTTTCGAACCGTTTTACATCGGTGCGGAAAATGGCGACATTGCTCCAGTTTTTGGAAATTTCATATGCAATACGATCGATGACCCGGCGCATAACTTTCTGCTCGATAATAGAGATCGGACGCACTTCGCCCACCATGGCGCCCTGTCCGCCAAATAATCGTTCTACGATAAAGATGGAGAGTTGGGGATTCATTTCCAGAACAAAATTGGAATGCGGCTCGTCGGCTTCGCATACATAAATACTGCTGGGAGGCGCAATGGACATTACAAATTCGGAATACATAATTTGATCGATGGCCAGCAGATTCATTTCCACAATCATGCGCAACTGAGCGGAAAGGAACACACCGAAATTCCGACAAATGCCTTCGTGTATAGTTTCTAACAGCCGTAACTGCTCTTTAGACACCAAATTCGGATGCTTAAAATCATAGATGGTTATCTTTTGATTTTCTTCCGCATCGCTTTGCTCTTCCGCATCTCCCGATACATTGGAAAGTAACGCGTCAATTTCGTCCTGTGATAGTATTTTTGCCATACTCTTAAATACCTATTGTAATACAAACCGGGTAAAGTATAAATTTGTAATTTCATCCGTTTTTAACAGATCGACGACGATTTGTTTCAAATCGGAACGGATGGAATCTATTTCTGAAACCGTCGTTAAATCCCGTACTGTTTTCGTTCTTAAATAGGTTTGATAGCGGTCCAGTATGATGGGCATATACGTTTTTAAGGTAGGTTCCAATTCCGGATTTGAATATTCCAGAGCCATTTCAAATACCGCAAAACGCCGGCCCTGACTACCTTTCGGATTAATGGTAATATTTTCGATTTTTAATATTTTACCAATCTGTACCGGGCCCTCGGGCACTTCTTCGGCAACTTCTTCTTCGGGTGCGGTACCATTCATTTGCTGAAATTTTGGGAATATAACAAAAATCACAAGAACAGCTGCCAAAACGATCATAACAATCCCAACGATTAGCAGCATCATTGATTTTTTACCGCCGGATTTCGCTTTTTCTTCAGTATCAACGTTTTTTTCGTCTTCAGCCATTTTTTTCTCCTGTTATTTCCATCGTATAAATATTTCCACACGTCTGTTTTTTGCTCTTCCTTCGGGTGTATCATTGCTCGCAATCGGCCTGTTTTCACCATGACCGACCGCCGCCATCTTTGCCATAGGAATCCCCTCGGCTTTATTCAGATAGCGCATAACACTCATGGCCCGGGCAGTTGACAGTTCCCAGTTCGATGGATATTTTTTTGTCCGGATAGGAACATTGTCGGTGTGTCCTTCTACATACACTTCTTTTGTTTCGTTATTAATGATTTTGGCAATTTGGCTTAGTATCGGATACGCGGCCGGCTTAATGCGCGCCTTTCCAATACCGAATAAAACATTGTCGCCAAGCCGTATATGGACGCCGGAACCGCTAACATCTATCTCGATCAAACCCTGCGCCAGCGCCTCACTAATAGATTCCTGAAAAGATTCTATTTTACTTTTGATATCTTCCGTTGGGTCGTTTTCCGGATGGCGGCTAAACTCCACCTTTTTACCGGCAACCGTAGAACCTTTCTCGGCCATGATGCCCAACGCGCCCTTCATCGAACTCATTGCCCCGCGAAACTTTTCCAGTTCCGTAGTGGAATAGGACAAAATAAGGATAAAGAAAACGAGCAGAAGCGTTACCATATCGCTGAAAGTCAGCATCCAAAACGGCGCGGAGGGTTCTTCCGGTTCTTCTTTTTCTTTTTTCATCTTTTACCGGCCTTTTTATTCTTCAAGTTCCGACCTCTCTTTAGGCGCTAAAAAGTTAGACAATTTACGATGAATGGTATTGGGGTGCTCTCCAAACTGAATGGACAAAACGCCCTCGATGATCATTTCTTTAATAATTACTTCCGTGCCGGAATTATTCTGTAATTTTACGGCTATCGGTAAAAAAATTAGATTGGCAAGAACCGAACCGTAAAAGGTTGTAATGAGGGCAACCGCCATACCGCCGCCGATTTTTGACGGATCATCCAAGTTCGATAACATCTGCACAAGGCCCATCAGAGTTCCAATCATCCCAAAAGCAGGAGCGGATGCGCCAAATGCATTCATAATTTGGGCGCCTTTTTTATGACGTTCCATCGTATATGAGAGTTCTGTTTCCAGTACGGTGCGGATTAACTCTGGTTCCGTACCATCCACAACCATTTCCATTCCTGAGCGTAAAAAGGCGTCGCTGATTTCATTGACGTCCTTGTCGATGGCCAAAAGGCCCTCCTTCCGGGCTTTTTTGGACAAGGTTACAATTTGGTCGATTAGTTTACTTCCGTCATATGCCGCCGTAAAAAACGCTTTTTGCACAACACTGATTACGCTAAGAACTTCTTTAAGGCTAAAGGATATTAGAGTTGAAGCGAGGGCTCCGCCAAATACGATCATTGCCGAAGGAATATGAATGAACATACCGGCGCCTTCTCCCGTAGCGATGGTAAAGACAATTAGCCCCATTCCCACGACAATTCCGATTATGGTTGCTATATCCAATTTCAGCTCCTGATAGTTTTAGTATCCGTAAAAACAATCTGCGGGAAAGTTTAACTCTCCCGCAAACCGCTTATTTTAAACCTTACCTTTTGAGTCTAATCAGTTCGTCAAGAATTTGATCCGCCGTCGTGATAACTTTGGCGCTGGCCTGAAAACCGCGCTGGGTAGTAATCATTTCGGTAAACTCTTTCGACAAATCCACGTTGGACATTTCCAAAGAACCGGAGATGATTGCCGTGGGATCGCCCACTTCCAAATCCTGAATTTCAACCTTACCGGAAGCAAGACTCTCCTGATAAATCCCATCGCCGAGATCGCTCAGTCCGCCGGTATTTTTAAATTTGGCAAGAGCCACTTTAGCGATAGAATCGATAGCGCCGTTACTAAACGAGCCGGAAATGGCGCCGTCGTAACCGATGGTAATTCCAACCAGGCTCCCTGTTGCTCTTCCGTCTTGTTCGCGAACGTTTAATGTGGAAAGAGAATCAAACTGCGAAATGCCAGAATAATCGTTGCCGGTTTCGGCATGAAGGGCAATATCCATTGATTCGGCTCCATTTCCCGGATCCAGTGTAATGGCGTCCACGCCCCCATCATACAAAAAGGAAGTCATAATTCCCGCTTCATTAAAAGATATGGTACCTGTAGAACCACTCGAAATGGTTTCGTCTCCCTAAGTGGACGCTTCCCAGGTCCATTGTCCGTCCATGGTTGTTTTTGTAAAATCAATAATAATATTATGGCTTCCGCCAAGACTGTCATAAACAACAACAGAAGTACGCGATGTGCCGGTAACGCCGGGAACGGTATTTACATAGTTCGGCAGTGTAATGGAACCGGTATTGCCTGTTCCGTTGGACAAGCTGATTGTCGTAGAACTGGTTCCTGCCACATCGTCTGTTAAAACAATTTTTCCATCAGTAATGGTTGCGGTTGCTCCGCTATATGCCGCCGAAATGGCGTCCGCTAAATCCTGCACCGTATCTCCTGCCGCATAAGTATATGTTGCTGATACAGGTGTACCATCCGAATCGGTTCCGGAAATTACAATTGTATCGCCTGCAACATAAGGTGTCGACACTTGTTCCAAATTGTTTAGTAAAGTTGCGCCGGTGGCATTTGCCCCGGCCTCTGTAAGGGCGCTGCCCATATTCCAGACCTCGGCAACGGTTTCAAGACCGGCATTTAAATTGCCCGAAAGCCAGACGTTTTCAGTTTCGACGGCTTCGGAAATCAGGTTGGGATCAATCACGATATCCGACATATTTCCCGCACCGAATCCGACGGTATTTGTATTATCATTATACATCCAGCCCTGAACGGCAAGTCCGCGCTGATTGACTAATTTTCCATCGGCATTAAAATAAAACTGACCGGCGCGGGTGAAATAATCACCGGATGTACTGCTGAGCACAAAAAAGCCTTCGCCCTCAAGCGCCATATCGGTAATGATGCCGGTATTCTCGAGATTGCCCTGTGTAAAGATATTTTCAATAGAAGCGGTTTTCATACCAAGACCAACCTGCATCGGATTGATATAGCCGGTTCCTCTACCCGGTGTTGAATTGGACAAGGTTTGGTTAAGCGCTTCCGAAAAATTAATGCGCCCGCCTTTATAGCCAACCGTGTTGATATTGGCAATATTATTACCGATGATGTCCATCTTCATCTGATGATTGATAAGTCCTGAGACGCCTGAATACAATGATCGTAACATAATTTTACCCTCCTAAGGTAGTGATTAATTATCCGCTTCAATCAGTCGGCGGATTGAGGGCTCCCCAGACATATTTTCATATGTTTCGGGTCCAGCCCGGTTAATTTTTATACAATTGCAACGCTGTCAATATTGGTAAAAACCGTTTTACCTGCGTTCATTTTATCCACTGCCGTGACGACCGTACGATTTTTTACGCTCACCACAAACGCTGTTTCATCCATTAAAATAACAGAATTTGCGGCGCCTTTCGCATTCAACTGCTGCAATCCTTCATTGAGTCTGTCGATAGAACCGGCAGACATGTCTACCTTGCGCTCTTCCAGCCTGCGTACGGCATGCGCCGAAAATTTTAGATTCGAAGCCTTGCTGAGCTTGTCATTTAAAATTTCGGAAAATGATTTTACGGCTTTATCGTTCTGCGTATTACCAGTTGTTTTTTGCGTTTGAACCGGATTGTTTTGCAGCGGATAAAGTCTGCTGTTTAACTGAAGTTCCGACACTTTCATAATTGAACTCCTCTAACCGATTTCCAACACATCTGCCAGTGAAACCTCTTTTCCGTTCACAATTAAAACGGCCGTTCCGTTTGAATAGCGTACCGAAGAGACAATGCCTTTGCTAACGGTGACGGACCCGACAGATTCTCCGTTACTGTCTTTCGCATCAACTTCAAAGCGATAATTTCCACCCGGCAGCGGATTGCCTTCCTGATCTTTTCCATCCCAAACTATGGACTGTTGTCCGCTGTCCATTCCGTGTGTCTCCATAGTTTTAACCAGATTTCCGGCGGCATCGTATATATTTACAGTAACATCCTCAGAGAAATCCTGTAAAATAAAATCCATCGATACACTGCCATCGGAAATAAGCGATAGATTGTCGCCGTAAGAACTCACTTCTTTGCCAACAAAACCAGCGGCCATTGTATTGTTAATGGAACTGGTTAACAGCATATCCATGTCGGCGCTGTTTTTTAAGGTAGCATTGATGTCCGTTAATTGTTCCAGCGAGCTGAACTGAGCCAGTTGTGCCGAAAAGTCCTGACTGTCCATAGGCGATAAGGGATCCTGGTTTTGGAGTTGAGCGACCAAAAGACTTAAAAATTCCGCTTTCCCCATGTCACCAGAGCCAGATGTAATTGATTGTGTTGTTTGATTTGGTGAAGCGCTTACCTGACTTACATCCATTTTTTTCTCCTAAGCGATTACTTCGATTGTATTGTAGCCATAATTCTTTTGGGCTACGGGGGATTGTTCTTGTTCATTTGGGACCTCCTTCGATTGTTTAGTTTTTGGTTTATGCGTGCTGCGCTGCTGATCTTGCGCCTGATTCATTTTGGAGCCAAGCGGCGCCGTATCAATGGCAATGGAACTAAATTCGATTCCTTTTAACAACAGATTCTGCTGTATTTGCGGCAGACTTTTTTGCAGCTCGTTACGCACTTTATCGGATTCCACTATTATCTTAAGGGTTTTCTCTTTAGTCTTTTCATCCAGTTGGATTTCCACTTCACCGGCTTTTCCGGCGGAAATCTTAAAACTGGATTTAACCGAAGTTTGTTTAACAGAACCCTTTAATTTTTGTATTAATTCGTTTATCCGGCTAACGAGAGGGGTAAATTTTAATGGGACACGATTCTCTTTGTTCAATTGCATATTCGTATCCAACACCGCTTCGGAACCGGGTTTAGTCATTCCGATTTCGTTTGATTGCTTTCCCCTTTCCGCAACCGGTTCGGTGTCTGTGCCGGCAGCCTGTACGGAAAGTGGTTTCCCTGTGGATTTCGCGGAAAAATCATGAAGTTTACGAGATGCCGGATGTTCGTTGACATTATTTACTTTGATCCGGGGTGCGGAATCCGATTTTGACGTCCCTTTTTTTACCGTTTTTTCCGCCTCTTTCAAACCAAAAGTGTTCTGTCCCTTTTGTTGAGCATGCTTTCGGGATTGTTCCATTTCCGTTTTTAACTTGCCTATTTGATTTTCAGGTTCAATACCCGCGCCTGATTTTTTGATACTATCTGCAGCAGAATTTTTGTGTGGCTCCTTAGAGGAAGACGGTTTTGTGTCAATCCGTTCATTTTCATTGTATGAAGTTTTAGAATTTTGTTTTTTTACTTTAAGCGTGGTTGTTTCCGATGGAACATCACGATGAATTTCAACGGTTCCTTTTTTAACCATTTGGCGCAAAACAAAATCCATATGTGCGGATTCTTTTTTAACCGGAACGGATTTACCGGAAAAAGATTCGGATGGTTGGATTTTGAGTTTTACCGTTTTTTGACCCGTCCGGTCAGACGCGGATTTATTCGATTTTACTGCTTCGGCTACGTTTGATTTTATGGCTTTCCCAGGGGACGGCTGCGTAGCGGCCGTGTTTCCAGTGTTTTTTTGTTGTATTTTCTGCCTTGTATGATCTCGCGTTCCCGCATGTTTTTTTAATCCTTTTTTTGCCTGCGACTGAATCGTTTTTCCCTTAACAGGAAGCGCGGCGATTTGATTTGCGTTTTTATGAGCCGATTTTGTCTTTGCGATTATTTTGTCTATCGCTTTAGAAGATACGGATTGCGTCTTTTCTGAAACGACGGCTTCGGAGACATGGGGTAAAGCTGGTTTATGGCTCGCTGTGTTCTGCGGAGTTTCAACCGTTTTTTTATTTTGTATCAATTCTCCGGATGATTCTTTGGCCGTTAATCCGTTGCTTTTTACCATCCGGTTTGAAGTATGGGCACCGGTTTTAGCCCGATTTGTTTTAGTTTGATTTTTTTTCGTTTTACCGGTTCTTGTTTCTCGGATAGACTCTTCCGATAATTCGGACGCTGCGCTCAAGCCGGTTTTTGCTGTTTTTGTAGCGAACGCGTTTGTTAAAGAGACATGACCGGATTTATTTACTCTTGCCTTTGGTTCGGGTGTGTTTGGTGATTGCAACCCGGTGACCGGTTTTACAGAAGATGTATTTACCAGTATCGCAGGTAATTTTATATGATTCTTAGCGGCGCTGGCTTTTATCTTGGATATAAAACGTTGTAAGGCGTTTAACCTGAGCGGATCATTAAGAGTGAGTTGCAGAACAGGCTCTTTTCCTTTCTTATTTAAAACGGCAGAAAGTGTTTTTGTACTTTCATCTTTTGGTAAATGTGGTTTCAAAGCGTTCCCCTGCGGGTTTGCAAAAGCGGCCGATAAGGTATGCAATATTAACGCTTCGCTTTTAGCGTCAAGCGTGTCCGTGCCGGGTCGGGATGTGTTTTCCGTAAGAAGATGATCCAGATTATTTATGGTTGAGTTCTTTTTTATAGCGGGACGGATAAAAACCGATTCCTCTTTTGTGTGCGTCTTTTTTGTTTGTACCGTTTCGCCTTTTTTAACCGAAAAATACGCGCCGGGGATTTTAGCGGCGGTTTTTGGCGCCTGCATTGTTTTGGTATTCATAAAACCGGATAACAAATTTCCAAAGAATGAGAGCCGAGCGCCTTTTTTTACAGATTCTCTGTTCGAGACCTGTTTCAATCCCATTATTTCAAGACCTTTAAGCATTTTCATAGGAGTACCCTAAATTATTGCTGGTTAATTATTTTTTTTGTTATTTTAGCCGCCCGGGCTTCGCTTAGCGCTAATAAAATATTTTTTCGCGCGGTTTTACTTGTTTGTTTATAAATGAGAATCACCGTATCATCATCCAGTTTGTTTAAAATTGGCGCCATGGCTTTGGTTTTCATCGAAGAAAGGGTTTTAGCCATATCCTTGGCACGGGACGCCTTGCTTTTGGAACTTGCGTTCGATTGCGTAATTTTTTGCAGTTCCTTTTGAAGTGTTTCCGTTTTTGCCGCAACTACTTTAAGGCTGTCAATTATTTTGTCTTTTTTCTCTATGGCGCTATGCAGTTCGGCAATTTCCAACACCAGCTTTTCGTTTTTGCTGAGCGCGCCTTTTTTATTTTTTATCTTTTTGATTTCCGCCTTTGTTGCAACCGGTTTCTTTGCATTTGCCTTTTTAGGCGGTGGCGGGTCCTGCATCATCAGCATTACCGAAAAGATTGCTGCGATTGCAAAAGAAAAAACTCCGAGGGAAAAAACTATCCACTTAACGATGCCCATTTTTACTCTTTCTGCCTTTTCTGGTTTGTTATTCGTACAGCAGCTTCATTATCCTTTTTTTGTTCTTGTTTTACCAAATCTTGTCTATAGTCTTCCATTTTTCGTTCACGCAGTTTTTCCACAATTTTCTTTTTTTTAACCGCTTCTATTAATTCTTCCCGACGCTCTTCCGTCTTTTTTTCTGTTTTTTTAACTTCCGTTCTCTGAGCGCTGATCTGCTCGCTTAACTGGCGCAAATAGCTACCGTTTACTTTAAGCGTGTTGAGGTCGGGCGTATCATCTCCATTTGTACTTCCGATATTTAAATGCGCTTCCTTTTCAATATTCAGTTTGTCAAGTTCGCTTTGTTCCTGTAACAGTTTTCTGTTTGCTTTACTCAGTTCAATTTTTCGTTGCTTTTCCCGGTGGCGGCGCACATCCAGCACTTTTTGAAGGGAAAAGTGAAACGCCCTGGCCATTACGCGCCTTTATCTCCTGCCATCTCCCGAAGTCCGGACAGAGTTTCCGTAAAAGTAGAGGCTTCGCTAACATTTTGTTTTAAAAAAGCCCGGATAATGTCTATCTTATCCACTGCTTCATCTATTTTAGGATTGCTTCCGGGAACATATGCGCCGATGTTTATCAAATCTTCCGCTTCTTCGTATACGGCCAATAGTTCTATAATATCGGAAGTGAATTTTTGTTGTTCGGCTGTAGTCACTTCATTTTTAACTCTGCTGATGCTATGCAGAATATCAATAGCAGGATAATGCCCGCGCGCGGCTAATTTACGGGAAAGTACCAGATGGCCATCCAAAATAGATCGAGCCGTATCGGCTACCGGCTCATCCATATCATCGCCTTCTACCAGTACGGTGTACAGGCCGGTGATACTGCCGTGTTCTCCGCTACCTGCCCGCTCCAATAAACGCGGCATCAGGGCAAATACGGAAGGCGTATATCCTTTCGTCGTAGGCGGTTCCCCTATGGCCAATCCGATTTCCCGCTGTGCCATGGCCACACGGGTCAATGAATCCATTAATAACAGCACATCTTTACTTTTATCGCGGAAATATTCAGCAATGGTTGTGGCCAACAGTGCGCCTTTAATACGTACAGTGGCGGCCTGATCCGATGTTGCCACAATAACCACCGAGCGCCTCAAACCTTCTTCTCCGAGGTCTCGTTCAATGAACTCGCGTACTTCACGCCCACGCTCCCCAATAAGCGCAATAACATTGACATCCGCATTCGTATATTTCGAAATCATACCCATGAGGACGCTTTTTCCCACACCGCTGCCTGCAAAAATACCGGCGCGTTGCCCCTTGCCAAGAGTAACAAGTCCGTCCACTGCGCGCAGACCGGTAACCAGGGGTTTGGAAATACGCTGGCGTACCATTGGATTGGGCGGTACATTATAAACGCTTCGGTAATGCTTTGTTTTAACGGGACCTTTGCCGTCAATTGGGTTCCCGAGGCCATCGATAATCCGACCTAATAACTGATCGCTAACCGGCACTCGCAGGGGAAGTGTGTTCAGTTTTACGCGACTGCCCGGGGCCACGCCAACAGTGTCGCCCAGGGGCATAAGCAGGACTTTATTTTCACGAAAACCAACCACTTCGGCCTGAATGGTCGACTCGGAAGAAACCGAAATTTCACATACATCCCCCACGGAGCCACTGTTTGCAGCCGCTTCGATAACGATACCGGTTATCTCCGAAACTTTTCCGTCAACCCGAACCGGATTCAACCTATCTACATTTTGCAGATGTTTACGGAATTTTTCAGTCAGTTTTTCCATCAGTCGGTCTTATCCATTAAGTTGTCCGTCAGATGCTCTGTTTGAGTTTTAAAAGTTCCGTCAATTAAGAAATCTTCGGTTTCAACCCGCGCTTCGCCTTTTTTTAAATCGTTCGCAGGCAAAACATTAATATTCATTTTTTTGGGTAGTTTAAATTTTTGGTTTAACGGAACGTTTTCCACCGCTTCTAATTGTTCCGGATTCACCTCAACGATTACTTTATTTTGATCTACAACTTCGTACAACATTTTACGCAACCGTTCGAACAGGATATCATCAAAATCATCGCGGTGTTTTAATTCCACGGCAAGTACCTCTCCGGCCAGACGTTTCGCCAGTTCCATTAGCGGTATTTCAATCTGCTCGATGGTTTCCAGATACTTTAATTCCATGGCATGCATTTCAATACGCATCGCTTCCACTTTTTTATTTGCTTCCTGAAACGTACTACGCTGCCCTTCGCCGTATCCTGCCTGAAACGACTCTTCTCTTGCTTTTTGAAGTTCCATTTCGAGTATTTTAATACGTCCGTTAAGCTGGCGAATACGAATACTGTCCGAAGCGGATATGTCATCGTAACTTTCCGTATCGGCAAAGCGGGAATCGCTGGCCGGGCTAAATCCTACGGTGGATTCTTTAATGCCACTCAGACGCTGATTTAATTTTAATGTAAATTGTTTCATTTTAGCCTATTCCAACAGTTCTTCGTCGTCCCCTCTGGAGAGTACAATCTGGCCGCTTTCTTCAAGACGCCGGGTTATTTCCAAAATATCTTTTTGTGCGCCTTCAACGTCTTTGACCCGAACAGGTCCCAGATAATCCAGCTCTTCTTTTAACATCTTTGCCGCGCGTTCGGACATATTTTTGTAGAATTTTTCTTTCATTTCATCGTCCGAAGCTTTCATGGCCAGGGCCAGGGATTTGGAGTCGACTTCTTTTAAAATCATTTGAATTGCCGCATCCGGGAGTTTTCCGATATCATCGAACATAAACATTAAATCGGTAATCTCCGTGGCCAGTTCTGCATTACGTTCGCGCAGATTGGTTAAAATGTTCTTCTCCGACGCCCGGCTTACGGAATTGAGTATTTCGGCTACGGATTCCACGCCGCCTGTTTTACTTAATCCGCCGCCAAATACCGAACCGAGCTGTTCGCGCAAAACGGATTCGATATCTTCGATGAGTTCGGGTGAAGTCTTTTCCATTGTTGCTACCCGGTAGGCAATTTCGTACTGGTTTTCTTCTGGCAGTTCGGAGAGAATAGATGCCGCCTGCATCGGTTTAAGATTTGCCAGAATCAGGGCGGCTGTTTGCGGATGTTCATTTTGCAGAAAATTAGTCATCTGTTTGTCATCCACGGTTTGCAACAGATAAAAAGCGCTTACTTCGGTGGCGGCTTCGACCCGTTTTAAAACCTCTTCCGCTTTTTTACGTCCCCAGGCCGCTTCGAGAATCTCTTTGGCATAACCCAGTCCGCCCTGAACGATATACTGGTTTGCCATCATCATTTCATAAAATTCTTCCATCACCGCCGAAAGCACTTCGACGCTTACATTTTGCTGCCGGGCAATTTCTATGGAAATGCGTTCCACTTCCGTTTCATTTAATTCTTTTAAAATGGGGGCCGCCCGCTCTACACCGAATGCGATTATTAAAAGAGCGACTTTCTGAATGGGAGTAAGTTGGTTTTGGAGCGCGGTACTAGCCATTTTTCACTCCCGCCTGTGTAATCCAGGAACGGAGAAGTTTGGTTGCATTTTCGGGATTTTCATCCGCAAAACGAATAACTTCCTCTGTCATTTTATCATTTGCTTTCATTTTTGCGCGAGCCTCCGGAGAAAGTTTTTTCATAAACAGGTCTTCCGAAACCGAGTCATCTTCTTCAGAAGGCGCAGAAATGGAGCCCTGAACACTGCCGCCCCCAGCCCCGGCGAGAGCCGGTTGTTTGGCGGAAACGCCGGGTAATCCCAATTGTGAGATACTGGTTTTAAGTAACCCGGATAAAAGTTTGTAGGCCATAAAAATTCCGACTAGCATTAATACAAATGTAATCATCTTCTCCCACATGTCGTAAGGCAATGTATCACTTAAAATTCCTGTCTCTTTTATAACCGGCTTCGCTGCCAACTGAATGTTTTGCACTTCAATAATATCGCCGCGGTCTTCATTGTACCCAACAGCGCTTTTAACGAGCGACGCAATCTGCCCCAGTTCTTCTTCACTACGGGGTTTATATTCTGCTACGGTGGTTCCGTCATCCCCTGTTTTATTGGTGTAATAACCGTTTACCAGAACAGCGACCGTAAGACGTTTGATATTACCGGAATTGGATACATACGTTTCGTGGACTTTGTTGAAATCATAATTACGAACCACTTTTTGCGCTTCGTATTTTGATGTATCCGATGTATTTCCGAGTGAAGACTCCGACCAGTTATCTTCGCTCACAAGCGTGGCAGATTCGGGATCTATTTGTTCACTGCTACGTTCGATACGATCAAAATTGAGCTCCGCCGCTATTTTTACAACGGCATTATTACGCCCTACAACGCCCCCTACCAATGCTAATACCTTTTTCTGAAGCTTAGATTCCAGCGCCTGCTGTAACTCAAACTGACTGCCTACGCCGCTTAGCAGAGCATCCTCCTCTTTTCCGTCAGCCAAAACATTTCCCTCTTCGTCCATTACAACCACATCTTCCTGCTCGATGCCGTTTACACTATTGGCAACCAACGAGGCAACGCCTTTTATCTGCCCCTGTTTCATTCTTGTATTCGGTCGCATATACAATACAACCGAAGCGCTTCCCTTTTTATCGCCTTCAAATAGCTGATCTTCGGGAATCACCAGATGCACCCGGCTTTTCTGAACTTCGGGGAACTGATTTATGGTACGCATAAGCTCGCCTTCGAGCGCCCGTTTAAAATTTAAACGTTGCATAAATGTAGTCATACCCATATTGTTATCTTCGAATAATTCATAACCGGTCACCGAATCTTTTATGTAACCGTTTTGCGCATAGCGTAAACGGAGCTCGGAAACACTTTCGGCCGGTGCATAAATGGTTGTGCCGCCGTTTTCCAGACGAAACGGCACCTTATTATTCCGTAAATCCGCGACAACCGAGCTGGCCGCGCCGGGATCAAGATTGCTGTAGAGCAGATCGTATTCCGTACGATTGGACCATAAAACCAATACAATTACAACCGATACGAAGGCAATTAAGACCGCACTGATAATTATGCGCTGCTTTATGGAGTATTTTAAAAATAGATCGGTAACTTGTCCCATAACCTGATTCATTGTACATCCTTTACGCTAAGTCGGTTAAACCTGCATTCGTTGTAATGTTTTGTATGATTCCATTAATTTATTACGCACCTCAACCATCAGTTGAAAACTAAGACGCGCTTCTTCCATTGAGGCCATTGCTTCATGCAAATTTTCGGATTTACCCAAAATAACGTCATTTACTTCTTTTGACGCTGTCTTTTGATCGGCATTTACAGCCATAATAAAATCCGAAATTGTTTTTCCGAAATCACGGGCGCCTGCTTCTTCGGCCTTCCGTGTTTTATTGATTTGTGCTCCCGGATTTTTTCCGGTTAATTCTTGCAGATTAACGGTTTGAAGCTTGCCAATATTAGCCATAATACACTCTTCCTTTTATCCTTTTATATCCAGTAAAAACCCGGACTGAATATTTCCTGCTTTGGCAGTGCCATAGAAGGTATGCTCTTTAGACGTTCCGCTGAACAGCGCCTGAAGGGTCTCTTTTTCTCTTATGGATAGAATATTTTCGGGAGCCGTCGGCATTAAATTTGTCGTGGAAGGCCCTGTTTTGGCCATGGCCGGATTATTGTTTTTTGTTGAATTTAATCCGTTTAACGGACGAAACTGATGGTATGGATTTTCCGTCGGACGAATAAGCGGCGTACGGTTAGAAATATTCATGGTTTAAATCTCCAATGCCCGTTTTGCCATTGTTTTTGCGGCGTTTAATACCGTAACATTAGCCTCGTATGTGCGGCTGGTGGCCATTAAATCGACCATCTCTTCCACACTGTTTATTTTAGGCATTTTTACATACCCGTTTTCGTCGGCTCTGGGATGTCCGGGATTGTATTCCAGTTTAAAGCCTTCCTGCGAGATAATTTTAACGTTTGTACCCTTATCGGCAAAGCCGGCCGGACCGGATAAGGTTTTACTGCGCATATGATCCGTACGGGTAGTACGCATACGCAGGCTTAGCTCATTTTTAAAGCGAGATTCTTCGGGACCGCCAAAATTTTTAGAAACAACGATCTTCCGTTTGTACACTTTCCCGTTTTTATCGGGAACTTTTTCGGCATTGGCAATATTTTCCGAAATTGCATCCAGCCGGGTAACCTGATTGGACATACCATTCAAAGTCGTATGAATTGCAGTAAACAAACCTCCGATTTTCATCTCTTCCCCTTAACTGTTTCTGCCGGTGATACTTAAACGTAAGGCTTTATACTTACGCGCCAGGGCGCGGGCGGCAAAATCATATTTAATTTGATTTTCCGCCAGCTGACCCATTTCCTGTGACAAATCAACTTTTTCTCTTGAGCCGGGAAAATGCTTTGGTTGCGGTGTTTTTGATTCCGCTATATGGCCGGGACGTGTGGTTTTTAAGCCCCGTTCCAGATTTTCCGTTAAGAGTTTAGAAAAATCCGTACGCACGCGTTTATAATCGTCATTGTTCGCATTGGCGATGTTTTTTGCAATGGCCTCATGTTGACGGGTATAAACATTTAATGACTTTTTAACTAACTCAACTCCCGGTGAATTAAATATCTTCATTGTTCTTCTCCTCGCAAATCTTAATACAAGCTGCGTGCCAAAATACATTTACAGACAAATAAAAATAATTAACAGGGCTAACACTTTAAATAACAAAGAGGTAGAATAAACTGGGCAGAATTGAAAGGAAGCCGAAATAAACGATAGAAAATGAAAACGGGAAAAGATTTCCGCAGGTGAAAAATATTTTCCGTGCGCTCGGTTTTAACTGTAACTCTTAAAATTATTCCATTTCTTAGAATTTTTTTTGCCGCTAAGGTTATGCAGGTTTAAGTCGATATGTTGGGAAACAGGAACTTACATGAAGTAATTTATGCGCACTTTAATAGTTGAAGACGTTCATTTTCTGGCGCTCATTCTGGAACGTATTCTGGAGCCGTACAGTAAAATTGATTACGCACAGAATGGAAATATTGCCATTGACAAGTATACGAAGGCTTTTACAAAAGGTAAACCCTACGATCTTATTTGTCTTGATTTGCTCTTACCCGAGATAGACGGATTTGAAGTATTACGCAGCATTCGTCAATTCGAAAAGGATTTTGACCTGAAGGGAGATAAACGGTCCAAGGTTGTGGTAATCAGTACGTTTAATGATCGCAAAACTGTGACCAAAGCCATGGCTGCAGGATGTGATAGTTATATCGCAAAGCCGTTTAGCAGAGATAAAGTGCTTAAAACAATTGAACAGGTAGGATTAATAAAATACAGCATACCCGATTCGGATGATGACGATTAACAGAAAACAGAATAGTCATCCTGTAGCAATCGCACACCTATCTTAAATCAATTCCATTCCGTTAACTTCATTCCATGCAATAGAATCGATAAATTCGGTAATCTTAGCCGGTGTTAAATTAAGAATATTTAACGTTTCGCGCATATCGCCGGAAAAATGACTGCTAATGGAATTCCCCGCTGAGTAGCTATGTGCCAGAATATCGGAGAGAAAAATCAAATGCGTCAGCTCTTTTTCATTAACGGCTCTTTCGGGAGTGTGATGGACCGAAATAGCCTCGCTAAGCCCGGCGGGCAGCGCCCATTTTTCCGATAGCTTGGCGCCTGTTTCATTATGGTTAAAACCAAACATTTCTTTTTCAATTTCAATCAGATTTGCCCCGGAATTGCCCATCATTTTTCGATAAAAAAGCGGATAATCCGTTGCCATAGCCTGGTCTAAAACAGTTTTTCCGATATCGTGCAGCAGCCCGGCCGTAAACGCAGCATCCGCATCCGCTTTATCGGTATACAAGGCCAGTTTCTCCGAGATAAAACTCACTTCGGTAGAATGGCGGAATAATCCCCCTTTTATTAAGGAATAGCCCTGATCCGCCTGTTGATAAAACATTTCTGTAAAAACAGACAATGTTAACAGAAGAATCCGTTTTTCTCCGAGCAGGATAAGCGCTTTGTCAATGGAATCGATGGTTTTCCCGGGATTAACATACGCGGAATTACTTAGTTGCAGTACTTTTGCGGCAATGATTTGGTCTTTTCGGATTTCTTCGGCAATTGTGGTCATGGAAATCACGTTGGAATTGATCATTCGAATGACTTTTAAAGCAATCTGCGGAATGGGTTTAACGGAATTAATGGCCGCCTGAATGTCTATCCCCTGCGCCTGCTCATTTTCGGGTTCATCTATAAAGGTATGTATATTCAGAATCGGTTTGATTTCACATTCGAGCGTTTCCAAATTTAAAGATATTT
Organism: Calditrichota bacterium; assembly: GCA_024278755.1. GTDB lineage: Bacteria > Calditrichota > Calditrichia > Calditrichales > Calditrichaceae > JANTFQ01. The sequence goes on along the minus strand of JAJRSO010000038.1, from coordinate 246,765 downwards.
GGCTGGAAAGATAGCCCCCGGTTTCTACGGTATCTATTTTTATGTTTTCCAGTTTTAAATAATGCTCTACTATTTCAGCCGATTTTCCTCCGATATCCAGCTTTAAATCCATCATCGAGACCTGACCAACCAAAGAGCCGCCGGCCACAAAAGCCACCATATTTTCAATCGTAGCGCCTTTTGAGGTCATGGCTTCAATAAAAAGAGGAACGGCCGTAGAAGCGTATTTTTCCGGTTCGTCCACGGCTGCCTTGGCCGGTGGCTCCGGCAGAAGAATATGAAGTAATCCTCCGATTTTGGCAATATTATCAATTAAAACCACACCGACGCAGGAACCTAAGAATGCGCGCAACGTTTTCTGTGTCTTATATTCCACTTCATACATCCCGGAGGGCACTGTTTCAACATTAAATTCGAACACTATGATTCCTTTGTCTGAAAAATTTATATGGTTTTTTAATTAAATTTTAATAGTTCTTCTTCTAATGCATCTTTTGTAAACGGCTTGTAAATTATACCATTTATTCCGGCAGCAAAAGCGGCTTCCCTGTCTTGTAAATCCTGTTGTGTGGTTACCATTGAAACAGGCAATGTTTCTTTATCGTAGAGTTTTCGGATTTCTGTAGTTAATTCTACACCATTCATCGCAGGCATATTTAAATCGGTAATGATAATCCCGGGTTTCGATTCTTTTAATTGCTGTAACGCGGTTTCCGGAAACTCGAAGAGTTGCGCGGGATACCCTAGTTGATGCAGCGTACTTTTGTAAATTTTTAAGATCATTCGCGAATCATCAACGGCAAAAATAAGCGGTTTTTCTTTTGAAGCGGTTTCTTCAACTTTTGCTCCGAATTGTTTTACAATTTCGCTAAATCCGGCCTCATTCAAAACGGTTGCAAAATGCGCCTTTAGATCGGGATGCGCCGTTTCTTTTAAGTATTCAATTGTTAAATCACGGAAAGTTTCGTTTGCAATCAATGCTTTTACGGTATTGTCGGCTTCGGCATTTAAAAACGCCGCCACGATATTTTTTCCGTCTTCCTCCGAGCTCCGAATTAGATTTTTAATTCCGGCAATAATCGTTGTATCCAGATTTCGCTCCAACGCTTTTGCGGCGGCCACATGGACATGTGGTTCCGGGTCCGAAAGCCCTGCGGTAAGGACGTAAGCGCCTTTCTGCAGGGGAAGTTTACCTAACGCTTCATAGGCGGCAAACCGCACATTGGCATTCCTGGGTTCGTTAAACAGTAAACGGCGAATCGGTTGTACAGCGTCCGCATCTCCGATATTTCCAAGAATATTTAAGGTATGGATTAATAAATCTGAATTTTTGCTTGACAAATTATCAACAATTAACGGGATGGATTTACTGCCAATTTCGGTTAGTTTATCTATGCTGTAATTACGCAAATACGTATCGTGGGATAACAGCATTTTGCTCATTAGTTGTAATGATTTTTGGTCGCGAATGGCGCCGGCCGCTTCGATTATCATACGGTCAAATTCCGTATCGGTACCCATACGTTCGGATAACCGTTCTACCGCTTCGGGCGTACCTAAATTTTTTAAAGCTGTTATGGCCGTAATGGTGAGATCACGCTGACCCGAATAGAGGTAATCGGAGAGTTCGGTTATGGATTTGGGGTTCCCAATCTTTCCTAACGCTTCGATACAGGTTTTGTTAAAGGCCACATCATTACTTTTGCGCAGTAAATTCAGAATAACCGGAACCGAATTATTGCATTGTACAATTCCCGCCATACGGATATACTCTGTTTTATCCGTGATGGCGTCATCCTGTATGATTTCGAGCAGAGCAAACGGAAATTCTTCAATTTTTTTTTCGAGAATTTCTTTGATTTGTCCCGGAGGTATCTGTAACTGCTTTGCTATCTGATACATACGGGCCAGAAGCGGAATTGCAAAATCATCGTCGGCGCGGCTTAATTCGAATAAAATCCGAATCTGCGTATCTTCATCCATTTGTGGGAGATGATCAATAATAATGCGCGCTTTAATTACATCGCGACTGCCAATATTTTCCTTCAACTCATGGATATAATCGTCTCTGTTTATTTCCATTTTATCCTCTTTGCGGTAACAAGTTATAAATAGAATTTGATCATATTAAATAGTGTAATTGAGCTTTCTTCGTTAATCTGAGTTATTGTTAAGGCCATTCCGTCTGTATCGGTACGGGTAACGCGACAGGTCGCCTGCACTGTTTTAACCTTATCTCCCAGCTTCAATAAAATTTTAAGTTCCCCAATTGTATTTTTTAATCGGGGCCGTGCGGTTTTTAAATAAAAGCCATTCATGCTGAGGTCCTGAATGGTGCCGGATATTTTCTCTCCGTCCGTCGGATAAAAAATCGAATCAATTATATAAGCAACCCGTTTCCGAATACGTTTCTCTTTTTCCTTTGTCATTTTTATTCTCTTAGCTTTTAAGTTGATAAAATACGGAGCGCATATAGTCCTTACGGGTAAAACGGTCTGTAATGCCCATTAATGACTCGGAAGCGCCAATGATTAAAATACCGCCGGGATTAAGCTGATTGGCGATACGTTCAAAAATATCCTTCCGGCTGTCCGGGCTAAAATAAATGGCGACATTCCGGCACAAAATAATATCATATTTTTCCATACCTATAAAAGGCTTTAAAAGGTTTTGTTTTTTAAACATGGCCATGGCGCGTAATTCATCTTTTATTCGGTATGAATTTCCGTCCTGAATAAAATATTTACTAAGCTGCGAGGGATTCAATCCCCTGCTTATTTCGGTTCGGTTATAACGGCCGTAACTGGCTTGGGCAATGGCCGCGTCGGAAATATCGGTTCCGAGAATGCGAATGTTCCAGCTATCCACATCGGGCAACAATTCCCTAAGTATCACCGCGATGCTATACACTTCCTGCCCGGTAGAGCATGCGGCGCTCCATATTTTCAATCGTTTGCTAAAATTTCCCGGGGCCATGATTTTATCAAAGAGATCAGGGAAAACCTTATGGCGCAACAATTCAAAAGGGTTATTGTCTCTAAAGAAGAATGTTTCGTTGGTGGTAATTGCATCAATGATTCTGTTTTGGACGGTATGCCGCATATCCGTGCGGGCTTTCATAAGAAGCTCATTATAGCTACGGCATCCCAGTTCTTCCGCCAGGGGGCCAAGGCGGCTTTCTATGAGATACGATTTGCTGTTGTCCAGAACAATCCCTGTCTGCTCGTGTACATATTTTGCAACAACAGTAAGTTCATCCGGTAATATTTTTAACATTCTTTTTCCATTTCTATGAACAGAATAATTACTAATTGCAATTTCTAATTCTGAATTCCTTTTACAATGCCTGTTATTTTTCTTGCAATTTGATTTAACGGCAGGACCATATCCACGACTCCCGCTTTCACGGCTTCCATAGGCATTCCATAGACCACGCAGGTTTTTTCATCCTGAGCTAAAATTTTTGCTCCATTACGTTTCATTAAACGTAAACCGATGGTTCCGTCTCTGCCCATCCCGGTCATAATGACGCCTAAGGCTTTCCCGGGAAAGACACCGGCAATGGAACGAAACAGGTAATCGGCAGACGGCTTACAATGATTTTCAGGCGGATCGTCGGTTATTTTTAAAATATATTTGCCGATGCCGTTGCCCTGAGCAACTTTCATCTGTTTCCCTCCAGGGGCAATGTAAACGGTATCCGGCAATAATTGCTGTCCGTTTGCTCCCTCGATAATTTGAAGCGGACTTTTTTTATCTAACGAATCGGCCAAAGCTTTTGTGAATACCGGAGGCATATGCTGTACAATCACAACGGGTACGCCAAGTCCGGAAGGAATTTGCGGAATAACATCAGCCAAAGCTTTGGGGCCGCCGGTACTGATTCCGATTGCCACAATTTGCGGTTTCCCTGTCAGTCCTGATTTATGGGATTCGATTCCGGTTTCAGCTGTTTTTGGCGTTGCAGAGGGAAAGACGCTTTTTACATGAGACGCGGATTCTTTTATTTGCAAGCGGTTCACGTACGCTTCAATTTTGGGTTTAAACTGTTCCCTAAAATTCTTTATATTATCCTGAAGATTATTGCTATCCGGTTTGGCAATAAAATCAAAAGCGCCCAGGTTAAGGGCTTTCATAGTAAGAGCGGCGCCTTCAGTTGTGTAAGCGCTAACCATAATTACCGCAATGTTTTTTTTAAGTATTTTTATCCGACGGAGTGTTTCCATCCCGTCCATTTCCGGCATTTCCTGATCGAGGGTAATCATATCGGGATTTAAAATATTTATTTTATCCAATGCAATTTTACCATTTGGCGCACTGCCAACCACTTCCACTTCTTTAAATTCCGCCAGCACATCCCTTACTATCTTCCGGTACAATGCGGTATCGTCGACAATAAGAACTTTTAGTTTCCGGTTAGCCATTTTCCCTTCCGTCTATTTTTTTAATGATATTCTGCGCGTCTACCATATATTTTTTATTTCCAACAAGCTATTTATGCGCTAAAAATACAGAACAGATTTAAAATGTTTTCTTTTCGATACTCGATTCTTTTAAGACGGTTTAAAACTTAAAAGCAGAAACCATCTTCTGAATTTCTTTACTTATATCTGTGAGGATATGTGCATTATCCGCTACTTTTGTGCTAACGCTGTTTACCTGGTTACTGGCTTCATTAACGCTGGCTGCATCCGATGCAATCATCCCGGAAACTTCCGCCGCCTGACTGACGTTACTGGTCATCTCGGTTGTTGCTTCTGTCGTATGCTCAATATTTCCGGCAATATCCCTTGTGGTAATCGATTGTTCTTCCACTGCGGAAGCAATGGTATTTACAATTTCATTGACATTATCAATGACTTCAGTAATATTTCGGATTTGTGCAATGGTATCTTTTGTTGAATTTTGCATTGTATTAATCTTATCGCGGATTTCTTCGGTAGCAGAGTTGGTTTGCGCGGCAAGTTCTTTTACCTCGTTTGCCACCACGGCAAATCCTTTTCCCGCTTCTCCCGCCCGTGCCGCTTCGATTGTGGCGTTTAGGGCCAGCAGTTTTGTTTGTTCGGAAATTTCAATAATGGAATCGATTACCTGCCCGATTCCTTTTGCGGAATCATTTAATTCACTTACCTTATCCGCGGCAGATGCTACGCTTTGTACGGCCTCGGAAGTCACCCTGCGCGCGCTTTCGGTATTTTGCGAAATTTCGGTTACCGTTGCGCTTAATTCTGCCGTATTGTTTGAGATAATCTGAATACTCTCATTGGTTTGGGTAACGGCGCTCGAAACGGTGTTCATATTTACGCTCATTTATTCGCTGGCCGCCGCAGTGGAAACAGCGCGTTCATTCAGATTGGAAGCGCTTTCCAGTAATTCATTGGAAAATCCGTTCAAGTCATTAGCTGCGGAATCCAGCTCACTGGTCTTAAATTGAATCTTCTCAACCATTTTACCAACATTTGAGGTCGTTTCATTTAATTCCGTAATGATTTCTTCTAATTCATTGCGTCCGCTTTCTTCAATTGAGAAAGTGAAATCGCCTCGGCTCATGTGTTCGGAAAAATCGGATATTGCTCTTAGTCGTTTTGTTATTCCGAAGGCAACTTTTAAGGCCAGAGCTGCAAAAAGCAAACCGATAATAACACCAAATATCTGCAGGGTCAGCAACAAGCTTATTTTTTCTTCCGATTGCTTTTGCATCATTCCAACCGCTTTATTCATTTCGGATAGCAAAACCGTATTGTTTTCCATTATCCATTTTAGATCTTCCTGATTCGGATTTCCTAAAATTGAATTGATCCGGCTTTGAAACGGAACCCAGATATCTTTAACTTTGGCTAACTGACTGTATGCCGGTTCTTCGGCCTTGGGACAACGACGAAATTTCCCGGACAGATCGAGCGATAGCGGGGCTTTACCGGATTCTTTAAGCGCATTAAGGGTTGTGTTAAAAATGGTCATTGTCGTTCGCACCTGTTCGGCCAATTTTTCGTCAATCGTTCCCGTTTTTTCGCTTTCATTTAAAAAATGTAATGTTTCTTTTGTAATTTTTTGGCTAAGCATGCGTTGCCGCCCGGCCAGATTTATAACCAGGCCATCGTCTTTTTGATTGTTGGTTGTAATCCATGTAATAAGAAACATTAATACAATTACTCCGGCCATTCCAAAAACAATAGCGCCCAGTTTAACTTTGATACTCAAGTTCATTTTTACTCCTTTACCTTAGCTTTAAGAACACTTCCTCCAGCGGAAAGAAACCAACCATTAAATATTAAAAACAACGCCAATGCTTATCCTGTTTAAAAAGGCTTTATGATGTTAATTTATACCCGCTTTTTTAAAATAAGGAACATATTTTGTATCTGTTCCCAGAATGTGGTTTACAAGCCAGTCTTTTAAAAAGGCGGAAAGATCTTTTGTCACTAATTTTTCACCATCCTTTATTTTGGCTTGATACGCCTCAACTTTTTTTACCAGATTACGATGCACTTCTTTATGAGTATCCAAATCCGGGTATCCCGCTTTAGCCTGCAGTCCTTCTTCATAATCAAAATGCTCTTTTGTATAATCAACCAGGCCATTCATAATCCGGCTTAAAACTTCAGCGCCTTTTCGCTGTTTCATTGCGCGATGCAACTCATTAATTAAATCAACCAGCCGTTTATGCTGTCGGTCAATTACATCGATGCCAATTTTAATTTTGGGACCCCATACAATTAAAATATCTTGACCGGATGAAAGTGATACCTCTTTGGAAAGCTTAAATTGGTTAACCACATCATTTAGCGCAGTATTAATAGCCATTAAATCATTAGTATGGGCGTCAACAAGTGCGCTTTCGGAATACACATTTTCGCTGGAAGCGCTTACAGAAGCGACATCGGAAGCCACGGATTTTGCAACTTCTGCCGTCTGATTTACATTTTCTGCCATTTCCTGAATGCCCTGTGCAGCCTGGTTAATATTAGCGGAAATATCCCGGGTAGTTACATTCTGTTCTTCCACGGCGGTGGCAATGGTGGAAACAATTTCATCCACCTGACCGATAACAGAATTAATGCTGTCAATTTCGGCCACGGTAGCGTCGGTTGAATTTTGGATGGCATTAACCCGTTTACGTATTTCTTCTGTGGCATTGTTGGTTTGCCCGGCAAGCTCTTTTACCTCACTGGCCACAACGGCAAACCCTTTACCGGCTTCACCGGCTCTGGCCGCTTCGATAGTGGCATTGAGCGCTAAAAGTTTTGTTTGTTCGGCAATATCCAGAATAACGTCAATTACTTTGCTTATATCGCTGGCGGCAGCGCCTAATTCATTTACTTTTTCTGCGGCTCCCTGAACATTTTCAACGGCCTGCTGGGTAATCTGATGTGCTTTCTCAGAATTCTGAGCGATTTCATTTACAGTGGAAGTCATTTCTTCCGTATTTTGCGCCACGGTGCCAATATTACCGGTCGCCTGGCCAGAGGTATCGGAAACCGTATCCATTGTAACGCTCATCTCCTCGGAGGCGGAGGCCACATTGGTTGCTTTTTCATTCATATCCCGGGCATTTTCCGACAACGTTTGCGATACGGAGTTTAATTCTTCTGCCGATTTTTTTAAACGCCGTGCGTTTTCCGCAACGGTCAAAATAGATTCATCCAAATGTCCCGCCATTTCATTTAAAGCCTGCGTAACCGTACCGAGTTCGTCCTCACTGTAATCCTCCACCCTGTTACTTAAATCTCCGTCTGCAAGCTTTTGAATCTGACTTAACAGTTGTTCGATTGGCTTTTTAATGGAACGTCGAATAACAATGCCAATAAACAATGCAAAGGCAAGCCCCACAAGAAGGGTAATAATAACAGTCGTACGCATTGCACGTTTAGTGGCCTGAAAACCTTCTAAGGTAATTTCCGAATCATGGGAAATTATTGTATTTGCTATATTTATTTTACGTCGTACTTCCAACAAGGCAGGGATTGTTACCGCATTGTAGTAATCCCATATATCCTGACGGTTTATTTCGGGATCGCTTAACATGTCATCCATTTCTATAACCGAACGGTGTAAATCATGATGCGGACTTTCCAATGCCTTAAAAACGGGTATTAAATCCGGTATAATGGATTCCGCTTTCCGGCGTTCATCTCCATATAAAAATTTCCCCAGGTTACAGGCATGATCATCCTTTTTTACCTGAAGCACTTTGATATCAACATCTCTGAGGCCTTCGGAAACTTTATTGACAAAATTAAGGTGATCGATTTCCCGTTCCAAGAGATTAATTTTAATTTCATCCATATATTGCAGTTCCATAGCAGAATCCGAAATATTGGAAACGGAGTTGAGGCCGATAAAACCGATAAAAATAAAAAACAGGATAGCCAGTCCGAACCCTGCGAGGATTTTGGTTAAGAGGTTTACATTTTTTAACATAACGTTACTCCTTCAGGCAAAATATCCGTTCTTTTTAGCCATGATTTTTTTATTCGGAAACAGATAGTATTTCCGAGACGTTCAAAAGCGCGGCGAGACTGCTTTCCATTTTATAAATTCCTGAAAAATAGCGGCCGGCAACCCCATTAATATTGGATGGCGTTGGCTCCAGCTCATCGTCAGAAACATTAAGCACATCGAGCATTCGATCGACCAAAAGCCCCAATAGCTCATCCTGGTTCTTTACAACGACAATGCGTGTGTTTTCGTCAAATTCCTTTGGTTCCATGCCAAATTTTATACGCATATCGATTACGGTAATGATGGCTCCCCGTAAATTACAGATACCGCGGATGTAATCCGGCGCATTGGCCACATCCGTCATTTCGAGATGTTTGTTGATTTCCTGTATATCCTGAATACTCAAAGCGCAGGTAATGGGTCCTACTTCAAATATGGTTAACTCCCGAACTTCGTCCGGCTTCGCTTTATTATTCATAATTTGCCTGCCTTATTATAGCTGTACATATTGACCTGTTTATTATAATTTAAAATTTTCAACCAGTTGTTTTAAATCGTTACTAAGCTGCGTCATATTTTTAACGCCGTTTTCCACTTGTTGGCTGGCGTTTTTTACTTCCTTTGTTTCTTTGTTTAATGTTGTAATATCTTCCGCTATCAGACGAACCGCTTCTCCCGCCTGATTTACACTGGTATTCACATCATTCACTCCCTGAGCGGCATGCCCCAGATTTCCGGATATATCTTTAGTCGTAACGGCTTGCTCTTCAACGGCAGATGCGATGCCGGCCGTAATTTCATTTATTTCTGAAATCACACTACTTATTTTATTAATTTCCTTAACCGAAATTCCTGTGGATTCCTGCATGGCCTTAATTTTTGTTGTTATACCTTCGGTGGCCTCATTGGTTTGCCTGGCGAGTTCTTTAACTTCATTGGCCACGACGGCAAATCCTTTTCCCGCTTCTCCGGCCCGGGCAGCCTCTATGGTGGCATTTAAAGCCAATAATTTCGTTTGATCGGCAATGTCGTTAATCACTTCGATAACCCGGCTAATATCTTCCGCAGAGTGTCCTAAGGCATTAATTTTTTCCGAGGCGCTTACCGCTGCTTCCACAGCACGGGACGCTATCTGCTGCGCTTGTGCGGTATTCTGTGAAATTTCCGATACAGTGCTGGCCATTTCTTCGGTGGTTGAAACCACATTAGTGATATTTGTGCTGGATTGTTCCGAGGCAGCGGCAATGGTTGACATATTTACATTCATTTCTTCCACCGCGCTGGAAACGGAAGCGCTCTTTTCGCTTAGATTTTCGGAATTGGACATCATACCATTGGAAATGGATGAAAACTCTTGCGAAGAAGTTGTTAACGTTTCCGCTTTTTCACGGATATCCGAAACCATTTTTCTGAGATTCGCGGACATCTCATTTATAGTTTCCGTCAGACGCCCCAGTTCATCGTTTGAATGGTACTGCAGCGTGTTGGTTAAATCGCCTTCGGCAACTAATTCTAAACTTTTTACGGCTAATGAAAGAGGGCTAAAAACAGACCTTGTTAAAAGGAAATAGATAATAATGGCTACAATAAAGATAAACATGAAAAGCAGGGCTATTTTACCATACACAGCGGCTTTTGCATCGTTCAGGAGCTTGGTGATATCTTTGGAAATGATAATTCTGCCAATGTCGGCCATTGAATAATCTTTCAGTTCAAACGAGCTAAAGGCAATTGTTCGGTTGTCAATTTCTTCAATATGTACGTCATTTCCGAATTTATAATTGTCAATAAGTTTTTTTATGAGATCACCGGAAAAATGATAAAAAACAATATTCCCTTTTTTTATTGTCTTTGTTTTTAATTTAAATCCGGCCGCTTTTAAAACATTTTCCTTAATACCAATGGCAAAGTCTACTTTAAGAGAACGGGCGACATTTTCCATTAGATCGATATAGTCCGCTCCCAATTCAACGCTTCCTATATGCTCACCGTTATTTTCCACCGGATACACTACCCGGATACTGGCGCCGTATTTACCCACTTCGATTCCCGCCTGCACGATTTTATCAGAATTGGCGTGTACAACCGTTTTTCGGAAGCGGGAGAGATCATCGCCAAATTTCCCCGGTTTATGAATGCGCAGAAACGAAGTAGCCGGCGCAACATGAAATTGAAAAATATTCACTTTAAAACGGGGTTTTAAGGTGTTCTGAAAAAGGCTCAGATACTTATCCGATAGTTTTTCCCGTTCTCGGTTGGCAAAAAGGTCTATTGTTTCCCGATCATTTAAAATAAAATTCTGCGTTATTTTTAAATCGTTTACTTTGGAAGCAACATTATATTGGAAACTCTCGATAATAGTTTCCATTTTACCTTCCATGTTTTTCTGCAAAGATTGTTTTACACCATTTAGATTTACGAAGAAAAGGATGATACCTATTACTATGAAAATACCAAAAAGGAAACCCGTCATTTTCCATTTAATACTTTGCCGTTTTTCCGATACGTTAAAATTATAACTCATTTTGATTCTCCTATATCATTTTTCTGGTTTTACAAAAACTATCCATCCGAATGACAGGTAAAACAGCGTTATTTTCCCGCGCGGCCATTTGTTAAGTAATATTGCACCCGTTCCAAAACTTTCTCTCTGTCCAGCTTAATCAGATATTCATCAATCCCCGCATCAAGCGCGCGTTGTTCGGCCAAATCGCCTGCTACCGAGGTCAAAGCCAAAATGGGTAAATCGTTAAAACGCTCCTGAGCCCGCAGACGTTCGGTCATTTGCACCCCATCCATTTGCGGCATTTCGATATCGGTTAAGATCAAATCAATATTATTTTCCGGATTTTCCGCGGCTTCTGCTCCCTGAATCCCATCCATCGCGGTAACAACTGTGTACCCTGCGCCTTCGGTAAATCCCTTTATCTGGTTTAAGAAAAAGCTGGAATCTTCTACGATTAATATATTGGATGAACCTTCTATCTTTTGTTCGATTTCGAGTTTGTTTTCGGCCACCCAATCCGGCATTACAGCGGAAATAATACCATATAAATCCAGGAGCAGTGTGGTGCGATCCATCAAAATGGCAGAACCGAGAACGCCCGGTTGACGGAACGTTTCTTCATCAATGGCGACCGTGGAATCGATGACGTCGATAATTTCGGAAACGAGAACGCCTACTTCTTTTCCGGCAAAGGGAAAAATAATAACAAAAATTTCTTCTTTTTCGGCGCGCGGTTTTACATTGGCCGCATCTTCGATGGAACAAAGTATCAAACTGCTGCCACGGTATTTTATGGTTTTTTTACCGCTTGTATTTTCAATGTCCGAAACTTTAATTTTTTCGATTCGCGAAACCAGACCAAGCGGGACGGCAAACTGCTCGTCTGGAGCATTTTGTACCAATAACAGCGATTGCGCATCTTTTGATTTTTCAAGTTTTTTCAGTACGGAAGTTTCGGTAATTTTCTCTTTTACTATTTTCAGATTCATTGCATTGCTAAGCCCCATAACATCAAGAATAAGGGCCGCTTTGCCATCTCCGAGAATAGTGGCGCCCGCATAGGTTTTAATGCCTCTGAAATGGCTACCCAGTGGTTTCACGACAATTTCTTCTGAATCGAGCAAGGCATCCACAATCAAACCATAGTTGAGATCGCCGGCATTAACCACAACAATATTGTAAGCGCTGTTTGCGTTTACACGACGATCCTGTGCCTCTTTTCGTTTATCCTGTATCTCTTCCGGGGAGGTGGATTCGGTATCGGCCGACAAATCAACGCTTCGGCGGTCGGGGATATTGCTTCGTCTGTCTACAACATTTTTGCCGAGTTCCGGGTCATAAAAAGTGCGTTTAATATTTAAGACGTCGGAAACACGAATGATGGGCAGAAGCTCTCCCCGCAAACGAAGTAAAGAAGCATCCTCAATTTTTTCGATACGTTCCTGCACCTGGGCGGCGGGAATCCGCACCAGTTCCACCAAATTAACCTGCGGAATGGCATATCTTCCGCCGGCAACATCGAGAATTAAACTGGGAATAATGGCGAGTGTAAGCGGCAGTTTGATATGAATAGTAGTGCCGATGCCCACCTTCGATTCGATATCAACCGAACCGCCTAATTTAGAGAGGTTGCTAAAAACAACGTCCATGCCCACACCGCGTCCGGAGACTTCGGTAACCTCTTTGGCTGTGGAAAAACCGGGCTTAAAGATCATACGCACCAGTTCATTATCCGACATATTTTCTATTTTTGTTTTATCAATTTCGCCGTTTTCAAGCAGTTTCTTTTTTACAACCTGCGGATCGATCCCGCCGCCGTCGTCCATCACATCGATATTTACCTGTCCGGCTTCGTGAAAAGCGCTCAGTTTAAGAACCGCGGGGAGTCGCTTGCCCGCTTTGGCGCGAACATCAGGCATTTCGATGCCATGATCCATCGAATTACGTACAAGATGCGTCAACGGATCGCCAATGGCTTCGATAATGGTTTTATCCAATTCGACACTTTCGCCCTCGATAATCAGATCAACCTGCTTGCCGAGGTTTTTGGACATATCGTGAACTACACGCTGAAATTTTGTAAAAACGCTTCCGATGGGCTGCATCCGGGTATTCATAATCGCTTCCTGAAGTTCGGAAGTAATTAAATCCACCCGCTGTACCGCATTTTCAAGGCCGGCTTCATCCGCTTTACTAAAATTTTGCAGCAATTGATTTCGGGTCAAAACCAGTTCGCCCGCCAGATTCATCAACGTATCCAATAGTTTAACATTTACCCGGAGCGTAGTGCTTTTTGTACTGATTTTCGGATGTGCCTGCTTGGCGGCACGTTTTGCCGGGATTGCTTTTTGCGGTTTTGGCGATTCCGGAGCGGTTTTTTTAGGCGTAGTTTTCGCTGGTTCTTTAGGTGCAGATGCACTGGATTTTGCCGTTTTCTTTGCGGCCTTTTTATTGCCTTTAGATTTTGGCGCAACAGGCGGTGCCTCTACGGTTGCCGGCGCTTCTGCCAACGGTGTAAGCAGATAATCCTCATTTATCCGATACATTTTCCAGGGATCAAGATTTATTAATTTAGGCGCAATGGAAGGTTCCAATACGGTTGAAAATAACACAAAAAACGGAACTATCGGATGTTCATCCAACCCGTCAAGGGTTCCTACGGATTCGATATCCACTTTGCTTTCAACCAACATACCTGTATCCTGGATTTCTTTAATGACATCCAGCGGAGTGTGGTTTTTTCGTTCGATATCATTCAGCATATCAAACTTAGCGAGATATAAAATACGTCCTGCTTTGGTTGCCTGTTTAAGGTCGTACTCCGAAATGGAAAAAATAACCTGCCCGCTTGGCAAGGAGATACTTACGATGGCTTCGGAATCGGACGCAATGGTATCGTCTGCCGGAATGTCGGCGACGCTTGTTTCGACTTCGGGCGCTTCTGTTTGCATGTGCGCTTCTGTAAGTTCATTGCCCGAAACCATTTTTAAATCGGCAATGTGCCCGGAAATATCCACTTCGTTGCTATTCATAAAATCCGCAATAAGATCTCGTAACGTATCCAGGGCAGAAAGAAGCGTACTTATCACTTCGGGACTGGGAATTAATTCGGAGTTTCGTACAAGATTAAGGGTATTTTCCATACTGTGCGAAAGATTTTTAATGGTATCCAAGCCGAGAAAACCGGCGCCGCCTTTTATGGAATGGATGGCGCGGAATACCTTATTTACCAAATCGGAATCAATCTCTTCACCCATCTCTTCGATGTCCAGGAAATCCGCTTCAATGCCTTCCATATGCTCCTTGGACTCTTCAATAAACATCTGCAATAATTCTTCGTCTTGAACAATGGCCATGACAGCCTCCGTCTTATATTTTTTTCTTTATTTTTTTCAGAGTTATTTTGAAACAATTACGACATACCGGTCCAGCCGGGTCAACGTGAGCAGTTTTTTTATGGTCTCATTTACATTTGTAAGTTCCAAAACGCCTTCCTTTTCTTTTAGCGTATTATAGGCGGCAATAAATACGGATAAACCGGTGGAATCTATTTTAGAGACATTTTGTAAATCGATTGTTACCTGAACAGCGCCTTCGGATATCAGTTGCAAAAGCTCATCTTTAAGCGCGTCCCGTGTGGAAGAAACAATATCCTCCGCGGGGATTACTTTTACCGCGTTGCCGTTTTTTTCTATTGTGCTCATCAAGAACCCCTTTAGTTACATAGTCACTTTTATGCCGAACAATGTGTTTATTTTCGAATGATGTTTATTAAAACTTTAGGAGTTATTTGATATTTGTGTGTGAGAAAAGGATGGGGTTAAAAGCAAAAAAGGAGACCTGATAGCAGATCTCCGAAGGGGAAAAAGCGAAAGGCAGATTTTTTTATTCTTCCAAAAGAACAGCCGTACCGTATGCTAAAATTTCGGCGGCGCTACCCATAATATACGAAGTGGAAAATCGCACGCCCACCACAGCGTTAGCGCCTATGTCTTCGGCCTGTTTGCACATGCGATCCAGAGCCTGATCGCGGGACTCGCCCATTAATTTGGTATATTCTTCAATTTCGCCGCCGATAATATTTTTTAATCCGGCCAAAATATCGCGGCCCACATTTCGGGCGCGAATGGTATTGCCTTCTACAAGTCCCAGTGTTTTTATAATTTTTTTACCGGATATTTCATTTGTAGAAACAGTAATCATCGTTCAACGCTCCTGTATTTATCTATTTTCCGTATCAACAGTTTTTCTCTTAAAACAGATACAAATAATACAATCATACCGGCTGTTAAAGTACCGGTGCCTATTTTTAACAAAAATGGTTTCTGCGGGTCAAGGAAAAAATCCCGCAATATTTCATAGCCGCCGTAAGAAAACAAAACAATAATTCCTATGGAAAGCAAAATCCAGCCGATTCCGCGTTCCATACGGTTATAAACGTGCGTCCAGTAATCATCCCAATAAATTTCGGGAAGTTTTTTAAATTTCATTTCCTTAGTTTCCTTTTTTAATGTCCGAAATTCATTATATATTTTTTTGCAGGAAGGACAACCTTCAATATGTTTAAGCAGGTCTTCCTTTTCTTCTCCGGAAATTTCATTATCGATGAGTCCCATTAATTTTATACGGACATCTTTACAAGCTAATTTAGCGTTCATCGTTCAGGTACTCCACTTCTTTGAGCAATCGCTGGCGTGCGTAATATAAACGTGACATCACGCTACCTTGGGGGATATTGAGCACGTCTGCTATTTCCTGATAAGACATTTCCTGAAATTCCTTTAATAGTATAATTTCCCTGTCCTTTTCTTTTAACTGATGGATGGCTTTCCATAATAAATCGGATCGTTCCGAACGCTCAAGAATCTCTTCGGGATTTAGCCCGGAAGAAACTAATTCCGGCCGGTTTTCATCATCGGCGGAAACCTGATTATGGGTTCTTTTCCGTGTAACAAAATTAATACAGATATTTTTTAATATTTTATAAAACCAGGTATAAAATTTCTTAGAATTATCAAAGCTAGCAAGAGCTTTATAAGCGCGGTAGAAAGCCTCCTGCGAAAGGTCCAGTGCATCGTCACGGTTATGCGTATACATTAAAGCGGCATAATAGGCGCGTGTTTTATAGCGTTCCACAAGAACCCGGTACATCTCTTTGTCTCCTGCCCGGCAGGCGCTGATAGCTTCGTTATCTGTTATCATTAAAATTTCCAATAAGAGGGATACACCCGTTATCTTGTATTATTCAATTTTATTTTATACAATGTTCGTTATTCACGGTAATATATAGATTCATCCTATTATTTCAAAGCAGTAAATGATGTATACCGATCTTATAAAGGAGAACAAAATGCAAAAACTGGATGGTAAAACGGCCCTAATTACGGGCGCCAGCGCCGGAATTGGAAAAGAGACGGCCTTAGCCCTGGCCCGCGAAGGATGCCGTGTTATTTTAACGGGCAGGCGCGCCGAACGTCTCGAAAAAACCGGAATGCAAATAAAAGAAATGTACCATGACGATTTTTACATTCTTATCTTTGATATTCGTAATAAAGAAGAGGTTAAAAACGCCTTCGAACGTTTGCCGGAAAACTGGCGGGAAATCGATATTTTGATAAGTAACGCAGGAATGGCCCGCGGCGTAAACAAAATGCAGGATGCCAATCCGAAGGACTGGGATGAAATGATAGATACGAATATTAAAGGACTTTTATACGTAACTTATGCGGTTTTGCCGGGTATGGTAAAACGAAACAGAGGCGATATCGTCCATCTTGGCTCCATTGCCGGACACGAAGTCTATCCCGGAGGAAATATTTACTGCGCCACAAAGCATGCCGTTAATGCTATCGAAAAAGGGCTGCGTATTGATTTGGCCGATACACCCATTCGGGTTTCGTCGGTAGATCCCGGAATGGTGGAAACAGAGTTTAGTGAAGTGCGGCTGGGCGATAAGGAAAAGGCAAAAGCGGTTTATGCCGGAATGACGCCGCTTACGGGTAGAGATATTGCCGAAACGATTGTTTTTATTCTTTCACGCCCAGCGCATGTTCAGATTGCGGAAATCGTTATTTTCCCAACAGATCAGGCTTCGGCAATGGTGACGCATCGCAGGAATGCTTAATAAACAACTAAAAAACGTTTCCGTACCAACCCTTTTTAAGAAGGAAAAAAACGCGCTCTAAGCATTCTCTACTGCATAAGCACAAACGACGTTAACGAATAAATTTGTGCCTTTTTAATCTTGCACTTCTTTTACGGGAATAGTATTTTGATTTTATTTGAAATTAAGTTTAACCGAAAGGATAGTCATGTCGTTTATTGAAGAAGTATATGCCAGAGAAATATTGGATTCCAGAGGAAATCCCACCGTTGAAGTTGAAGTTTACCTTGAAGATGGCAGCGTGGGAAGCGCTGCGGTTCCCTCCGGCGCCTCAACCGGCGAGCACGAAGCGGTAGAACTGCGCGACGGCGACAAAGACCGCTATATGGGCAAAGGCGTTTTAAAAGCCGTTCAAAACGTGAACGATATCATTGCCGATGAAGTAATTGGTTTAGACGCTACAGAACAGGCTTATATCGACAATGTTATGATTGGGCTGGACGGCACTGAAAACAAAGGCAATCTGGGCGCCAACGCTATTCTTGGCGTTTCGATGGCCGTTGCCAAGGCTGGCGCGGAATCTGTTGGGCTTCCGCTTTATCAGTATCTCGGCGGCGTAAATGCCAAAGTGCTGCCGGTTCCCATGATGAATATTATCAACGGCGGTAAACACGCGGATAATAACGTAGACATTCAGGAATTTATGATTTCTCCGGCGGGCGCGGTTGATTTTGCCGATGCGCTTCGGATGGGATCGCAGGTATTCCATAATCTTAAAAAAGTCCTTTCCGCGAAGAATTACAATACTTCCGTGGGCGACGAAGGCGGGTTTGCGCCGGATTTAAAATCCAATGAAGAAGCGGTTCAGGTTATTTTGCAGGCCATCGAAAAAGCCGGTTTTATTCCCGGCGAAGACATTTTTATTTGTCTTGATCCGGCCTCAAGTGAATTTTATGATGCCAAAAAAGAACGCTATATATTAAGTTCCGAAGGTAAAGAACTGACTTCCGAAGAAATGATTGCCTATTATGACGAATGGGTTAAAAAATATCCCATTGTTTCCATTGAGGACGGTTTGGCGGAAAACGACTGGGCCGGCTGGAAGGTTATGAATGAAAAAATGGGTTCTAAAATTCAAATTGTCGGCGATGATATTTTTGTAACCAACACTTCCCTTTTAGCTCGTGGAATTGAAGAAAAATCCGCGAATTCCATTTTAATTAAACTTAATCAAATCGGCACCATCACCGAAACGCTGGATGCTATCGAAATGGCGCATAAAGCAGGATTTACAACGGTTATTTCGCACCGTTCCGGTGAAACGGAAGACACCACCATTGCCGATTTGGCTGTAGCTGTGAACGCCGAACAGATAAAATCCGGCTCCGCATCCCGCACCGACCGGATTGCAAAATACAACCAATTAATCCGAATTGAAGACATGCTTTCGGATAGCGCTGTATTTCCGGGAAAGAGCACCTTTAAACTGTAACCGATAAATTGGGAGCTGTTTCGAAGGTGGTTATTAAATCAATCTTTCGAAACAGCTTCACTTACTATGCCTAAAAAGAAAAAGACAAAAAAGATAAATCCTCTGCTTGTTCGGCTGGGGCTTGCAATTACCTTGCTCGCCTTTATTTTTATTGTTTTTATTGGCGGATCGCGCGGTAGTTTAAAGTTGTATAAAAGCCATGAAGAAAAAGAGGAACTGCTTAAGGAGATAAATGAACTCAAGGCCAAAAAAGCCCGGTTAGACAGTGAACGTACCCGACTTTTAAACGATCCGGCCTATATCGAAAAAATTGCCCGTGAAACCTATAATATGAAGAAAAAAGGTGAAAAGGTTTATAAAATAAAAAGTGAAACCGAATAATATACGGAGTTATTCTTTTTTTTGAAAAAACACCTTCTGCTACTTCTTATCTGCTTAATCCTATTTCCCGCTTATTCAGGTGGCGCCGTACAGGATTCTTCCGGCGCTTCCGCTCCCTATTTCATTTCTCATTTCACTAAACAGAGCATTACCTGGAACTGGGTTACGCGGTTTTTAATGTCGGACTCCGCTAACGGTCGATGGCGATGGACCGTTAAAGATAATTTCCGTAGTAATTTAATTAAACCGGGAAAATCTGCCGGACAATGGAAGGATGAACACACTTTTTCCGGAGAGTTTCGATACACTATTCCTGTCCTTTCTCCGGCATTATATATTAATAGCTGGCTTAAATCAGATCGTCAAACCGGTTCCGCCAATCTTTTTTCCAACCATGCCGCGGGCATCCGCATACGGACCAAATACATCACGCCGTATATCGGCTACCAGCAGGCTCGTAATAAGGAATTAACCGAATGGGGATGGGACACGGGGTTTGAAGGCCATCTGCTTAATTACCGAGCGGGCGCTTACCGTACGAATCTAAACTTTAATTCCAATTATGACTTTTATAAACAACGGCAAAACACCGAACACAATCTTGGCGTATCCGTACAGACAAAATTCAGCCGCTTTAGCGGTGATTCACTCAGCTTTGTTTATAGCGGATTAAACCGGCAATATTTTTCTGCTGGGAAATTGGTGCATGTTACTCTTTTTAACCGAAACTGGCAAAACAATCTATACTATTATCTCACATACCGCGACAAGATTACCATGCAAACCCGGATTCAATCCAGAAATATTTCCTATTTTAACGGGCGGAATGTTTTTAACATGGAAAACCGGCTGCAATACCGTCATACAGGGCAGAGAGTGTTTTTGGGCCTTTCCCTGAGAACCAGTGACGAGACACAGGATAATTTTGGAATTCGAACCGATAGTCGTCTCCGGCAAACGGCGATGCGTCTGGAATATGGTTATAAAATATCAGAGAAGCAGTCGGTTAACCTGAATTTTGCTTATGTTAAACTGCAATATGATACTCCGGACAAAATATATAATAATGACGATCGCGATGAGCAGCGTTTTGTCTTAAATATGAAATACCGCTACCGTTTCAGCTCCCTGTTGAGTATGGATGTGCTGGCCTATTCCTATCTTTTTCATCAGATTTATATTTTTTCGGAGCAGAGTATCAACAATAATTGGAATCGGATTTTTAAGTTTAATCCGCAGGTTAATTATTTTTCAAAACGCATTCGTAACCGACTCAGCACAGAGGTTATGGCTAATTATACCGTTTACGATTTTGAAAATCTCATTACAAACACCCGCAGTTTTATCTTCCGCCGATACAGTTTTTCCGACTCCGTATCGGTGCGTCTGATTGGCAGCCAGTATGGCGGCGCTTCTGCAAAAATTCAAATAGAAGATAAAGGCAGTTTCTTTGAAAAGATCTTTAAACAACAACTATTACAATCCAATAAATCCGAATTATATACGCTCTTTTTAAGTAATGAGAACTTGTTTTATTTTAGGTTTCAGGCAGGCTACACTTTTTATCGTCGTAAAGAATGGCGTTATTTTCCCCTAAAAAAACGCAGCCGAACCATTACAAACCGCGGTCCTTTTTTTACTATTTCTTATAGAACATCCCAAAGCCTTGTCTTTAGCTCCAACCTTTCTTTCTCCCATCTTAACGATAGTTCCTATGGCCCTACCGATTACACAACCGGCTATATCCGGCTTCATTATTTGATGTAAAGAAATAAATTCTGAGATAAATCGGACGAATGATTACAGCATCTTTTTTTTGCTATTAGAACGATGGTAATCCTAAGAAGTCCCGGAGACAGAGGATAAAACAAGCGCAGGTACTGCATTTAAAGATTGAGAAGAAACACTTCCCATTTTTAAATGTTCTAATCCGGCTCGGGCGATCATAGCCGCGTTATCGGTACAATAAATCAGATCCGGAAGATACAGGTTCAAACCATTTTTTGAACAGGCTTGTTGCAATTGCTGCCGTAAAAAGGAATTGGCCGCAACGCCGCCGGCTATTCCTATCTGCCCGGCTTTGTATTCCCTGGCAGCTTTTATGGTTTTTGTTACCAAAACATCCACAGCGGCCGCCTGGTAGGAGGCGCAAATATCGTTAAGAGAGCGCTCTTTTTCCTTCTCACTAATTCCATTCAGATAAACCAGAAGCGATGTTTTTAAGCCGCTGTAACTAAATCCGTACGGATCGTTTTTTAACGCCGCTCTGGGGAAACGATGAAATTCCGGATCGCCTGTTTGCGCCAGGCGGTCTATTTCCGGCCCCCCGGGATAACCGAGCCCCAATAATTTCCCCCCTTTGTCAAACGCTTCGCCTACGGCGTCATCTCTGGTTTTTCCAAGAATTGTATAGTTCAAATGATCCCGCATAAGTACAATTTGTGTGTGTCCGCCGGAAACGATGAGGAAAATAATTGGAAATTGCACTTCTCGCGGCTGAGAAAGAAGATTTCCATAAATATGGCCTTCGATATGATTGACACCGAAAAACGGTTTATCAAGCGCCAAGGCCAGACCTTTTATATAATTTACACCAACGAGCAACGCGCCTACGAGTCCGGGCCCGTGAGTGACGGCTAGGCCGTCTATTGCCTGTTTAGCGATTCCTGCATCTTTAAAGGCCTTTTCAACCACCGGAACAATCAGACGTACATGTGCGCGGGAAGCAAGTTCCGGAACCACGCCGCCAAATTTACTATGTATTTCCTGAGAAGAAACCACACTCGATAAAACAGTGTTATCGGAAATAATTGCAGCCGAGGTTTCATCACAGGAAGTTTCAACACCTAAAACGATCAATTTGTATTCTCTTTCCTTGTTAATTGCAGGCGAAATGTTTTTGGACTAATATCGATAAGCTTTACTTCCGGCGGCAATTCTACTTTTATTGGGTATAGGGTTTTCCCGTTTTCATAACTGGTTTTGAAATTAAAAAGGGCTGTCGCCTGTTCAGCGTTAAAGGCGGTCACATTGGTTTCACTACCTTTTATTCGAATTGTTGCATTGGACGGAATAGCTTTTGCCGTAAAATTGGCTGGAATTCCCGTAAGCTGAATGGGAATATTGTACAGAGTGCGCTCCACTAACTGACTAATTTCAAAATTGACTTTTATTTCATTCGGTTCAATGGATAAAACCTCCGGATTTGGGTTGTGCAGATCAAGATTAACGGAAAAAGGATATTTTAAATCGGTTTTGCTTATGGAATCGCTATGAATGGTTTTGATACTGCGCACTAAGTTAAGAGGACCGGTTACCATAACGGTAGGACGTTCCGGTTTTATTTCGTTTAAGATATACCCGGGCATCGGTTTAATTTTAGCCTGTATGGAGACCGGTTTTTCTTCTTCGGTCAGCCGGTCTATTTTTATGGAAACCGTTTGGGGTTCTATAATTTCGATTAATTTTATCCCGAGATTGCGGGGAAAATCAAAACGGTTTTGATAGTCATTTAATTTAATAACGGTCGATTTTTTAAGTTCGGGAAGTTCCAGTTCAAACGAAGGAGAATAAAACTGCAAACCAAACAAGGCGCGTCCCCGGCCGCTTACTTCGAGAACAACTTTATGCGGCAGAGGTTCCGAAATGACAAATCCGGCGGCTATCCGGCTCACCTTAAAAGGAACTTCAATTTTACGCATATACTGCTTATTGGTTACAACGGCAATCCATAGCAGAAGCGCTAAAAAGAACGAAATCAGCAGCGGTTTATAGTTTTTCTTTAAAAACGTAATCAGTCGATTCATATCTTTTCCACCGTTATATGCAATTCGTCTTTTGTTAAATCGACCTGTGCGATATCCGCTGCGTTACCTCGGTTTACGGCGATTTCCAAAAAGCCCATGCTATTCCAGAGACAAAGCGCGGTCTGTTCTTTTGCCTGATTATAAAACCGCAGAATATTGTGAAATGTAAAATTTTTAAATTGAAGTTTCGTTATTTTATACGATTTTAATTCCTCTTCCATAATTCTGAAGACGATATTGCCAAAATTGTCTATCACGGCTGGCCGAACCGAAATTGCGCCTCCCTGTTTTTTAAAAGAAGATGTTTGAAACGGGCCGTCTATTTTTGTTTTAGCGCCAAGCAATTGTGGCTTTACACCGTTGGCAAGTTGTGCTGCAACCGGAGCAAAAATATCGCGGCCATGAAAAACAGAGGAGATTTTTTTATAGTTTTCTGTTTCTATTTCGAAAAAGTTCATCTCTTCTTTGCACCTTACAAAATCAAACAGGCCGTTGTCCGGTCCTACAAAATAATACGATTCCGTAACGCCTATTATTCCGCGCAGAGCGCTGCCTACACCGGGATCAATAACGCATAAATGTACTGTCCCCGCAGGAAATGTACGATAATATGTGACCAATGTAAACGCGGCTTTATGAATATCATATACGGGAATATCATGTGTAATGTCGATAATTTCGGAAGCGGCGGAATAGCTTTTTATTATGCCTTTTACGGCCGCGCTATAGCCGTCTTTTGTACCGAAGTCACTCATAAAAGTGATAATCATAAATCGATCCGATTTTTTTTAAAAACAGATTCTTTTAGATAAACAACCTCTGGCATTCCGGACAAAAATGTGTTCCCCTGCCGGCAAGTTTAATTTTTTTTATGATTGTTCCGCATTTTACACAGGGTTTTCCCTGTTGTTGATAGACATAAAAAAACTTCTGCGCATTACCCACTTTGCCGTTAGCGTCCCGGTAATCGGAAATAGTGCTCCCCATATTTTGGATAGCAAAAGTAAGCACGCGACGTATCACTTTGAATAGTTTTTCTGCATCGGTTCGGCTAATTTTGCTACTCACGGAAGCAGGGTGAATTCCGGCTCTAAACAAACTTTCATCCACATAAATATTACCCATTCCCGCCACAAATTGCTGTGAAAGCAGAAAGGCTTTACTATTCATTTTTCGGGATTGCAGCATTCTATAAAAATCTGTTGCGCTAAATTGTGCATCCATTGCATCAATACCTACCTTCTGCAATCGCTTATTAACGGAGACAACATGATAAATACGGCCGAATTTGCGCGCATCGTTAAATAACAACCTGCTGCCATCATCAAAATGCAGTGCCGTACGTACATGAAAAGCGTTAATTGTGGTTTCAGCAGTTTGCTGGAAAAGAAGCTGTCCCGTCATCCGCAGGTGCACAATCAGAGCAGAACGGTCAAGGTTTATTATGATGTATTTTCCTCTTCTGCTAAGAGAATGAACCGTTTGTCCTTCCGCCTTTTGTGTACACTCGTTCACAAAAGTTTTATGCCAGTAAACGGAGATACGTTTTATCTTTTTCCCGGGAAGATACGCTTTTAATTCACGAACAACCGTTTCCACTTCGGGCAATTCGGGCATTATTTTTCTCTTTTTAAAATTTTATCGCTAATAGTTTCAATATTTTTCTTCATAACTGAATGGATTTCCTGAGCATTTCTATAATTTTAGTTAAAATATTTCGTTCTTCATTTGCTTCAAGGGAATCGCCGAGGAATCCTATCATTTTTAGTGCAAGTTCGTTATTAAAACTCCGGTGATAGTGATAACTCGGAGACTGATAGTTTTTAAAGGAACCCGTCTCCTCATCAAGTGATCCGCTTTTAAGTCCTTTTTGCCTATCCCATTCGAGGAGATTGTTTTTATACCAAAGTTGAAAATGTTTTAAATTATCGCTCGTATTTAGCCAAATAAACAGGTCGCATTCATTTTCCACATCACGATACCAGGATTTATTGGCATCCTGTTCTTTTAACACCTCCTGCTTGATTTTAACAAACATATTTCATTCCCTGACAAATAGCAGACGAATTACCGGATTATGAAAAATTAAATTCCTGTTGCAGCCAGTTTTTTAACGAACGGCAGGCTTCATTTTGAATACCATTTTGCTGAGAAAACCGTAAGTTGGAATAAATTTCCTGAATAAACAAACGGCCGTCTCCTTCTTTCCACTGTAGGATAACAGATTTTATAAAGGCACTATGCCCTGAGCAATAAATTTTTCCTATTAAAATAGCCGCCACCGTACGCATCAGAATATCTTTGGATTGAAAGGTCCTTTCAATGTAGGGTATGATAAGGCTGGGCTCTCTGCTTCCACAAAACTCCAACGCATTCAAACTAAACTGTCTTAGGTTGTCATCGGCATCAAGAAGCAATTTTTCGAACGGTTTTTCCCAGCCTGCCCGTGGCCCGAAACGCCCTATCATTTCGGCAAAAATACCTTTATCCTGCGCGGCTTTCTCTTTATGTATTCCATAAAACAGATCCAGCGCATGAGGAATATTTTCGAACTTATCCGGCCCAATATCCTCAGGTTTACTCACTCGTACGGCTTTGCATATATGGATCAAAACATTTGCAGCCTCTTTTAATTTTCCTTTTGAGGGCGTCGTGTCTTTGTAATAATCAAACAGTGTCTGAAGCGTCTGCATCTGCGTTTTTTCATCCTTGTTTAAAATTTATATCCTATTGTCCTTAAAAGTTTTTTGCGTTTCACAATATCTTCTTCGGTTTCAACGCCTTTCGTATGTATTCCGTCCACAACGCCTAAAATAGCGCGCCCCTGTTCTGTTTCGGCTATTATAACTTCCACCGGGTTTGCTGTGGCGCAAAAAATACGCGTTACTTCCGGAACATTTTTTATCGCATTTAACACATTCACAGGAAATGCGTTTCCAAGAAATAAGATAAAACTGTGCCCTGCGCCAAGATTCAATGCGTTTTTCTTAGCCAATTCTATCAGTTTGTTATCCGTACCGCTGAACCGCACTAATGCATCCTGAGAGGCCTCACAAAAAGCCAGGCCGAATTGAATGGCAGGATTAATATTTACCACCGCCTCGTGCACATCTTCCACGGTCTTAATAAAATGAGAATGTCCGAGAATAAAATTTAAATCTTCGGGCTTTTCGATGGGAAGTACTTTTATTTCCATACAGGCCTCACTTTTTATTTATAAATAAATTTACAAAAATACATGTTGCAAACAAATTTCTGACCGCACCGAAATTTTAAATATATGTTTTGGGTCCAGTCTAAAAAGGCATAGCCACCGATTTCCACAGAAAGACACGGATTGTTTTTATTGAAATTACATTAAATAGATTCGTGTAAATTCGTGGTTTTTATAGTGAACTCATGTTTTACGAAATGGATTATAAAGACTCTCCCCTAACCCAAACGTATACGTTTAATTATTCGTTTAACAATCTCATCAACCAGTAGTTCTGACATTTCCGGCACAGTTTTTAGATCACAAATGGTCGATTTATCGCTGGTCAGGCAATCGGTTTTTGTAGAGATATCCGCTTCTTGTTTTAATTTTTCCAATTTCCGCACATCGCGTACGGATAATAATTTCCCTCCGCCCAGTTGCTCTGTAAGGTATGTTATATGTGCACTGTGTTCCACTGTTTCGAGTTTATGATACGCTTTTAATAGTGATTTTCCAACTGTAACGACCCCGTGATTCGCCAGTAAAAAAGCATCGTAATCCGGAAGCCAGCGTAAAAGATCACGATAAATGTCTTTTGTCCCTGGTGTGCCATAAGCCACAAGCGGAACCTTTCCTAATGTAAAGATCGTTTCGGAAAGCAGACAGGTGTCCAGTTCCTTTCCGGCTGCTGCAAATGCCGTTGCATAAATCGGATGTGCATGGCAAACGCTTACCACACAGGGCCTATTTTCGTATATTTTTAAGTGCATTTCCAATTCGGACGAAGGCGTACTTTTATGACTCAATACTTTTCCTTGCGCATCCACTAAAACCATTTCTTCAGGATTTAGAAAGCCCTTGCTTACACCGGAAGGCGTGATTAATACATTTCCGTTAGGCAGCCGCACACTAATATTGCCGTCATTAGACGCAACATATCCGCGTTCGTACATACGTCGTCCGATTTGAATAATTTCCCGTTTTAGCGTTGTGACAGTTTCCAAAATAATTCCGTTTGTTTAACGGTGTAAAATCTAACCGTTATTACGAAAACATTCAACCGATTCTATTTGATATTTCATTTTTTAAATTTTAAAATAAAACCCGCTTTAAGGATTATTTAAAAAGTTTTTTTAGTTAAGAGAGTAAATATGTTGAATAATATATTTGCAATAGCTATGTTTCAACAAAACAAATAAACAACCTATAGATAGGAGATTAACCATGAAGATTAACCGTTATGAAGATATTTCTCAAATCGACAGAGAAGCAAAGAAGGATTATATCGACCGCCATTCCGCTTTTGTACATTGTGCGTCAGAAGCAAAAAAAGGTGAAAAATTTACGGTAAAAGTGCAGGTTGGCGACGAATATGCGCATCCGGATGATTTTGATCATTACATCGCCTATGTTCAGCTTTGGAACGGTGAAACCTTTTTAACCGAAGCGCATTTTACTCCCGGGGTTTTGGGAAATATGGCCGGGCAGGTAGAAGTGGATTTTCATATCGTACCGTTAAAAAATATGAAACTTACAGCTATGGCGTATTGTACCAAACACGGCTTATGGCAAAGCGACGAAGTACAGGTTACCGTTAGCGAATAGAAAAATATAATTGGAACAATAGGCCGGGAGAAGAAATTCTTACCGGCCTTTTTTATTTTTCCTTTTTCTTTATTTTTTCGTTATTTTAAAGGATATTCATTATAAAACGGTTCGGCCTGTAAAAAAAAGTACAAACCGATTCTCACAGAAGAAATTCAAAATATTTTCCCCGCTTTTTGCAGGGAGGCGCGCATTAGGTTTCGCAGATTTTAAATTGTATAAAAAAGGAAGTTAAATTGAAACAACTCAAACGGATAAAAGGCACTCAGGATATTTTGCCCGATGCTTCTGTAAAATGGAATGCTCTGGAAGGTACAATCCGCCAAGTGATGCAATGTTATAATTTTTCCGAATTGCGTACTCCTGTTTTTGAGCAAACGGAATTATTTTCAAGAGGCATTGGTCAGCTTACCGATATTGTATCAAAAGAGATGTACACCTTTGAAGATCGCAGCCGCAAGAGGCTTACCCTAAAACCGGAAATGACGGCGCCTATTATGCGCGCTTATCAGGAAAACAAATTGTATGCCAATGCGCAGCTTACAAAAGTTTTTTACATCGCTCCCCTTTTTCGTCAGGAACGGCCTCAAGCCGGACGGTTACGCCAGTTTCACCAGTTTGGCGCCGAAACGCTCGGTAGCGCCGACCCTGGCGCCGATGCGGAAATTATCGACACGGCGCTTTCCGTCTACCGTAAAACCGGTATTACCGGTCTTAAACTGAAAATCAACTCCGTTGGCGATCCGCTTTGCCGCATACCCTATAAAAAACAGCTTCAGGAGCATATCCGGCCTAATCTTGAACACTACTGCGAAGATTGTCAGCGCCGTTTTGACGAAAACCCAATGCGTATTTTGGATTGTAAAAAAGAGACCTGCGTGGCATTAAACCAAAAGGCGCCGAAACTTTTGGATAATTTATGTCCGGACTGTGAGACGCATTATCACGCTTTAAAATCCCAGTTGAAAACCCTACATATTGAATTCGAAGAAGATCCTTATCTCGTTCGGGGTCTTGATTATTATACCCGCACCGTCTTCGAAATTACAAGCGACGCACTTGGCGCGCAAAATGCCATTTGCGGCGGCGGTCGGTACGATTTGCTGGCAGAAGAGTTAGGCGGACTGCCTGCTCCGGCTGTGGGATTTGCCTCGGGAATTGAGCGATTGATTATGGTTGCAGAAGCCCAAGGGGTAGAACTGGCCCCATTAAAGCGGCTTGATGTTTTTTTAATCGGAATGGATACCGAGGCAAAACCGCTTATTTTACGTTTACTTAAAGATATTCGTAAAGCCGGTTTTAGTGCCGATCAGGATTATCTTGGTCGTAGTATGAAAGCACAAATGCGTGAAGCTAACCGGCAAAATACCCGTTTTGTGGTTATTATCGGCACAGATGAAATCAAAAAAAATAGCGTCTCTTTAAAATTAATGGACAAGGGAGAGCAGATTAGCATTCCTTTTGATAATCTGGTTGCCGAAATAAAAAAACACTATTCTTAAAAAATTTCAAACGAAACGGAAGATATCTTATTCATTCCCGGTAGGTTTCGGGTTTGTCCACAATGCATTTAGGCATACGATTGTAATTTGCAGGTTAAGAAAGTTAGTACCAAAGATGATAAATAATACACGATTTAATTTAGCAAAAACACTACGTTTCTATCAAAGTAAACTGTTACGTGTACTCTATAAACTGAATACACCGGGTGATTTATATCTTCTGTTTTTAGCAATTATAGTTGGTACATTTACCGGGTTCGGCGCTTATTTACTAAATCTTATCGTCAATGGTGTACATTTTATTCTGTTTGAACATGCAGGAACGCATTTCATCAGTCCTCAGATTGGCAATTATCTGCGTATTCTCTTCCCAGCCATCGGTGGTTTGACAGTTGGCCTTTTAACCTACTATTTATCACCGGAAGTAAAAGGACATGGGATTCCCAGTGTAATGGATGCCGTTATAACCAAAGGCGGGCTAATCCGTAAACGGGTTACGTTTTTAGCGGCTCTGAATTCCGGAACAACCATTGGATCCGGTGGCTCCGCCGGCAAAGAAGGGCCGATTGTTCAGATTGGAGCCGCTATCGGTTCCACTATCGGACAACTTTTACACGTTTCGCAGCAGCGCATGCGCGTTTTAGTTGGTTGCGGTACCGCAGCCGGTCTGGCTGCTGTGTTTAATGCGCCGCTTGCGGGTGTTCTCTTTACCGTGGAAATTATCCTTGCGGATTTTAGTCTGGCCGTTTTTACTCCCATTGTAATTTCTGCCGTTATTGCCACTTCTATTTCGCATTATCTTGTAGGTTCCAGCCCCCTGTTCAAAATTCCCGAATATGCGTTACATAGTCCGGCGGAATTCCCGCTTTATCTTCTGATGGGACTTCTTGGCGGTATTCTATCCGTGATTTTTATCCGCACTTTGTATGGTATTGAAGATATTTTCGAAGACAAACTTACGCTTCCGGTTTGGGTAAAACCGGCCATTGGCGGATTACTTACCGGCGGTATCGCCTTTTACTTTCCGGAATTATACGGCTTTGATGATTCCGCCACGCATCTTGCGCTTACGGGGCACACCGGAATTTATTTACTCGGCTTATTTATAATTGCCAAAATTTTGGCAACCTCGTTTACTCTTGGCTCCGGGGGAACCGGCGGTTTGTTCACTCCTTCGTTATTTATTGGCGCCACTTTTGGAGCGCTCTTTGGAAATATTGCCGGAATCTTTTTCCCTGGAATCACTGCGCCTCCGGGCGCTTATGCGCTTGTGGGCATGGGAGTTGTGGTCGCCGGTACCATTCATGCGCCCCTAACCGCTCTTTTGATTATCTTTGAAGTGACCACCGATTACAGCATTATTCTTCCCTTAATGCTGTCTACGGTGACCTCTACCCTTGTTGCCCGTTGGATAGAAAAAAATTCTATTTATACAATGAAGATGTCTTTGTTTTCAAGGAATATTTCCGGCGGCCGCGATGTGGATATTTTAAAAACGCATAAAATAAATAAAATTATTAACCAAAATGTAACGGTTGTTTATGAGTATACGGGATTTGATGAGATACTGAATCTGTTAATGAATTCGCACGATACCTCTTTTCCGGTTTTAAGTAAGGATAATAAATTAATCGGCATTATCGCTATGCGTGATTTACGGCCTCTTTTATTTGATCGTGATTTGGCTCCATTACTACTCGCCAGCGATATTATGAGTGAAAATGTGTTTGTACTTACTCCTGAAGACACCCTCGAAAAAGCGCTTAGTAAAATGGAACTGGAAGATGTGGAATTACTGCCTGTGGTTAATTCGACCGACGAAAGGATCTACCGGGGTGTTGTCAGTAAAGAACAGATAATTAAACGGTACCGGAAGGAAAATCTCTTACTTACCGAAAGTTAAAGAATTTTTAGGGATTTAAATCGTTTTAAGTTTAATTTGCATAGCCCTGCATTGATTGCGGACCTGATTTTTAATACAACAATTGTCCTTCCGTCAAAGTCTGAGTAAATTCATACTACTATTTAACCTGTCTTCCTCACACAGAGCGCTATTGTACCGTTTTTTCTTTAAATTTACCGCAATTGTGATCCCGCGCTCAATTTTTTTTATAATTTCGTTTATCTTGCCGAAGATTTTATTGAAACAACATTGGATGTGGTATGAAAAAATCAAAAATTTTAGTTATTGATGATAATAACCTTAATTTGCGGATGATTGAACTAATCTTGCAGAACTACAATTATAATGTTATTACTGCAATTAGCGGAATGGCAGGCATAAAAGCCGCTCAGGAAGAGGAACCGGACCTTATACTCTTAGACATCATGATGCCGGAGATCGATGGATTTGAAGTATGTGAACGGTTAAAGGCAAATACGGATACACAAGACATCCCCATTATATTTTTAACATCCAAAACAGATTCGGAAGGGATTGTAAAAGGATTTGAACTGGGCGCGGCCGATTATGTAACCAGGCCATTTAACCGCCCCGAACTGATGGCTCGTATCAAGACACACCTTTCGTTAAAAGAATCCCGTGACAAAGTTATAGAACTGGAACGTAAGAATTCTATCTTAGCGATGGGCACCACGACCAACCACGAAATTAACCAGCCTTTAACCGTTCTGACAGTCAACCTTTTTCTTTTAAAAGAGTCCCTAAGCTCGCAATCACCAACCCAGCAGCAGCTCGCCTGCTTTGAGAAAATGGATGCTTCCATTATGAAAATAAAAGAACTTCTGGTAAAATATCAGAATCCGGTGGGCACACGTTTTGAAACGTATTCCGGTGCATCCAAAATGGTTGTATTCGAAGATTAAACCACGTACCCGGCGTCTTTTATTCTTGTTTTTACCTGTTCTAACTGTTCGGGATCAGCCAGTTCAAAATCAACTTTTCCATTGTCCAGATCAATATTTACATCGCTGACACCCTCAACCGACTCTACGGCGCCTTTCACGGAGCCGGCGCAATGCATGCAGGTCATTCCTTTGACATCTAATACCAGATGAGACACGTTTATTTCCCCCTTCTCTTTTGTGAATAGTTTTTTAAATTTCCGATTCCAATAGTATATCAAAAACATTATGCTAAGGATACCAACACCCGTCCATTTTAACCAGTGCGGCAACATTTCGTGCTGATGTGTCTGCAGAATGGTTTCCATCCCTATTCGGCCAATCAGAAGATTAAATAAATACCCCATAACCAATGCCGCAATGGAAATTGACGCAAGATACAAAGCCGTTGATTTTTTCCCGATAATACTGCTTACCGTACTCAGATTTACGGCGTTTGTGGCCGGACCTGTTAATAAAAACACAAGAGCGGCGCCGGGATTTAATCCTTTTAACACAAGTGAAGCGGCAATGGGTGTGGAGGCCGAAGCACACACATACATAGGAATACCGATAGCCAGCATTATTAACATTGAAAGGAACGGATAATTAAAATACTGCATAAAAAATCCTTCCGGCAATAAGGCGCCAATTAACCCGGCTACCAAAACACCAATCAAAAGCGTTCCGGCAATGGAACCGAAAAGTTCATATTCTATATAGGATGGCAACTCTTTTGAACGTTGCAATGGTGTTGAACGATTCATTTTATTATCACCGGATTGCTTTTCGGCGGGACTGTCCTGATCGAACAGGAGTAGAGAAAGGCCCGCTAAGATTGCCGTTAAAACGGAGGTAACAATTCTAAAAACCGCAAACACCCATCCCAACAGCGAATATGTCAGCAAAAAACTGTCCGCTCCTATTTGCGGCGTGCTGATTAAAAACGAAACAGTTGCGCCCTTGGAGGCGCCGCTGCGGCGTAAAGAAGTGGCAACGGGGACTACACCACAGGAACATAACGGGAGCGGAATGCCGAACAGAGTGGATTTTATCATGGATAAAATACCCGGCTTACCGAGGTGTTTACGCACGATGGAATCCGGAAAAAAAACATGCAATACTCCGGCGACTAAAAAGCCAAAGACCAGATAGATAGCCATTTCATAATAGAAATAGCCCGTTTCATTAATGAAGAGTTGTATATATTCCATAAGACGTTCAATTCTTAGTTACTAAATAGGTTGTTATTTCTTATTGAAAGGTATTTTCTTTTTCCAATATTCCCTTTCTATTCGTCTTTTTCGCTTCGCATCTTCTTTTTCATACTGCGCTTTTTTTTCTGTTCTAACCGACGAAGTTTTACGCTCCTCGGTATTTTTGTTTTTTTTCGAGCCGGTTTTTTTATAAGCGCATTGCGCAGTATTTCGGCAAAACGCAGTAACGCCGCTGCCTTGTTGGCAAGCTGGCTGCGGCTAGTCTGACTACTAATTTGCAGTACGCCATCCCGATTGATACGGGTTTTTAATATATAAAGAATGCGCTGTTTCTGTTCTTCCGAAAGCGAGGGCGATAATATCACATTAAACCAGAGGGTTATCCGGCTGCTGGTCTTATTGATATGTTGCCCGCCCGGCCCGCTGCTTCGGGAAGAAGTAAACGTAATTTCCTTTTTAGGAATGGATAACTCTTTATTTATGTATATCATAAAATTAAAATAAGCGTTATTCACTTTTATATCAACTGTCCTTTTTGGTCCCGGCGAATTTTAGATAAATGCATAAGATTCGACAATGCATCCCGTTCTTTGTATTTTAGTTCAACACGACAATTGATTTTTTTAAAAATGAATGCTTATGAAAAAAATATTGCTTTTAAACGTGCTCTATTTTTCAACTGTTTTTTTTATTGCGCCTGCGTATTCGAAGGCTACTCTTGGCGAGTATGTCATTCTTCTGCATGGTCTGGCCCGAACAAATAATTCCATGCAAAAAATTGAACAACGTCTTAGTGCGAAAGGCTATCGTGTTTTAAACCTGGACTATTCTTCCAGAGCAGAAAAAATTGAGCAGATTGTGCAACAGACGCTTATTCCGCAACTCCATCGGTTTTACAAGGATACGACAAAGCAGATTCATTTTGTCACCCATTCTATGGGTGGAATAATACTGCGCTATTATCT
This sequence comes from Calditrichota bacterium, assembly GCA_024278755.1. GTDB lineage: Bacteria > Calditrichota > Calditrichia > Calditrichales > Calditrichaceae > JANTFQ01. Next base: position 212,706 of record JAJRSO010000038.1, on the reverse strand, counting down.
TAATAAAAAGCCTGATATTCTTGTGGGGCGCATTGTGATGCTTTCTCCCCCCAACAAAGGTAGTGAGGTGGTCGATTTTTTAAAAAATGTTCCGGGCATAAAAAAATTAATGGGTCCGGCTTTTGAACAGTTGTCTGCCGATTCCGCTTCGTTTGTTAATTCTCTGAAACCGCTTAAAGAAGAGATTGGCGTCATTACCGGAAACAGTTCTGTTAATTTTATTAATTCCATACTGCTCCCCGGGGAAGATGACGGAAAAGTTTCGGTGGAACGGGCCAGGCTTGCTGAAATGACTGATTTTCTTGTGGTACCTCGCAGCCACCCCTTTATAATGAAGGCTCCGGAAGTGATTACACAGATTGAATATTTCCTAAAAAACGGTGTTTTTATAAGATCAGAAAAGATAAATAACGATGAAAACTAAACAAATTATTCTTATCCTGTTTGTCGCCTGGTCCTTAATTTATGGACAGAATTTAAACGTTTTCCCCCTCGATACTCCAAAAGAGACGTCCGATTCAATTCGTTTTATACAGGTAAAGACAGATACGCTTTTTAACAGTAACCAAATTATAAGTATCATACGCATGCCCAAGGTACTGCTAAAGGATTATCTAATAACATTTGGTTTTAGCAAAACTAAACTTCAGAAAACCAGTGTAATTGCCAAGGACTCCGGTGCAGAGATGGCTATTAACGGTGGCTTTTTTAACAGAGACAGCGGAGGCAGCGTAACGTATTTCGAAATGAACGATAACGTCATTAGTGCTTCCAAAACCTCCTCCTTAAAATGGAGCGTTGCCGATAGTTTGATGAATGGTGCAATCGTTTTAACCAAAGACTCCGACCTTAAAATTCAATTTAGAAAAACAGAAAACTTTTATAGAAATTCAGATAGAGAATCTGCCGTATTGGTTACAGGCCCGGTTTTACTATTTCAATCGAACTTGACCAGTCTACCTGTGATGTCCTTTGTAACTAAACGACACCCCAGAACCTGTTTATGCTCCAATGAAAGTAGCCTTATTTTAATCACTATAGATGGCAGACAACCGAAGGCAGCCGGTATGAGTCTAAAAGAGACACAGCAGTATCTAAAAAATCTGGGTTGCCGGGATGCTATAAATCTGGATGGCGGTGGTTCCACAACCATGTGGATAAAGAATAAAGGGGTTGTAAACTTCCCCAGTGATAAAACCGGGGAACGGCCTGTTTCGAATGTTCTTTTAATAATCCCGCCAAAAGAGCGGTAAAGTGTTTTAAATATTCAGATGCAAACGCATCTTTTTGTCTTATGATATAACATCAGAACTAACGTCTTGGCACATAATCCAGATATCTATTCAATGGGTTTTGAACCGATGTATGTAACGATTTAATCCAGTCAATTACCGGTTGACGGTAGTGCATGGATGTCCGAACCGGATTGGGATCCGCGGCCTGAAAGCCAAAATCGTTGCGGGAATACAGATAATCGGTGGTAAGCACCTGGTAAACCGAGTCATCGTTAACCGGTGTTCCATCGCTAAGTTTATAACCGTCTGTCATTGTCATCCCCCCAAAAACAATGCTGCTTCGAATGACTTCTTTTAACTCCTGACCCGTCATATTAAGCCTGACGATGGAATTGGCAAATGGTAAGAGCCCAACCATGGTTTCCAAGGTAATATTACCGGTTGTAATATTCTGACGAATTCCTCCTACATTTGTCAGAGAGACATCCGCATCGGGAAATGTAACTAACCATGAGTCGGTAATCATATTGAACATTGCATCGGAATCTCTGGAGATATCAATGCTCGTGTATCCTATTATTTCAGAGAGGTATGTGTTTAAGTTATTCTTCCAATCGGAAACAATAGCTGCAATGGAGGTATCAATCCGTGCATCCCGGTTATATCGTAAACCGGCATTTATGGAAAGCGCTTCTTTTGTTTTTTTATCAATGGTAACATCAATTCTCGCATAGCTTCGCATAAAAGATCCCGCTTCTACCATCGTAACACCTTCTGATTTTTCATTATACATTTCGTGGCAATGCCCTCCCATGATCAATGAAATACCGTAGCCTTTCGCAACCGAAGCCAGAGCGTTCATCTCGTAACCGCATAAATGTCCATTTACAATTAAAAACTCCGCCCCCGCTTTTTTTACTTCCGGAATGACCGTATTCAAAGCCTTTTCGTAGGGAATAAAATCGTAATCGGCTACATTTTCAGGAAAGGTTGTCCGGGGCGCGCTAATCGTCGTAAGACCGATAATTCCGATTTTAATATCATCGATTTCTTTTATAATATACGGAACCACAAAGTCTGGTATCTCCCCCGTACTTTTTTCACGTATATTTGCCCCAAGATAGGGAAACTTAGATTGCTTCAGCCGTTTTTTCAGACCTGCTATTTTAAAATCAAATTCATGATTTCCTACGGTGGCGGCATCGTAATGCATGGCATTCATCACATCCACCATGGATTCGCCTTCAAACCAGGTGGAAATGGCCGGACCGGTCCACATATCCCCGCCGCTTAAAATTAAAAAATTACCGTCTTCTTTATAGCCTTCCTTTTCCTTCCATAATCCGAACATTCCGGCGGCGCCATCGGAATCGTTATTCTTTTCCATCCAGCCGTGTTCGTCATTGGTATATAAAATAACAATATGGGCATTCCCGTTTTCGGAACCTGAAATGTCGGCACAACTGCTGAATTGAAATATAGAAATAAAAAAAACAATAAAAATAAAGCGGAAATGTGTCATTAGAATACTCCAAATGGAATCATTAAAAGGCGATGCAATTTAAAGGCAGGTCTACTAAAACACAAGGCATCGGCAGCAAAAAGACTTGCGCTGAATAAAAGCATCAGGAAAAAAAAGAACGTAAGCGGGAAATCTGATCTTCTTAAAAACAAATAAATTGTAACATCGACTTCATCTCGAATCGTATGGATAAAAACGAAAAGAATATCAGACCTGAAGTTCCGGGACACGATGCCTTTAAAAAATATGATGCACTTTAAATTCGGAATCCAGCCAAAGTCCGATAATATTCAACTGTGGATATTGTTTTTTTAGAAAGCTTATGGAAGCCTGCAACTGTTTTATCTGTGCATCTTTCGATACCGGGTTCCCGGCACAATCATAGTGAGCTGTAACCGCCAGGCCAACGGATTCATGTTTTTCGATTGATACATTAAGACGCGTTAGTATATTCTGCGTTAAAAGATTCGTTTCCGCTTTTGCTAAAATTGCAATTGGTCCGGGTTCTGTTATGGAATCGACAAACGGAACCTTAAAATAAGTTTGCAGATATTTTATTACCGGTAGCTGAACCCGGCCGTCCATGCAGTTAATGACGGTACAAAAATCCATATTTATTTTTTCTGTTTTTCTTCGTTGATAGTAAGATTAAATATATCCGGACGGGCATAATGGCCAACGACATCAAAATCCAGTTTACTGCGCACCAATTCGGACATATCTAACTCTGCGTACAAAATACCCTCTTTATCATACAACGGTCCGGCCAACACCTCGCCCATCGGTGAAACAATGACGCTGCCCCCACGGCACATCACCTGTGGCTGTTCCTGCAATTCTTCAATTCCGGGAAGATCTGCCGGATACATCTCTTTAGTTACAAATTGATTGCAGCTTAAAACAAAGCAGCGCCCTTCGAGAGCAATGTGACGCATACCGGCCTGCCAGCCGTCGCGCTGATCGGCCGTAGGCGCCAGATAGATTTCCACACCTTTCTGGTACATGGCCATACGAGCCAGCGGCATATAATTTTCCCAGCAAATCAAACCGCCGATTTTCCCTAATTTCGTATCCAGAACCGTTAAGGTGCTGCCATCTCCCTCCCCCCAGATAAGGCGTTCGGAGGCGGTGGGTTTTAGCTTACGGTGCTTACCCAGAATTTCCCCCTCCGGCCCCAAATAGAGGATCGTGCAGTACAGAGTGCCCCCGCTGCTTTCCGTATCCCGCTCAATCACGCCGATGGCTGCATAAATTCCCGCTTTTTTTACCGCTTTTGATAGCCTTTTCGTGGCGGGCCCCGGAATTTCGACCGCGTTTTCCCAGTATTTCTGCCAGAGTTTACGACCCTGCTCGTCGCGACTGCCCACTACCATCCCAAAGCTGAGACCGCGGGGATAGGCCGGAATAAAGGCTTCGGGAAATAAAACAAATTCGGCGCCGTTGGCCGCGGTTTCCTGAATTAGCTTAATGGTTTTTCGCACGGTCGCGTCCCGATCAAATAAAACAGGTGCGGCTTGCACGACGGCCGCCTTTACATGGCTTCTATTTTCATTCATACGGTTTCCCTTTGTACAATTAAATCAGATAGTTCCGGGTAAGAGCATTGTAATCCTCTATTTGCTGTTTCATCCATTCGGAGTCTTTTTTCAGTTCGCCGGCCATTAAACGGGCAACTTCCGGTGCGATTTCTTTGCTTTTTTTTGCGTCTAATAACAGTATTCGTCTGCGCCGCGATAGGAAATCTTCCACGGTTCGCGCCATTTCATGGCGTACAGCCCAAATTACTTCCGCTTTTAAAACATCCGGGTCTTTGCATAAAAGCGCTGAGAGTTCCGGAACAGAATCCGCCAGTTTCCGAATTTCCAGGGCGTCGGATCCGTAATCTTTTAAAGCGTCAAATTGTTCGCTGTGGCGGTGAAATCCGTGAATATTGAGTTCTGTGGTTACACAGGGCTGCGCTTCCAAACCGGCAATCAGGACGGCCTGATCTACGGTATCTTCGGCCATTTTTCGGTAGGTGGTCCATTTGCCGCCGGCCAGAGTTACCAGACCGGAAGCGGAAACGTGCACCACATGTTCCCGTGAAATGGCGGCTGTGTTTTCATCTTTACCGGCATAGGCCAGCGGACGAATTCCGGCAAAGACAGCCTTAACATCTTCCTTCTGCGGATCATGTTTCAGATAGCGCGCAGTGTGCTCCAGTAAAAAATCAATCTCATCCTGCGCGGCTCTTGGTTCTAACGGCGCGGAATCGGTTTCGATATCGGTTGTGCCAACCAGCGCCCGGTTATGCCAGGGAATGGCAAAAAGGATACGGCCGTCGTCCGTGTGCGGAACCATAATGGCCTGATCGCCGGGGAGAAATGATTTATCCAGTACAATGTGCGTTCCCTGGCTGGGCTCAATCATCTTAAAGGAACCGGGCTGATCCATCTGCAGAATTGTATCGGAAAAGGGGCCGGTAGCATTAATTACCGCTTTGGCTTGCAGCGCATATCGTTTCCCCGTTTCCATATCCTGCACTTTTACGCCGCTAATCAAATCCTTTTCCTTTTGCAACGCTTTGACCTGAAGATAATTCAGTACCGTGGCGCCTTGCTCTACGGCGGTTTGTAAAATATTAATCACTAAGCGGGCGTCGTCAAACTGGCCATCGTAGTATAAAACACCGCCGGTCAGTCCCTCCGGTTCCAGGTTGGGTAACTGTTCCAGCGTCTCTTCCCGAGAAAGTATTTTGGAATGTCCGAACCCCTCTTTACCAGCCATCATATCGTACACTTTTAAACCGATGCCGTAAAACGGCCCTTCCCACCATTCATAACTGGGAACCACAAAGGCCTGGTCGTGCACGAGATGCGGCGCATTGCGCAACAAGATCCCCCGTTCTTTGAGCGCTTCGAAAACAAGAGAGACATTTCCCTGCTGCAGATAGCGCACACCGCCATGTACCAGTTTGGTGCTGCGGCTGGACGTGCCTTTGGCAAAGTCGCTCTGTTCGGCCAGCAAAACGCTGAAACCTCTCGCAGCGGCATCCAGCGCAACACCCGCTCCGCTTGCGCCGCCGCCGATAACAATAAAATCCCAGATTTTACCGGCATCCGATAGGCTGTTAATCATTTGAGATCGATTCATACGTTTATCTCCAAAACAGTACGCAAATCACCCGGATGATTAGTGGTTATTCCGTCAATTCCCAAATCGGACAGTTTTTGCGCTTCGGTCGGATCATCCACCGTCCAAATATAAATTTTTTTCTTAAATAAATGTATTTTTTCTACAAATTCTTTATCGATATAATTGCCCATTTCCAAATCGATTCCGGTAAATGGACTCTGTTCAGCATAATACAGTAAATAATCCGTATCCGGTTTTTTACCGAGAAATTCAAAGACGCGTTGTGTTTCGTATTCGGGGAATTCTTTAAATAATTCCCGAAGGCTCGCTTCGATCAGGGAAATAAACTGCACACTGGCCGCCGTAATGGAGAACGCGTCAATCAATTTTCGCAGAGGCGGGACAATTTCCGGGCCGCATTTTATTTCGATCACTAAAAATTTGTCTTGCGGAATTGTCGGTAAAATATCCGACAGAAGCGGAATATGGGTTTTAAAACCTTTGCTTTCAATGGTTAATTGTCGAATCTCGTCCCAGGTTTTATCTTTTATCAGACCGGATTCACCCGTCATGCGAAGAGTGTCTTCATCATGAAAGACAACGATGTGGCCGTCTTTGCTCAATAGGATATCAATTTCCACGGCGTCGGTATTTTGCTCCCAAGCCAACTGAACGGCTGGCAGCGTATTTTCCGGCGCATCCGCGCTTGCCCCGCGGTGGGCGATTATTTTGGTTTGCATAAAGTTAGCTGCTTAGTTATTGGTTATTACATTGTTGGCAATTCGAATTCGTAATTATCTTTTCCATTCTTTTGCCAGTAATCCGTATGAAAAAATATCGTGATACCTTCCCTTAAAGAATTTCGCCTCTCGCAAAATTCCTTCCTGTACAAATCCTATTTTTTCAAACAGCGCTTTCGCCGCGGGATTATAAGCCACAACTTCCGCTTCGAGGCGGTGAAAATTCATCGTATTAAAAACATAATCCAAAAGCAGACGCAGCGCCTGTTCGGCCAATCCTTTTCCGCGAAACTCTTTGAGGATAAAGACAGCAATTTCGGCTTTACGGTTGAACCAGCGCAGTGATTTCAAACTGATTTCTCCGGCTGTTTCCCCTTCGGATTCGATTGAAAAAATAAGTTCCGACGGCATATTGTATTGGTAAAGATGCGTTTCGGTTAGATTTTGCAATTCCCCGTACGGAAATTCTGAAAAGGAAATCCCTTCTTCGGAACTGCCGAGCGAATGAATACGGCAGTGTTCATTTTGCAGTAACATAAAATCCTCTGTTAATATTTCAAGTCTACCCTTTAAAGCGGGAATCGGGTACCTTTAGTGATAAGCAAAAATCATTTTAACAAGACAGTGGTTCCCCGCCTGCGCGGGGAGGACTGTTCCAAGTATATCATTTCCACGAAGGTGGAAACCCAGTTTCCTTGATGATTCGTCGTGTCTCTTCGTGGTTAAAATTCTTGTTTATAGCGCCCGCTAAGACAGCGGTAAACCGGCTTTGCCGTTAACACTACAAACGCCGCGAGCAGCAGTCCGCCAATGACGTCGCTTAGATAGTGATAACGCAGATACACGGTACTGAAAATAAGACTCGTTCCAATAATTGCCAAGACATAAAAATATTTTCTCTGATATTTCCAGGCGTAATACATGGTTAATACCGTTATTTCCGTGTGCCCGCTGGGAAAGGCGTCCCGTTGAATGTTTTCAAGCGTATCCAGTGTGTGGCGAATAACAGGAGTTAGCCACAATCCCTTAAGGGTGGCGGTTTGCAGATGCGCCAGTGTGAAACGCGGACCGATGGCCGGTACCAGAAAATAGCCGATATAGGATAAATAAAATCCATATAACAAAACAAAAATCACAAAATCACTTTTCTGTTTTTCCTGTTTATTTAACAATAGAACAAGCAAAATGATAGGTAAAAAATAAAAAGAAGAATAGACCAATTGAAGATATTCGGTTAAGGCGGGAAAAGTGATTCGTTCCAGCCATACGGTGGGATGAACACCCAATAGGGCCTGGTCAATTCTGATCAGCACACGGTCCATATCGTTCGGGAAAATAGGATGAATCAGATAATGCAACTCACTGAAATTGATTAGAATAAGAGCAATGGGTCCCCAAAAAATGTTTTTTTTAAAGTTTGGATTTTTAATAAGAAACTGTAATTTTAACAGCCAGAACAGGATTAAAAAATGCGCGAGCAGCCACAGAAATGGGGAATTTATTTTTGAAAGATTAAGAACAATTAACGCCGAAACGAGAATTTGATAAATAATTATAATTTTATCCGCCGCGCGAATCGGGTCGATTATTTTTTTTATTAATTGCACAAATTCAACCTGTCAGATGATGCTGCTTCAATCTGTTTAATTAAAAACTTCTGAGGCCACTATCTTTTTTAAATACCGTTATAACGGAATATTGCCGTGTTTTTTAGATGGATTGGACTGCGCCTTATTTTGCAGCATATGTAACGCCTGAATAATCCGCACCCGTGTAAAATGCGGTTCGATTACTTCATCGATATAGCCGCGTTCGGCAGCGAGATAGGGATTAGCAAATTTTTCACGGTATTCCTGCTCTTTCTGCGCCAGCATCGCTTCCGGGTCTTCCGCATTACCGATTTCTTTACGGAAAATAATTTCGGCAGCTCCTTTGGGACCCATTACGGCGATTTCGGCGGTGGGCCAGGCATAATTGACGTCGGCGCGGATATGTTTGGAATTCATTACATCATAAGCTCCGCCGTATGCCTTGCGGGTAATGACCGTTAATTTAGGAACGGTCGCTTCGGAAAACGCATAAAGCAGTTTTGCGCCGTTTTTAATGATTCCGCCCCATTCCTGAGCCGTTCCCGGTAAAAAACCGGGCACATCTTCAAATACCACCAATGGGATATTAAAGGCGTCGCAAAAACGTACAAAGCGCGCGCCTTTTACAGAGGCGTCTATATCCAGCACCCCAGCGAGATGGGCGGGCTGATTGGCCACAACGCCCACCGCATAGCCGTCAAATCGCGCAAACCCGATGATAATGTTTTTAGCGTAATCGGGATGAATTTCGAAAAAGGAATCTTTATCAACTACCCGTTCGATGATCTCCTTCATATCATAAGGCTGATTGGGATTTTCAGGAATTACCGAATCCAGTCCGTCTAAGATACGTTCCGCCGGATCATCGTTTTTTAACCGCGGGGGGTCTTCCAGATTATTTGACGGCATATAGGCAATCATTTTACGAATATTCTGCAAACATTCAATATCGCTACCGCAGGTCAAATGGCTTACGCCGCTTTTAGAACCGTGGGCAGAGGCTCCGCCGAGCGCTTCGGAAGTGACTTCTTCATGGGTCACCGTTTTAACCACATTAGGCCCTGTAACGAACATATAACTGGTGTTCTGCACCATCAGGGTGAAATCAGTAATAGCCGGTGAATAGACCGCACCGCCTGCGCAGGGGCCCATAATGGCCGAAATCTGGGGGATGACCCCGGAGGCCAGCGTATTGCGTAAAAATATTTCGGCATAGCCGCCGAGACTAACCACGCCTTCCTGAATCCGTGCCCCTCCGGAATCATTTAAACCGATCACCGGTGCCCCGACCTTCATAGCCTGATCCATTATTTTAATGATTTTTTCGGCATGTGTTTCCGATAGGCTGCCGCCGAACACAGTAAAATCCTGTGAGAAGACAAACACCAGACGACCGTCAATATACCCGTAGCCGGTAACAACCCCATCGCCTGGAAAACGCTGTTTATCCAGACCAAAATCGCTGCTGCGGTGTTTAACCAGCATATCCATTTCCACAAAGGAACTTTCGTCTAACAGAAAATCAATACGCTCCCGTGCGGTCAGTTTGCCTTTATCATGCTGGGTTTTAATGCGTTTTTCACCGCCGCCGAGTCGCGCCTCGGCCCGTAAATTTTCCAGATGTTTAATTTTATCCTGCATAGTTTTTTCCCTGATAAGTTATCTTGCTACTTTTTACACGTTGTTTTAAATATCAAACAACAAACAGCAAATCACAAACAATAACCAATATCTAAAACGTTCCTCAGTTAACACCTTCTAAATTTGTAATTTATCTATTTATGGGTCCGGTCTAAAAAGAGTGATTATCGATTCCATCGTTTTTATAACTTGTTGCTAATATGAAGACGAAAACTTCCATTCTATCGATGGAATGGGTTTTTAGAGTTGACTCATTTATATTTTTGAAATTTATTTGTTATTTGATTTTTGTGATTTGGATTTTATAGAACCCTCAATTTTTACATATTCTTCTCATATCCTGGTGACTGTCTGTTAAATGATTCCGTTTTCTTTAAAGCTATAAAATGAATCCGCCGTGATGATGAGATGATCATAGAGATCAATTCCCAAAATTTTTCCGCTTTCCACTAATTGCTTGGTAATCTTTATATCCGCATCGCTGGGCTTACATTGGCCGCTGGGATGATTGTGCAGCACAATAAGTCCCTTTGCCTGATACCGTATCGCAGGATTAAACACTTCCCGGGGATGAACCAGCGACGAATCCAACGTTCCGCGGGTAATTTCAAAGTCCAAAATACGCTGCATGGCCGTGTCTAATAAAACAACAAAAAACCGTTCCTGTTTACTGTTTCCCAAGAGCGGCTGATAAATTTTAGCCACTTGCGCCGGATTGCGAAAACTGACAATCTCGTTTTCGGCTTTTTCCTGTTGTAAATTTCGATAAAGCTGAAAAGCGGCTAACAGGGTTACGGCTTTGGCCGGGCCAATGCCTTTAATTTCCTGCATCTCCGCCAGTGACGCGCCGCTGAGCGCTTCCAGCGTACCGAAACGGCGCAACAGCATTTTTGCCAGCTCAACCGCGTTAAACCGGGCGGTGCCCTGGCCCAGCAATATGGCCACAAGTTCGGCGTTACTTACCGCTTCCGCACCCAATTGTTCCAGACGTTCCCGGGGACGCTCGTCCTGCGGCCAATCGGTTATGCGGGATTTATAGGCATTCGGTTCGTTTATTTTTTGGGACACATTATCCCCCTTGCGAAATTTTTAAGTTCCGTAAGGTGTAAATCATTTTATTTTCTGCAAAGCTTTTAAAAGCTTCGCAGAAGTTATCTTTGCAAAACGTGCCGTTTCGTTTCGTAAAGTTTTACTTTCTAGTTCTACGAATCCTACAAGACTTTGCATAATTTTTTTTCATTCTTTAAACCAGTCCTTAATATAAGCGACCGCTTCGGTAAGCGAGGATCCGGGGCCATACAATTTTCCCGTTCCCATATCCATCAGCTTTTTTATATCCGCTTCTCCCATGATACCGCCGCCGGTCAACAGCACGTCATCCATTTCATGTTTTTTCATCAGTTTAAGCACGCGCGGGAAAACGGTCATGTGTGCCCCGGAAAGGATACTGAGGGCAATGACGTTCACATCTTCCTGAATGGCGGCGTCTACAATCATTTCCGGCGTTTGGCGCAAACCGGTGTAAATCACTTCGAAGCCGGCATCCCGAAAAGTGGCCGCCACTACCTTTGCTCCCCGGTCGTGGCCGTCCAGTCCGGCTTTGGCAACTAAAACACGAATTTTTTTATCCATCATTATATCCTCATTAATAGAATCGGAATTCTGAATTCAACGTATAAAATCCAAAATTAGAATTCTGCCGGTTCCACATATTCCCCGAAGACTTCTTTTAAAGCCTCCACCATTTCACCCACAGTAGCATAAGCCTTGGCCGATTTTACCAAAATGGGCATCAGATTAATATCGTTTTGCGCGGCTTCTTTCAATTCAGAGAGACATTGTTTAACCAACGCATTATCACGCCGGGCGCGCAATTCCTGTAATTGTCTCTTTTGCTTCTCTTCCACTTCTTCGGAAATTTCCAAAATAGGAATCTCTATCTTCTCATTTTCATCTTTAAACGAATTTACGCCCACAACTTTACGTTCATTCTTTTCGATTTCATTTTGGTACTGATACGCGGCGCGGGCGATTTCTTTTTGAAAGAATCCTTTTTCTATGGCCGGAATGACGCCGCCGAGATCGTCTATCTTTTTAAAATATTCTTCGGCGCCCGCTTCCATTTTATTGGTCAGATCTTCCATAAAATAACTGCCGGCCCAGGGATCGATGGTATGCGGCACCCCTGTTTCATAGGCAATTATTTGCTGGGTGCGCAGAGCAATTTTTACCGCTTTTTCCGAAGGCAGAGCCAGCGTTTCATCCATGGAATTGGTATGCAACGACTGGGTTCCGCCCAGTACGCCCGCCAACCCCTGATAGGCCACGCGCACGATATTGTTTTCCGGCTGCTGAGCAGTTAAGGTGGCGCCGGCCGTTTGGGTGTGAAAACGCAGCAGCCAGGAACGTTCGTTTTTAGCCCCGTATTTATGGCGCATCCGTTTGGCGTAAATACGCCGGGCAGCCCGAAATTTGGCAATCTCTTCAAAAAAATCATTATGGGAATTAAAAAAGTGAGACAGACGCGGCGCGAAATCATCCACATCTAACCCGCGCTCTATGGCCGCTTCCACATAGGCAAACCCATCCGCCAGGGTAAAGGCCAGTTCCTGAACCGCGGTAGAACCGGCTTCGCGAATATGGTACCCGCTAATGCTAATCGTATTCCATTGTGGCATATGCTCGGTGCAATACTCAATCATATCCACGATAATGCGCATGGAAGGTTTGGGCGGATAAATGTATTCTTTTTGAGCAATGTATTCTTTTAAAATATCGTTTTGAATGGTGCCGCGCACTTTGTCCAGCGGAACGCCCTGTTTTTCGGCGATAGCTATATAAAAGGCCAGCAGAATCATCGCCGGCGAGTTAATGGTCATAGAGGTGGACACCTGATCGATGGGAATGCCGTCAAACAGAACTTCCATGTCTTTTAAAGAACTGACCGCCACACCGCAGCGTCCCACTTCACCTTCGCTAAAGGGATCGTCCGAGTCGCGTCCCATCAATGTGGGCAGGTCAAAGGCCACCGAGAGTCCGGTTAAGCCGTTTTTAAGAAGATATTTAAATCGTTCATTGGTATCTTCCGGCGTGCCAAAACCGGCAAACTGGCGCATGGTCCACAAGCGGCCGCGGTACATACTGGCATGCACGCCCCGGGTATACGGAAACTGGCCGGGATAACTCAAATCCCGATCATAATCGAAATCTTTAATTAAGTCCGGCGTTCCCATTAACTCCACGGGTTCGCTGGAGGCGGTGATGAATTTTGCATCGCGGGTTCTGGCCAGTTCCACCTGCTTCTGCCATTTTTCTTTGGATGCGCTCATATATTTCTCCCTGAAAATAAATCCCATAATTTCAAACATAAAACGCCTACTGAATGATAAATAAAAATACGGCGGTGAACGATTAAAAACAACCGCATTTTAGGGGCTTAGAATTGCTTTTTAGAAGAAAAAGAACAAAGTTCCTGTAAGATTTATCCGTTTTTAGTGCCGTCTAATATTTGGCGGGTTGTTTCCAAAAGTTTATGAACGGAATATGGTTTATGAATAAAACTGGCGTTTTCATGCAGGGCATGGTTTAGTTTTAAATGATTGTCTGTATAGCCGGATGTGAAAAGAACAAAACATTCCGGAACTAACTGAACAATCCGGCCTGCTAATTCGTTACCGTTTAATCCGGGCATTACCAAATCGGTTATAAGCAATTTCGGGTGTATCTTCTTTTTCTCTATAAGGGTTAAGGCCTCGCTGCCGTTGGTTGCCTCATTAACTAAATACCCATAGCTTCGTAAAGCAGCGCCGGAAAACTTCCGGACAGCCGTATCATCTTCAACTAAAAGGATTTGTTCGTTTCCGGAAAAATCAGCAATCGAAATTTCATCCTGTTCTTTAATGTGTGCATCGGTTTTCTTAAGCGGCCACAATATCTTAAATGTTGTACCCTTACCGATTTCAGAATTTAAGCTAATAAACCCTTTATTCTGTTTTACAATTCCATATACTGTTGCCAATCCAAGCCCGGTTCCTTTTCCCTCGCTTTTTGTCGTAAAAAACGGTTCGAATATTTTTCCCCTGGTATTCGAATCCATGCCGATCCCATTATCACTAACGCTGATTAAAATATATTCCCCGGGAGGAACGTAAGTGTATTCTGATGGTTGTGCCTCATCCAGTTTGATACGCTTGGTTTCAATGATTATTTTTTTATCGTCGGAACTATCCTGCTTAGCATTGATCGCATCCCGGGCATTTACGACAAGATTAATAAGCACCTGTTCAAACTGACCGGAATCACCGGTAATAAGCGGAAGATTATCTCCCGGTATTGAAACAATTTGAATATCTTCGCCTATCAGGCGAAATAAAAGTTTATTCATATCGGAAAGGATAGTGTTAATATTTAATACTTCGAGGGTAATTTTTTCTTTGCGGCTAAACGCCAGCAGTTGTTTCGTAAGCCGTGCCGCCCGTTCACCGGCAGAGTGTATTGCCATAACATCCTTGTAGGCAGGCGCCTCTTTCTCCAGACGCATCGCAGCAATCTCGGCATGCCCGTTGATTACCGTTAAAAGATTATTAAAATCATGCGCAATTCCACCCGCCAGTGTTCCGATGGCCTCCATTTTTTGCACCTGAATCATTTGCTCTTTTAATTTTTTATTCTCTTTTTCGGCCAGCTTAGATTCGGTAATATCCAAATTTGTTCCGATTATTCGAACCGGACGGTTGAGTTCATCCCATTCAACAATTTTTCCGGTAGAGAAAAAAAACTTCCATTTATTCTCTTTGGTTCGAATACGGTATTCTGCTTTTTGCAAAGGTATTGAACCTTTTATTAATGAGGTTAAATCTTTTGAGAAGGTATCCAAATCATCTTCATGGATATACGTTTTAAATTTTTCCATACTGTTTGCAAATAAAATGGAATTGTATCCCAGGGTATTGGCCAATTGTTCATTTACGGTTAGCTTATCATTCTGCACCTGCCAGTCCCATAATCCAAATTCATTCGATTTTACTAATAAACCTAAGAGTTGAGAATTATAATCGCGCTCTTCTCGGGAAAGTTTTATCTGAAGGATAAGTACGGTAATACTACTTGTGAGCAGGGACTCAAAAAGTAATCCGTAAAGGACTTTTTGATAGGTTTCGGTCAGCAGAATTATACTAAAATCCCCCACAATGTAGTGACAGGCAACAAAGAGTGTGGCAAAGACAAAGTAATATACAACCTGTACGGAAAGGAACCAGAGGATACTGATTATCCATTGATTTTTATATAATTTACGGATGAGCTGATACAGAAAGTAGGCGACAGGAACTGCAACAATATGCATAACAATAGTTATCCATAAAGTATCATCATAAGGCCCGCCAAAACCTGCTAGAATCCCCACAACAACTGCGGCACGCCAGTCACGCAGAAAAAAGACCGCTGTTAAAGCTACTATCTCTCGGGGGTCGGTGCTTAGATCCATAACGCCGGCCACACTGAAACGCAGATTTGCCGCTAACAGGGCTAATAATCCTAAAACAACAACGATTCTATATTGAGCTGATTTAATACTCAAGGGGACCTACATCCTAAAAAGTACTTCTATAAACAGATTATCGTACAAATTGATAAAAACATAATTAATTATTAGTACCCCGTCGGTTTCCACGGGTAGTTACTAAATATTTACTAGTAAAGCGAAATTATATATGATATTACTTTTTATAAATGCAAAAGGATTTTAGTCAGAGAATCAAAAAAAAAAAACGGCTTCTATATCGATCGGTTTGAATAAGAGCGAATACAAAAAAACAAAGCCACGGATTACTACCACGTCAGAAGCGGACAGGACGAAAAGATACCAATTTAAAAAGACTTCTGATTTTTTCGTATTCTTATACTTGTGTTTTTGCTGTGTCCCCCATACAAAACGACATAGCAATAAAATACGAAACCATCAACTTTTTTCTGTTTTATGCATCCATACGAGTCGAAACAGAGCCGATGAATTTCATTTTATATCCGTAATCATCGCCTTAAATCCGGCGCCGCGCATAGCCAGCGCCACTTCTTCGGCATTGTTCGGGCAGAGGGCAATAATCGCTCCCCCGCCGCCGCCGCCCGTAAGTTTTGCACCCAGGGCTCCGTTCGAGCGGGCAATATGAACTAATTCTTCTATTTCTCTGCTGGAAACCTGCAGGGCGTTTAAATAGCCTTGGTTAATATTCATAAGTTCTCCAAGCTGTTCCATATTCCCTGCTTCAACCGCGATTTCCGCCTGGGCGGTAAGCTGATCGATTTTCGTGAATAAATCTTCGTATAGCGGCTTATTACGCTTCCAGGCATCAGTTACTTTCGTAACCATTTTAGCGGTAAGACTTTCCACCCAGGTTTGGCCGATAACAATCCTAATTTTTTTGCGGGGTTTTAAAAACTTCAGATCCGGCGGATTGCCTTTTTTAAAACGAATAAATTTTCCATAGACGGCAAGGGTATTATCAATTCCGGAAGCATTGCCATGAACAATAGTTTCGGAAGCATAGGCTAAACTTGATATTTCTTCATTGCTTAGTTTAAGTTTATACTTCTGTGATAAGGCCCGAATGATTGCAACAGCCAGCGCTGCCGATCCGCCCAAACCCATTGCGCGCGGCACATGCGGATAGACTTCCAATTGCATATTTTGATTGTGCAGTTTTAGTTTATCCAAAATCATATCGAGAGATTTAAAGATAGAATACTTATGTTTTGCACCTTTTCGCAGATACTCGTCCACGCCCCAACGCGAAATAATCAAATGAATACCCTCATGTTTTGAATCAAATGCTTCGGCCTGCATGGCCAAGGGCAACGGGGCGGCAATGGCATGTTTGCCATACACGACGGCATGTTCACCAAACATGATTATTTTACCGTAACCGCTGGGCAAATTTTCAGCGGTAGGCTGAATATATAAATCGGAAGGAGTGCTTTTCCCTTGCTTTTCGACCTCTTCAATAATCTCTTTTGCTTTCCATACTTTAATTTCGGAGGAGGCGATTACTTTTTCCACCACTTCTTCAAAGATGTCGCTACGGGCGCCGGCGGCCATGGTAACGCTGCGGGCATGCAGACTCATATGTCCCTGCTGAATGCCTTCCGACGCCAACGCGCGCAAGGCGGACAGATTCTGGGCCAATCCGACAGCGCCAAGCACTTCGGCCAATTCTTTGGCGGATTTCACACCCAGCAGGCGCATCGCGGCAGGCACGGCAGGATTGCTTTCCAGCGGACCGCCCACAATGCCTACACGGATAGGAATTTCAATATTTCCGGCCAAATTACCATTTTCGTCTTTATACCATTTGGTCAGCGCCGCGTATTTTCCGCCGCGGGCCGCGTAGGCGTGCGCCGCCGCTTCGGCCGCCCGCCAGTCGTTGCCGGTAGCAATGATCACCGGATCGATGCCGTTCATTATTCCTTTGTTATGGGTCGCCGCCCGGTACGGATCGGCTAACGCAAAATCGTTGGCCAGAATGATCCCGTCCCGTACCTCTTCGCCGGAAAAACCGTTCCCGGCTAAGAGACGGTTGGGGATAGTGCAGCTGCTGCGTACAATGGAACGGTCGGCCAGATTGGAAAGAATGCGCAGAAACACCTTACCGCCGGTAATTTTTTCCACAAGCGAAGCAACCCCTTCACACATGCTGTTCACGAGATTGGCGCCCATGGCGTCTTTTACATCCACCAGCAGGTGAATAATAAGCATATCTCCCCGCGCCGACGCTTTGGACAAAATCCGTACTTCCAAATCTTTTGCACCGCCGCCGCGGGCCGCCATATTCGGATGCAGGCTATTGGCCAGGTTGATTATTTCGTCTTTGTTTTGCAGAACCGCCTGCTTGGCGCGTGAAATGTTTTTAAAATCCACGACCTGAATTTGCCCGATTAAAACAGAACCGTTGCTTTCACTGATAAATCCGCCGGTCTCCGCAGCCTTTTTTGCAGCCGCGCTCACAGCGGCAATGATGGAAGGTTCTTCCACCACCATGGGAATGAGGTACTCTTTGTCATTTACAATAAAATTAAGACCGATTCCCATGGGAAGTCCGAAAACGCCCACTACATTTTCCACCATCTTATCGGCAGCATCCGCTGTTAACAGAGCCAGGCCACTTCGTAATTGCCTTAAGTCTTCATCGCTAATGGAGCCGTTTTTATGTAAAAGACGCAGTCGTTCCTGTACCGATTGTTTATAAAAACCGGAAATACGTGAACCAGCCATGAAAGAATTCCTTTGTTTAATATATCCCAAAAAATAAACACAAATTACAAACCGTGAATAGTTTAATACGAAAAAAACGTAATTGTAATCAAATTTTCAATCGCATAAAATCTATTTCTGGGAGTTTCAAATTTAATTGTATTTACGTGATTTCAGTTTTGTACCGTTACACCGTCAGAGGAAATTACAGTGTCAACGATTTTAAATCCCAAATGAATCGCTTTGTTTTTTACCGTCTTAAGCGCTTGATAAGAGGACGCGAACAACAGTCCAATATCGCCTCCGCCGGCGCCAGACGGTTTATAAACAACCCCGTTTTGCGCAGCCATTTCTGCCAATTGCTGATGCAGCCCGGAAATAATAGACGTATTACTTTTTTCTCCCAGTTCTTTTAAAGCAGTATAAAAACCATGTACAGAGGATAAAAAAAGATCTGTTCGCTGTTCCCGGTAAGCGGTTATTCCCTCTTGCGAAACCAGCGTTAGACGCTCAATCAATTTTTTATACAATGCCGGATTTTGTTGTTTAAGAACGGAAACCCGCTGTACCATTTTACTGGTAGAAGCGGACGTCCCGCTCCAGACTACAGCAAGAGGTAATTCTGCCCACGGCGAAATTGTTTTGGGAACCGTTTCCAAAGTATATTCCAGAACGCCGCCATAGGTACAGGCGGCAATATCGATTCCGCTACCGCGTTTGCCCTGCGCCGCCCGGTGCGCTTTAAGCGCTAAACTAAAGATTTCGCTATCGGTTAGAGCTGTTTCAGAAACCTCGGCCAGCGCTTTGGTTAAGGCCGTCGTGAGCGCGGAACTGGAGCCGAAACCAAGTTTACGATGTAATTCCAATGAATAAAAAGCGTTCGTTTCCAATTCAATCCGTATAAACGGTAGTGCTCTCTCTCCGTTTAAACTTTCTATGACAGATTCAAAAATATCTGAAAAAAAATGCAGCTTATTTGAAATAATTGGATTGAGATTGGGATCGAAACGTACCTTTCGATCGGGGGTTAGGATAAACGGCTGCACTCCCGTTTGCAGTGACGGCGAATGGACGCTAAACTCACTTCCCTTTTCAGGATAAATCCGCACGGAAGCGCGGCGGTTTACCGCGCAAACCAGCGCCGGCGCGCCTTCGAGAACCGCATATTCGCCAAGCAGAATCATTTTTCCCGGCGCAGTCGCCCTAATCATTCCGTCGCCTCAATAATTTGAACGCCGTCACCGGGACGGGTTTTCAGAACCCGCAGAACGCCGGGTATTTCTTGGAGCATCACTTTTATTCTGTTTTCATCTTCAGGCAGGCACAACACTTTTACCTGTGGTCCGGCGTCGATGGTAAAATAGGCGGGAATCCCGGTTTGGCGCAGCGATTGAACCGCATGCATTACCTCTACCGATGTCCCGTTCCAGTACACCACTCCCGGCCGACCGGACATGGCCAGCGCATGCATCTTTAAACAACTGTATTCGCTAAGTTCTCCCACTTTTTGAAAATCTTTTGCCAGGAGTGCGCTTCTCATTTCCGCCAGGTCCGTTTCAGCCGTGTCAACCCAGGCCGGATAATAAACGGAACTTGCTTTGGATTGGGTCATTCCCACGGTTGAATTTATGGTTTTTGCTTTTTCGGTGGTAATGGCAATGCACAGACGAATATCCCAAAAGTTTTTTTCCGCCAGGGGTTCCGCAATGGAATCGCTGCCATCCGGACGTTCTCCCCGGTGCATTACCACATATCCGCCAAAAACGGAACGGGCTGCAGAGCCGGAGCCGCGCCGGGCAAGTTCTGATAGTTGGGCGTCAGAAAGATTTAATCCGGCGGCTTTAGAAGCGGATGCAGCCAAAGCGGCAAAAGCCGACGCCGATGACGCCAGTCCTGCTGCCGTTGGAAAATTGTTATTACTTTCCACAGACGCTTTTAATGATACGCCGCTCGTATTGCGAATTATATCGAGGAAACGGGTAATGCGAACCAGCGCAGGGCCGCTTTCCTTTTTTCCGTTAAGTAGCAGACGGTCGTTTTGCAACCCTGTTTCAAAGCGGGTGGTTGTTTGTGTGGACAGCCCCTCCAGCGTAACCGAAATAGAACCCACAGCCGGCAGGTTTAAATCGGAATTTCGCTTGCCCCAGTATTTAATGAGTGCAATATTTGAATTGGCTTTGGCTGTAATGCGCAAAAGGATTCCCCGTTAAATGTTTATTTGTATAAATTTAACGGTTAACCGTAAATAAATCTAATCTTTTTATAAATGGAAAGACGCGAAACACTTGTAACGGTGTTCCGCGCTTGGTCGAATGGAAATTGCGGGGATGTATTTTTGTAGGTTGAAATTCTTAATTAAATCAAACTCGTTTTAGTTTTGACTTTAATGAAAGATAGGTAATTGTTCTGTGCAGTCTTCACGGAAAAATAAAATTAGGTCACGTTTTAATCACACAAAACATTTTTTTGTCACTTTAGATAGAAAGGCAGTCCCTTTTTATATGCGCGACGCTATTTTTGAATAATGCTTGAGACCAATGATTAGAGAGTAGATATTTTTAACCAATAAATGTCCGTCTACCGTATATCTTGTGTCAGTCTATCACGCAAAGAACCCCAATGAATGGGAATAAATTTAACCAAACGAAACAATAAACACCGAAGAGGGTTCATCCGCGGCAAAAAAAGAAAGTGCAACAGCCTGTAAAGCAGGTTATAAGTAAAAACTTAGTGCGGATGAAAAGAATTTAGGCTGGAGACAAAGCGCCTCACAGGATAGCATCTGTTATATAGCTTTAAATTCTAAAGTACAAATAATGAGTCCAGTCTAAAAAGGCATAGCCACTGATTCCCACAGAAAGACACGGATTGTTTTTATTAAAATTACATTGAATAGATTCGTGTAAGTTCGTGGAATTCGTGGTTTTTATAGTGAACTCAATAATAAAGAATAAATAAATATTAAAAAACAATAGTTTAAATCTCAAACAAAAAACCTTGTAGAGGTATGTTTAAATTTTAGGATTTGGTGTTTATTTGTTATTTGGCGCATGTAGTCTGGCGTTTCCTAAATTCCGCTTTAGAAATTTAGGCACTAAGTGGCACGTGTCTGCCGTAAAGCCTTTAGCCAGCCGGCCGTTAATTTTTCTCGCACATCCTTATTCATATTCGGTTCAAAACGCTGCTCAGGTCGTTCAAGAGAGAGAATTGCAGCACTGTCTTTCCAAAAGCCCGATTGGAGACCGGCAAGATATGCGGCGCCCAAAGCCGTTGTTTCCACCATTTTGGGACGAACCAGGGGCACATTTAAAATATCCGACTGGAACTGCATTAAAAAATGATTGGCGGTTGCGCCACCATCCACATCTATTTCGGTAATCGGTACTCCTGTTTCCTGCTGCATTGTTTCAACGACATCCCGTGTCTGGTAGGCCATCGATTCCAATGCCGCGCGGATAATATGGTTTTTATTGGTTCCGCGGGTCAGCCCGGTAATCGTTCCCCTGGCCTGCATATCCCAGTGCGGCGCACCCAGACCCACAAATGCCGGAACCAGATAAACCCCGGCATTATCCGAAACTGCCAAAGCGGCTACCTCGCTTTCGGATGAATCTTTAAGCAGACCCAGTTCATCCCGTAACCACTGAATGGCGGCGCCGGCAATAAAAACCGCGCCTTCAAGGGCATAGCAGGGCTCACCCTTTCCGTTTACCGCTAAGGTGGTCAACAAACCATGCTTAGATTCAATCATTTTATCGCCCGTATTGACTAATAAGAAACAGCCGGTGCCATAGGTATTTTTCAATTGTCCCGCTTCGAAGCAGCGCTGCCCGAATAAAGCCGCCTGTTGATCACCAACTACTCCGCAAATGGGAACGCCTTGTAATTCGGGAATAGAGTCAACAAGGCCGTAATCATCAGCGGATTTGCGCACTTCGGGTAAAAGGGATTGCGAAACGCCTATGATTTCGCATAATTCATCATCCCATTTTTTTTCAGCAATATTATACAGCAAAGTGCGGGAAGCGTTTGTAAAATCCGTTGCGTGCACTTTCCCGTCGGTCAATTTCCAAATCAACCAGGTATCGATGGTTCCGAATTTGAGATGGTCGGGTTCTAAATCAGGCACATTGTCCAGTAGCCATTTTATTTTTGTCCCGCTAAAATAGGCGTCGATGGGCAGGCCTGTTTTTTGCCGGAATAGCGCGCTGTGCTCTTGTAGGGCATCACAGTGTTCGGCCGTCCGCCGGCATTGCTAGACAATCGCATTATGCACAGCTTTGCCGGTTCGGCTGTCCCAGAGAATGGTTGTTTCCCTCTGGTTCGTGATGCCAATTGCCGTAATTTTACCTTTATTTCGGGAAGTTAACTCCGCAACCGATTCCGTTACCGTCTGCCAAATTTCCATTGGATCATGTTCTACCCATCCGGGTTTAGGATAGATCTGTGTAAACGGACGATAGGCTTTGTCGACTAACTGCCCCTTTTGGTTATATAAAATGGTCGTAGTTCCCGTGGTTCCCTGATCAATGGCTAAAATATACATGGTTTCCCTTTTAAGCTGAATGGCTGTTATGCAAAATTAAGACACAGCAGTTTAATTATCAACCATTCCGAAGATTCTTAAAATCCATTTAGTTTCATTTATGCTGAACAAATTTTCATTTTTTTCCGTTATGAAAAACAAAAGCAATCAACTAACGAAAGAAATTTGATGAAAATACTACAACTCATTATTTTGGCATTATTCATCCAACTTAGCTTTGCACAGAAAGGCAAAATGAAATATAAAGAATTATCCCCGCAGGAAAAATATGTAATTATCGATAAAGGCACCGAAGCGCCGTTCAGTGGCATTTATGAAAAATTCGATAAAAAGGGTACGTTCACCTGCAAACAATGTGGCGCCGAGCTGTATAAATCCGAAGATAAATTTGATGCCCATTGCGGCTGGCCCAGCTTTGACGATGAGATTCCCGGAGCGATTCGTAAGCAAACCGATGCGGACGGAAGACGGACGGAAATTATGTGCGCCAACTGCGGCGCGCATTTGGGGCATGTTTTTCTCGGTGAAGGATTTACGCCCAAAAACACGCGGCACTGTGTCAATTCCATTTCTTTGGATTTTAAAGCGACCGAACCGCAAAAGAAAGAAACCGCTATTTTTGCCGGCGGCTGCTTTTGGGGCGTTGAATATTATATGGAAAAAGAAAAAGGAGTGCTTTCGGTGGAATCCGGATATACCGGCGGACATACTTTAAATCCTTCGTATGAGGAGGTGTGCAGTGGTACCACCGGACATATCGAAGCGGTAAAAATCACCTTTGATCCATCCAAAACATCTTATGAAGCCCTGGCAAAACTCTTTTTTGAAATTCACGATCCCACTCAGGCAAACGGTCAGGGGCCGGATATCGGATACCAGTACCAATCCGCTGTGTTTTATAAAAATGAAGAACAGAGAAAGGTGACCGAAAAATTAGTTAACCAATTGAAAGAAAAAGGATTTAATGTGGTTACCCGTTTAATTCCGGCAGCCACGTTTTGGACTGCGGAAGACTATCACCAGAATTATTACGACAACAAAGGCGGAACGCCTTACTGTCACGCGCGTAAAAAACGGTTTTAGACAATAGAAAACAGTAACCACCATTTTTCACCAAAAAGAATACACCAATGACGACATGCTATTCTATCTGGTAAGAGCTGCTCTGCAATATGGAATCTTTTCTTTATACAACAAATGTTATCCTGTAAGGAACTTTGTCGCCAGCTTAAAGTTTTTTTACTACACCCTAAGTTTTTACTTATAATCCGCTTTACAAGTTGTTGCACTTTTTTTTACCCCGGATGAACACGGATGTTCGCCGATTAAATTTATTGTTTTTTTGTTTAGGGTTCATTAGCGCATCCGCGGCTAGAATTTCTTTTCGAAAAAGCCTCTTTGGCAGGATATACTGACACCAGATGGCTGGTAGGATGATACTTATTGGTAAAAGTATCTGAAATCTATAATCGTTAATTGAAACATCGTAATCTCCAAGGGAATACACTGGTTTTGAGCTCCTGTTTTCTCGGGAATGGCGGCATGAGCTATGTATGGGATTACTTTGTCACAATGCTGTTCGTAAGGAGGTGTAAACAAAAAGTCGCCTTATATATCCAAAGCGTACTGATATTCTTGGAGAAGCTCTGCGAATACTTTATTTTGGCCTAAATCCAAATTTCGTCGATTGATTTCCCTGCGGGCGGCAGGTAAAAATTCCGGACGATAATCCCGGGGTTGAAGCAAGATTAAAAATAATTCTTTCTCCGGAAGTTCCCGCATACGGGCATCCAGAGAGCGGATTTTTTCACCGGCATTGTTTTCGGTTCCGCAGTTTTTACAGATAAAGTTTTTATTGGCCCGTTCCGTTTCATTTAATACATTTGCCTGACCGCATTTTTCGCACGGATATGTCTCACCCAGCCGTTCTTCGCTAAGACTTTCAACAAACCTTTTTTTCATTTCCTGAAAATGCCGATTCACTTTCTTTTGTATTGCCTCCGACTCGATTTTCCCTTCATCGGCCATTTTATAGGCGTAACACTTCCCCATCGAATCTACTTTCAGTTCATAAAAAGTACAAAAACCGCCTTCGTCACGAATCATGCTCACCGGACGAAAATAGGGACAGTCCGAACAGAAATCGGGAATACTGTCAGGCATTTCAAACGACGGACTATACCCCGTTTTTTCCAGTTCATCGAATAGTTCGTCACAATCCAGAGAATGGATAGAAGCCGCCAGTTCCCAGCTCTGTTCGTATTTTTTCTGTTCAATATAGACCAGCGCCAGATTGTACATAATTTCTTCGGAATCCGGATGTAATTGCAGGGCCCTTAAAAATTTTTCTTCCGCCTCTTCTATCTTTTCCCGCTCATATAATTTTATACCTTCGTTAAACAAAATTTCCGCTTGTTCCTGTTCATACGTTGTCATTTTCTTTGCCTTTAATGTTGGATAGTATACGATCTAATTGATTAGCAAAGGCTTCCCGGTCTTTACCGCTAAAGGCAGAAGGGCCGCCCGTTTCGATCCCGCTGCCTCGTAATTCGTCTTTTAAATTACGCATAGTCAGCGCTTCATTGATATTTTCTTTTGTATAAAGATTCCCTCTCGGGTTCAGCGCCAGGGCGCCTTTGGCAACTACTTTTGCCGCCAGCGGAATATCGGCCGTAATAATTAAATCGCCTTTTGCGCTTAGCAATTCAATTTTTTCATCGGCAATATCGAATCCGCCAGGCACCAGTATCGAGTTAATATAGGGTGAGCGCGGCGTTTTAAGAGGCAGATTTGCAACCAGGGTGGTGGCAATTTGTCTGCGTTGTGCCGCGCGAAAAATAATTTCTTTTACCGGCCGGGGGCAGGCGTCGGCATCAACCCAGATGCGCATGATTAGTTTTTGGCCTCCGGAGCAGTATAAACAATGTCTTCCTCATCTTTTCCCGGACGGGCATTGCTTTTTCCAAACAGACTTACCCCTTTGTACACATACCAGGCGCGAAAAGCGGACATACCGTCTTCCCGGCAAATGGCCTGTAACAGACGGTCCACTTTATCGCGTTCGGAAATTTTTAGATTTTTTCCGCGCATCAACTGATAAAGAGCGTCATGCACCAGCGATCCGCGCATAAAATTATTTGTATCCACTGTTGGCCCGCTGGGGCCGTCCCAGGCGTAATTTTTCTTAATAATCAGAACGCCATCCGCACTTAAATCAATAAACGGAGTAATAATGTCCCCATCAGGAAGAATAT
The DNA here is from genome assembly GCA_024278755.1 of Calditrichota bacterium. GTDB lineage: Bacteria > Calditrichota > Calditrichia > Calditrichales > Calditrichaceae > JANTFQ01. The sequence goes on along the minus strand of JAJRSO010000038.1, from coordinate 186,820 downwards.
TTATTTCAAGAGTATAGTCTTTCATTAACTGATATTTGTAACTGGTAAGATTGCGATAGGCGATGGGATTCATTTTTTCCTCCTTCCGACAGCATTTTAACGGGAGACATAAGGAATGGGATCCGATGCTCCGGCCTGTTCAAAGCCGCGTAAGCGCAGGGCGCAGCTATCACATACGCCGCAGGCTTTTTCTTCGTTCTGATAACAGGACCATGTCAAGTGCAGGGGCGCTTCTATTTCCAGCCCTTTTTGTACAATCTGCGCTTTATTCATTTGAATTACGGGCGTTATAATTTCGATACGGGTTTCCGGCCTGGTTCCCAAATGCACGGCCCGGTTAAAGGCGTTAAAAAAATCCTCGCGGCAGTCGGGATAGCCGGAGGAATCCTCTTCAACCGCCCCGATAAATATTTTTCCGGCGCCGATTACTTCGGCCCAGCTAACGGCAATGGACAAAATATTAGCATTACGAAAAGGCACATAGGTTGCCGGGATTTCCGCAGAATTTAAATCAGCCTCGGCAATTTCCATCTTTGTATCGGTCAGACTGGAGCCGCCAATCTGATTAAAAAAACGGGCGTCCACTACCAGCTTTTCTGAAACGGCATAGAAATCGGCAATTTCATTAAACGCGCGTAATTCCCTTTTTTCGGTACGTTGACCATAATTCAAATGAAGAAACGCCGATTCGTAATCCCGGGCGGCGATGGCAGCCGTCACACAACTATCCAGACCGCCGGAAAGCAAAACCACCGCTTTCATCGGAAACGTTTCCGGTTTTGCGGATCGAAAACGGCGGTTACATCACTATGCAAACCGCCTCTATTTGTAAAATTACCGGTAACTTCCATGTAGCGCGGCTTTATCAAACCAACCAGGTCATCCAGAATTTCGTTGATAACCGCTTCGTAAAAAATGCCTTTATTGCGAAATTCCAAAAAATAGAATTTAAGAGATTTCAGCTCCACACATAGCTTGTCTGGAATATAATGAATGGTAATGGTTCCGAAATCCGGCAAGCCGGTAATGGGGCAGGTGGATGTAAATTCTTCATTTACATGTGTTATAAAATAATCCCTATCGGGAAATTTATTATCGAATACTTCGAGTTTTGACATAATGAATCCTGAGTTTAAATTACGGTTTACAATTAATCGTTGCTTATAATTCGTTAACGTATTTTTTCATGTGGACTTTACCACAGAAGAAAGGGAGATTTTTACTGTTTTTCCTTTGTAAAACGCTGCGATTTACGTTGCTCTAAAGGCGCATATCTTTCGAAGGCCGGCAATCACTAATTATCATACGCCCTTTGTATCCGGCGCCCAGATATATTTATGCAATTGCAACTGAAAACGAATTCTTAAATTGTCTTCTAAAATCCATTCCGCCAATGTTTTATTTTCAATCAATCCTGAAACAGGAGACATAAGTAGCGGACATTTTTTGTCAAGATCATACTTGTTCATTATTTGTTTTGCCCAGTCGTAATCTTCCCTGCTTCCGATGACAAATTTCACCTGATCATGTTTCGTAAGTACATCAAGATTAGCAAAACGGTTCTTGTCCGATTCGCCGCTGGACGGGCACTTAACATCCATGATTCGTTGCACCCGTTCATCCACGGGAGCAATATCCATGTGGCCGCCGGTTTCCAGCAATACTTCGTAACCGTCGTCGCAAAGACGTTTCATAAAGGGCAACACGTTCTTTTGAAGCAGCGGTTCCCCACCGGTAATTTCGACTAAATTACAACGGTAACGTTTAATTTCTTCAAGCAGCGCATTAAAACTGTGTTGTTCTCCCTCATAAAACGCATATTCCGTATCACACCAGTTGCAGCGCAAATTGCAACCGCTGAGACGCACAAATACACAGGGTCTTCCGGCTTGGGTGGATTCGCCCTGAATACTGAAAAAGACTTCGGTTATTTTAAGGCTGCCGAACATTTTATTCAAAATACTCAATGGCGTAATTTTCGGTTTCCCAAAGTTTTATTCGATCCATTTGAACGCCTGACGGCAGCAACGCGCCTATTTCAGTATAAAAATGCCGGGAAATATTTTCCGCGGTTGGATTTTGCTTATCAAACGGCGCCACTTCGTTAAAGACCCGGTGATCAAATCTTCCGGCAACCCGCCAGGTAAGATCTTTTAAATCTTTAAAATCAATTACCATTCCTACCGTATCCGTCCGATCCGATTTTACCATAACTTCGATCTTCCAGTTATGGCCATGCAAAACGGAACAGTTACCGTTATAATCTTTAAGAAAATGAGCGGCCGATATGGATGTTTGTATGTGTAAACGATACATATGAATTCCTAAAATAGTGAATCTGTTTAAAGCGTTGAAAGTTAATGAATTTTGGGTGGCAGGTCAAAAGACGATGTCCCAAATTCAACCAAATACCGCAGAACAACTTTACCAAAAATGTATTTTCCCCATAAACAGTGTTTAGCTGCTCTATCCCACGTGCCGATAAAGAAACAAAATCATACACTTTTTTTTGATATCCGCGAGCACTGTTTCATTTAACGGCATTATTAAGGACGGTACCTATACAAAACGTCGGATTGATAAAAAAGATATCATCGAAATGTATTATGCAGCTACTTAGTAAATTTTTCCGAATAATCGCTGGCCTTGAATCCGTTTGCCATCATACGAATAAAGGTCTCTACTAATTCGGGATCCCATAATTCTTTTTTGGTTTCATCGCGGATAATTTTAACCGCGGTTTCGTGAGATAAGGCATTTCGGTAAGAACGTTTCGTGGTTAAGGCATCGTAACAGTCTACAATACCCATAATCCGGGCATGAATGGGCGTCTCGCGTCCGACAAGCCCCTTGGGATAGCCGCTGCCGTTGAAACGTTCGTGGTGATACAAAATAGTTGGTAAAAGCGGTTTGAGGGTTTTTAAGGGCGCGCATATTTTTTCACCCTCGGTGGGGTGAGTTTTAATAATCTCAAATTCTTCTTCCGTAAGCGGACCGGCTTTTAACAGAATACTGTCGCTTATGGCAATTTTCCCGATATCGTGCAAAATACCGCCCCGGCGCAGAATTAACAAATCACTTTCTTCTAATTCCAATTCCCTTCCCATACGTTCGGCCAAAAAAGAGAGCCGTCCGCAATGGCCTTCGGTGTATTTGTCCTTTGCTTCCACGGCGCGAGCCAGGCTAAAAATCACCTCTTCGGCGTTTTCCAGTTCGTTTATATATTCCCGGAGTTTCAGCAGATTTTTAATTCGGGCACGCAGTTCAAAAATATTAAAGGGTTTGGAAATAAAATCGTCTACCCCGGCTTTAAGCCCTTTCAGACGGTCTTCCCGTCCGTCCAGGGCGGTTATCATAATAATTGGAATCAATCGGGTAATGCGGTCGGACTTAATGATTTTCGCAGCTTCAAAACCGCTCAGTACGGGCATTAACGCATCGAGTAATATAAGATCCGGCATAATCTCTTGTATGATATTTAACGCTTCTTTACCGTTGGACGCTTTATAGATTTTATAAGATTCTTCTTCCAATATTTCTTCTATAATTTCAATGTTCTCGGGGACATCATCCACGACAAGTATTTTTGGAATTTGTAAGAAAGCAGACATTATAACCATTCACTAGTAACTTAGATATTGTTTTCGGTCGGTAATGCTGAATTTTAAGTAAAAAAAAAGGACAGAACGAATTCTGTCCTTTTGGAATTTACTTTTATATTCGAACATTTATTTAATTTCGAATGTTTTGCCACTGTTAAGTAGCGTTTCAAGCGTGCCCTCACCTTTTTGTTCCGTTACGTCATCAATCTGTTTTTGCAACATCTGCTCGTAAGTCGGAATATGCGCATTCCGAAAAACACCGATGGGCGTTGGTAAGTGCGCTTCCATACTCAGGCTGGACAAAGCAAATTCAGCCGCAGGATTGCCGCCGTCTTCTTTGTGCTTAGTCAATGTATCGACGGAGTGGTCAGAAACCTGAACAACTTCAAAACGAGTGCCATTCCAATGCAGCGCTTTTTCCTTTTCTTTTCCAAAAAGAAGCGATTTATCATTTTCCATATAAATCAGGTTATCATCTTTAACCTTTTTATCGGTTAAGGAATTGTATACGCCGTCATTAAAAATAACACAGTTCTGATACACTTCCACAAAAGACGTACCCTTATGCATTGCCGCTCTTTTTAATATATGTTCCAGATGTTTCGGTTCGCGGTCGATGGTACGGGCAACAAAAGTCGCGCCGGCCGCCAGGGCCATTTCAACCGGGTTGAACGGCCGCTCGATGGAACCGTACGGAGACGATTTTGTAATCTGTCCCTGTTTGGATGTGGGTGAATATTGTCCTTTCGTAAGCCCGTAGATTTCGTTATTGAAAAGGACGATGGTAATATCAATATTTCTGCGGCAAAGATGAATAAAATGGTTACCGCCAATACTTAGCGCATCGCCGTCACCGGTCATTACAAATACTTTTAAATCGGGATTTGCAATTTTAACACCCGAAGCAATTGCCGGAGCGCGGCCATGAATGGTGTGGTAGCCATAGGTATCCACATAATACGGAAACCGGCTGGAACAACCGATACCGGCAATAAATACGATATTTTCTTTTGGTACGCCCAGTTCGGGTAGCACCTTTTTCATCTGTGCCAGAATAGAGTAATCACCACAGCCCGGGCACCAGCGGGCGTCGATAGGTGAAGTAAAATCATCCCGGGTTAATTTTACCGGTTCTATATGCATTGTTTCAGCCATTTTTATAATCCTTTCAAATGAGATTCGATTGCTTCCAGCAGTTCACCGGAGTTTAACGGAAGTCCGAGGACTCTGTTAAAGCCCTGTGCATCCACCAGATATTCTGCACGAATCAGTTTTACTAATTGGCCAAGATTTATTTCCGGCACTAAAACCTTTTTAAAGTGTTTAATAATGGTGCCTAAATTTTTCGGAAGAGGGTTGATCCAGCGTAGATGGTACCAGGATACACTTAAACCACGATTTTTTGCTTCTTCCATGGCCTTAAATACAGAACCGTATGTACTCCCCCAGCTAATTACAAGAAGTTCGCCTTCCGGCTCGCCAAAAAGTTCGGGTTCCTGGGTATAATTGTTAACGCGCTTAATTTTTTCGGCGCGCAGATTCACCATTTCGTGATGAATTTCAGGGACATAGGACACATTGCCGGTAATATCTTTTTCAAGGCCTCCCACATGATGCTCGAAACCGGCCATTCCCGGAATAGCCATTGTCCTGGACAGTGTCTCTTCGTCGCGTTTATATGGTTGGTAGTTATCCGGATCGGTCGCATATTCAACTTTTATCTCTGGCAATTCATCTACTTTAGGAATGAGCCATGGTTCCGCACCGTTGGCGATGTAACCGTCGGTAAGTAACAAAACAGGCGTATTAAATTTAAACGCAACTTCCATTGCTTCGAAAGCAGCGTTAAAACAATCGGACGGAGAATTTGCCGCAATGATGGGTACCGGCGCTTCGCCGTTACGCCCGTACATCGCCTGCATCAGGTCAGCCTGTTCGGTTTTAGTGGGCAAACCCGTGGAAGGCCCGCCACGCTGCACATTGACAACAACAAGGGGAAGTTCGGTAATAACCGCCAGACCGAGGGCTTCGGATTTTAAGGCAAGTCCGGGACCGCTGGTGGTGGTTATGGCCATATCGCCGGCATAAGAGGCGCCAATGGCCGAAGCGATACCCGCAATTTCATCTTCTGCCTGAAATGTTTTTACGCCGTAATTACGATATTTGGAGAGTTCATGTAAAATATCACTGGCCGGTGTGATGGGATAACTTCCGAGATAGAGTTCTTTACCGGCCTTTTTGGCAGCGGCAATAAAGCCGAGCGCCGTTGCTTCGTTTCCGGTAATATTACGGTATTTTCCCGGTTTGATGCTGGCACGTTCGATACGGTAAGACGTGGTAAATATTTCCGTAGACAGGGCAAAATTATAGCCGGCTTTCAGGGCCAGGGTGTTGGCCTTTATCAATTCGGGTTTATTTTTAAACTTTGTATTAATCCATTCTAAGGTTGGTTCCATAGAACGGGTATACATCCAGTAGGTCATGCCCAGGGCAAAGAAGTTTTTGGAACGATCTTTTTCTTTGGGGCGCAGGGGCGAATCTTTTAACGCTTCACGTGTTAAAGTGGTAATTGGGACCCGAAACACCTGATATAATTTAAGGCTGTCATCTTCCAGAGGATTGGATTCATATTTTGCCAAATCCAGATTCCGCTGCTGAAAAGAATCCGTATTAACAATTATAATACCGTTATCACGTAGTATCGGCAGGTTTACTTTAAGAGCGGCAGGATTCATTGCCACCAGCACATCCGGTGCGTCGCCTGGGGTATGCACCGGTTTAGAGCTCAATTGAATCTGAAAGCCGGAAACACCGAAGGTTGTTCCGACCGGTGCGCGAATTTCTGCCGGATAATCCGGAAAAGTATTTAAATCATTTCCCGCTATTGCCGTTGTATCCGTAAACTGACCGCCCGTAAGCTGCATGCCGTCTCCGGAGTCACCGGCAAAACGAATCGTAATGCTCTCAAGTGTTTTTACTTGCTTATCACTCATCTTTCCCATCCTAGTTTATTTTTTTCGAGAAAAAATTAATTTCATATTAAATATTCATAGAATTTAGCCATTAAAATAAGGTAATTCAAATTAAAGAAAGACCATTTTACACTTTTATTTTTCTACTTTATTTCAATGTAAACGAATCTCGGCAGGAGTGAAAGAATCTTAATGAATAAGTTTATTAAAGTTGGAAGAAGCGCCGCTATTTTAGCGCTATACGGGAGGCCTCTGATAGCTTTTTGGGGTTGCCATTTTTAGCAAAACACAAGACGCGCAAAGCGTACTCTGATTTAAGCTTTTCACTCTAAAATAATGCCAACACCACGCATTTCATCTACCATAAATCCCGATCCAGAGTGCGATACTGAACCGCCTCGGCAATAAAATCGGGACGGATATTTTCACTCTCTGCTAAATCGGCAATGGTACGCGAAACTTTTAAAATACGGTTGTAAGCCCGGGCGGAAAGCCCCAGTTTATTGATGGCCGTGCGCAGCAAATCTTTTCCCTGTTCGTCTATGGCGCAATATCTGGCAATATGCGCGGACAGCATATCCGCATTGCAAAACACATTAGTATCTTCCTTAAAACGTTCTGTCTGGATCTTTCGCGCTTCCTGAACTCGGGACTGAATCACTTCCGAAGCTTCTCCCTTTCGATCCGAAGAGAGTTCTTTAAACTTTACGGCGGGAACTTCCACATGAATGTCGATACGATCAAGCAGCGGACCGGAAATGCGGGTACGGTATTTCTGAATTTGTGGAGCGGTACAGCTACAGGCATGGGTCGGATCACCATAATAGCCGCAGGGACAAGGATTCATAGCGGCCACCAGCATAAAATTAGCAGGATAGGTTAGCGATAAAGCGGCTCTGCTGATGGTTACCTTGCCGTCTTCTGCAGGCTGGCGCAGAACTTCCAGTACGTTTTTCTGGAATTCGGGCAGTTCATCTAAAAACAAAACCCCGTGATTTGCAAGACTTACCTCTCCCGGACGCGGATATTTACCGCCACCCGCTAAAGCGGCATCCGAAATGGTATGGTGCGGCGAACGGAAAGGCCGTGTGGTTGTTAAGCCGTGATCGGGCGGAATGAGTCCGGCAACAGAATGAATTTTAGTGGTTTCAATGGCTTCTTCAAGCGTTAAGCGCGGCAGGATGGAGGGAAAGCGTTTGGCCAGCATGGTTTTTCCGGAACCGGGCGGTCCCACCATAATCAGATTATGGCCTCCCGCGGCCGCCACTTCCATGGCGCGTTTTACATGCTCCTGCCCTTTTACATCCTGAAAATCCAGCACTGATTTCTGCCGTTTATCAAATAGTTTATGGATGTCCATTGTATATGGCTGAACAGATTCAATTCCGTTTAGAAAATTAACCACATCCAACAGGGTTTCCATGGGATAAATATCCAGATTCGGACTTCCTACCGCCGCCTCGGCTGCGTTTTCAGCGGGTAAAATAATTCCGGCTAACCCTAACTCTTTGGTTTTTATGGAAATGGACAGACTTCCGTGAATCGGCCGCAGCGAACCGTCCAGAGCCAGTTCTCCGAGAATGCAGAACTGTTCCAGTTTTTTATGATCTGTTTCGCCTTTGGCCGCTAATATTCCTATGGCAATGGGTAAATCGTAGGCCGAACCCTCTTTTTTTATGTCGGCAGGGGCAAGATTGATGGTGATACGCTGCTGATGCACAAACGGAAAACCGCTGTTTTTAATGGCCGCCACTACCCGTTCGCGGCTTTCACGTACCGCGTTATCCGGCAGACCCACAATGCCAAAATAGGGCATACCGCCTTCGATATGTGTTTCCACTTCTACCTGATAGGCGTCGATACCCAATACTGCCGCGCTTAAGACTTTAGAAATCATCGCCGACTCTCATCAATTATTTTTATACTTTTCTAAACCGAATAACTAAGCGTCCTCCACTTGTAGAGCTTCTCGGGAAAAATCCGGCGTTTCGCTGGAGTTTTGAAGACGCAAATAATCAATATGAAACAGAGAAAAATGATGCTGTTTTAGGGCTTTAAATAACCTGTCCTTTTGTGCAAATTATTCTTAAGCAAACTCATCGTATCAAAACCGTTTTCGGTAAAATATGTAAAAAATTAATGACAATAATGCGCGCAATTATTTGAATTTTAATAACATTTTTTCTATCGACGTATTCAAATCCTGCTCGGTCCGGACGGTAAACCAGTGGATATTTGGATTACTTTTAAACCAGGTAAGCTGCCGTTTGGCATAGCGCCGAGTGTTTCGTTTTATTAAATCAATCATTTCAATTTCGGAAATTTCATCATTCAAAAAGGAAAACACTTCTTTATAACCCACCGTATTCAGAGCATTCATGCCGCTGGTAAAGCCATTTTCCTGCAGCGTTTTTACCTCTTCTATTAGCCCATCCGCAATCATTTTATCCACACGCCTGTTGATGCGCGAATACAGCACTTCTCTTTCCATATTTAAGCCGATGAAAAGCGGCTCGAAATCTGCCTTTGTCGTTTTCTCGTTATGCCAGTCCGAAAAGGGCCGTCCTGTGGCCATGAACACTTCCAGAGCCCGCGTAATACGCTGTTTATCGTTGGAGCTCACTATTGCGGCATAGGATGGGTCGCATTTTTTTAACTCTTCATAGAGAGCCTCCAGCCCCTCGGCCTGCACCCGTTCCAAAAGTAATCTGCGCTCGGCCTCAAAGGATGTCTCAAATTCAAAAATACCGTCTGTCAGGGCTTTGATATACAGACCGCTTCCTCCGACAATAACGGGCAAAACATCCTTCTTTTGCAAATCGCCTATTTTTTTTCTGGCGTCTGTAGCAAACATCCCGGCGCTGTAGTACTCATCCGGCTGCAAAATATCGATAAAATGATGGGGAATTTCCGCCCGGTCTTCCCGGCTGACTTTTGCGGTGCCGATATCCATGTATTTATAAAACTGACGGGAATCTGCGGAGATTATATCGCCGTTTACCTCTTTCGCTATTACCAGCGATAAAGCTGTCTTGCCGGAAGCGGTTGGCCCTATAATTACGGGAACAATGTTCGTCATAAAATGCTTAAGGAATTCGTTTAAATTTACGGTCTAATTCTTCCATATCAATGGTAATAATCACCGGACGGCCGTGGGGACAGAAGAAAGGTGATTCACAGGCAAATAACTGATCCACGAGATTGTGCATTTCCACCTGTGACAGTTTTTCTCCGGATTTTATAGCGTTTTTACAGGCATAGGCTGCGGAGATTTTTTCCGTATGATTAAAATCCCGCAAAGGCTCATTCTTGTAATAATCGATAATATCCAACAGAATCTGCGATTCCCTGCCCACTTTTACATCGGTCGGCATTGCATCGATAACCACGGTAGTGCCGCTGAATGTTTTGATGCTGAAACCCATTTTATTTAAAACGTCAATAATTTCTTTAAGTATGGCAAAGTCTTCATAGTTCAGATTTATTTTTTGTGGAAAGAGCAATTTTTGTCCGAAGGATTTTTGTCCGTCATTGAATATTTTGGATATTTTTTCATATAAAATCCGCTCGTGCGCCACATGCTGGTCAATCAGAACAATGCCGCTTTTTATTTCGGATAAAATATAACGGTTGTGCACTTGCCAGAACTGAACATCTGTTTTATACTGCTCCATAGCGACCGCCGGCGGTTCGATTGTGGTCTTTTCCGTACGAATCGAATCCTGCAGGGGATTTTCTTTTTTTTCGCTTGTATCAAAATAGGTCAGGCTAAGCTGCGCCCCTGAGAAACGCGCCATGCTGCGTTTGCGGTTTTTCATTTCGTCAATTATTTCACGCGGTCTGCTTTCGGCAGAGCTTTCTTTCTGAACCGCGCTTCCGGAAGGAGCGGCATAAAGCTCCGGCACTACCCCTTCGGCGCTTAAAACCTTTTGAATACTGTTGATAAAAAAATAGTAGAGGCTGCGATCGTTTGAAAAACGCACTTCCATTTTTGTAGGATGGACGTTTACATCCGCCAATGTGGGATCCATTTCAAGAAAGAGACAAAAGATGGGAAACTCCCCCGGTCCGATTAAATTGGAATAGCCCTGAAAAACCGCATGGTGCAGAGATTTACTGATAATCGGACGTCCGTTTAAGAACAGGAATTGATGCCCCCGTGACTTACGCACCACATCGGGACGACTGATAAACCCACTCAGCTCAATGCCGCCGAGACTGGCATTTAGGGGCAGCATTCCTTTAAATGAAGCGGAACCCAGTATTTTTTCCACCCGTTCGCCCAAATCGCATTCCGGTAATTTGAATACTTCTTTACCATTTACCCACAACTCAAAATGAATATCCGCATAGGCCAGAAAAAAGCGTTTGAGTACGGTAAGAATCTGCTGATATTCGCTGTTGTCCGAACGCAAAAATTGACGTCTGGCCGGTGTGTTAAAAAACAGATTTTTTACGCTGATACTGGTTCCGGTATTCGCGGCGATCTTTTTCAGTTTCGCATCTTTGCCGCCATGAAGCGTAAAAACACTGCCCATTGTATCTTTTATATGGCGCGATTTCACTTCCACCTGCGCAACCGAAGCAATGCTTGGCAGGGCCTCTCCCCGAAAACCAAGCGTTTCGATCTGTTCCAGATCGCGCTCGGATTGTATCTTGCTGGTAGCATGCCGTTCGAAGGCTGTTTGGATATCTTCGGAATTCATTCCGATACCGTTATCCACCACCTGAATCAAATTTTTACCGGCCTGTTCAATGGCGATTATTATTTTTGTCGCTTCTGCGTCAATAGCGTTTTCTACAAGTTCCTTGACGACAGACGCCGGCCGTTCCACCACTTCACCGGCGGCAATTTTATTGGCCAGATTTTCCGGAAGCACGTGAATACGGGCTTTATTGCTGTTCCTTGTCATGCATTGTCTTTCATTGGTCTTTTCCTGTGCTTGCAATATAAAGAAAATGGGTTAAAAAATGAAATTGTCTTGGAAAAAAACAGAATGTTGTTTGATTATTGAGTCCGGTCTAAAAAGGCATAGCCACCAATTTCCACAGAAAGACACGGATTGTTTTTATTAAAATTACATTGAATAGATTCGTGTAAATTCGTGGAATTCATGATTTTTATAGTGAACTCATTATTTCCTTTATAATAACAGAACTTCTTTGCCCTGTGCTTATGATAGTAAAGCAAGGGATGAATTGAAAATATAATTTCTCCTATAGCGCCTTAGACATGATTTCCCTAATACTTTTGGCAGAATATCCCATCTTATAAAATCCAAATGTCTGCCCTCTAAAATCGCAAATCGATATTCTGACTTAATTTGATTTTTATTAAAGATTATCAAATAGCGTTTGCCGATTGAATGGTTGCTTGTACCGTCTTCACAAGGACGAACTGATCTCTCGTGGTTGTGTAGAAAATTCTGCAATCCGGGTGCTTTTTATATTCGATTGAAGATTAACGAATGAAGATTGGTGGGGTGGAAAGAGGGACCAGTCCCGGCAATATAAATAAAAAAGGCGGCAAAAAGCCGCCTTAAATTTAAAAGAATATCAGAGTAATAATGATAAAAGTCGGAATTAAAATGGGAATGGAATATTTTAGCATATACCCAAAGAAACTGGGCATGGTAATACCGCTCTCTTCGGCAATAGATTTTACCATAAAGTTTGGCGCATTGCCGATATAGGTATTGGCGCCCATAAAAACAGCGCCAATCGAAATGGCTTTTAAATAACTTATAAATTCCGGCAATTGTTCCGATATATTTCCGGCAATAAAGGCGGCGCGGATATGTTCTTCGGAAAGTCCCAGTTTTCCCAAGGCGCTGTTAAAAAACGTTAAATAGGTCGGCGCATTATCTAAAAAGCTGGAAAGCGTTCCGGTTACCCAAAAATAGTGCCAGGGTTCTTTAACTGCACGAATCAATCCGGCTAAAGCGCCATGTTCTCCGGCTTTTAAAATAGCCAAAGCGGGAATAATGGTCATAAAGATTCCGGCGAATAAATAAGCCACCTCCAAAATGGGAAACCAGCTAAATTCATTGCCATCCCGGATTTCTTTTTTCGTAAGTTTCATAGAAAGCAGCCCCATACCTACAATCCAAAAATCACGAATGATATTTTGTATAGCCATATGCACACCCAAAATTTCCACATGGCCCATATGAACAACACCGCTAAAAATCACGCCCACAATCACACCTAATAAAAACAGAAAATTAAATGCACCTTCAATTTTAAGCGGTTCCAAGGTTTCATCATCATTATAAACAATCGTTTCTTTACGATAATAGAAGCTGTCCACGAGGAATAAGGTCACCAATAATATAGCGGCAGCTGTCAGCATTTCAGGAATTAAATGCAGTGTCCAGAAAAAACTGACGCCATGCAGGAATCCGAGAAAAAGCGGCGGATCGCCAAGCGGCGTAAGAGAACCGCCGATATTGGCTACCAGAAAAATAAAAAACACAACCAGATGCACTTTATATTTTCGATGGGCGTTAGCGCGCAATAACGGACGAATCATCACCATTGCCGCCCCGGTAGTACCAATCCACGAAGCCAAAAGAGTGCCAACCAGAATCATAAGCAGGTTTACCTGCGGCGTTCCCTTTAAGGAACCCTTTACCAGGATACCGCCCGAAATTGTAAACAATCCCCAAAGCAGAATTATAAACGGAATATAATCGAGCAGATAGATATGAAATATCTCGTGCCAGGCGTGCCCTCCGTACTGAATGATAAAAGGAACGGCAAATAAAAGGGCCCAAGCGGCCGAAATTTTTGGAAAATGATGGTGCCAGAAATGGGGGGCAATTAACGGAAACAAGGCAATGGAAAGTAAAATTCCGGCGAATGGAATAGCCCACCACAGGGCCAGCGTGGCGCCAAGGGCATCCGCTTCTTCGGCTGTTTCCGTCTCTGTTGTTTCGGCATGGACGGTTTCAACCGTTTCCTGAATAGTGATAGAAGAATCGGAAGGTTCTTCTGTATTTGTGTGCTGGGCAAAGCCGTAAGCAAACATAAAAACTAGGACAGGTACGCTGAAGAGGACAGTTTTAACTCCCCTTTTCATAAAGACAGACATCGAAGTCTCCTTAAATCTTTATTAATATCGTTACAACCGTTTCTTTCTTTCGGCAAACTTTTAAGATTGCTTAGTTATTAGATCAGACGGTGACGTGTAATAAATTCGTTTAACCACTCATTTACTTCGTCACGTAATTCACGAAAGGCATTTTCCTTGTCGAAGGCATCTCCTTCAACCGCTCGCGGGTCCGGCAATTCTTTATGTATTTTTGTTGTGCTGTGCAACAAAGTATTGGCTTTATCTCGGGATTCCGAGGTTGTTGTTATGATTATATCAAAAGTGGTGTGGATAAATTCGTTTAGTGATTTGGATTTTTCCTGCTCAATATTTACCCCGATTTCCTGCAGCACCTTCAAAACCAACGGTTCAATTTCCCCGGTTGTTATCCCGGCGCTGGTTACATCAATTCGGTTAAAAGAGATATGCTTCATTAAGGCTGCTATCATGCGGCTTCGGCATGAATTATCATTGCCAACAACTAACACTTTTTTCATTTTCTACTTCCAAAATTAGTTTATACATAACTCACTAAAAACAAAGTTACGAATACTTTTAATTAATTGCTAAAATTTTTTAAGCCATTTTATGCGATTGGACACTAAAAAACTTTCTGTTGTAATCCGTACGGGTAAGAACAATTACAAAAGAAAGAAACCCAACGGATTACGGCCCTGCCGGAAGCGGATAGGTAGAAAAAACACATATTTTAATATTTCTATCAAGTTTTTATATTTTCAAAGATAAAGACAGATTTTCACTGATTAGATTTATTGTTCCGTTTGTTTTAGTTTATTCGCATCCATTGCCACTTTTCGCGGCTAATTTTTTCTTTTAAACCGCCTAATACATCTCTTCGTTGACTTTATATTAAGTTCAGACTATATTTGAAGTAATCAACGCTAACGTATATGAAACAGTCCGGAATTATTGTGAAAGTTATCATAAAAAAAGAATTTGACGGGAATACTTATGTGGGCTCCTGTGAAAACATTCCCGGATGTTATGTGCAGGCGCGCCAGGAAAACGAGCTTTCTCCAAGAATAAGAAGAGCGTTGCTCGTTATTAAAAAAAACTGTGAAGAGCGGAAACAGCCCTTCCCCTCGGGGATTGACCGTCCTTTGTTCGATATTCGTATCCGTTTTGACGAACTCTCCACCGAACAGTTAATTAAATTCTTCGAACATCAAAAATATCATCTCGAATATATTGACGGCGAATCTGCCCTGCTTATGAATTCGGCTTATCCTTTTAATCGAGTACATTTACCGCGCGTACACCGGCTTTCGCCAATGTTGATTAAAAAAATGTTCGGTGAGCAAAATACTGTTTTTGTGGGAAATAACGGGATGAAGATTAATACTTCCGTATCTTCTTCAGCCTAACGTTTTAGCTGAAATTTATCTCCAAAATAGAGTTTCCGCGCTTCTTCGTCCTGCGCCAGAAACTCCGCATTGCCTTCTTTCAATATTTTTCCTTCAAACAACAGATAGGCTCGGTCTGTAATGCTCAGGGTCTCGTGCACATTATGATCCGTAATTAAGACTCCAATTCCCCGCTCTTTGAGTCCGTGAACAATATTTTGAATATCTTCCACTGCGATGGGGTCGACTCCGGCAAACGGTTCATCCAGCAGAATGAATTTTGGATTGGTGACCAGCGTACGGGCAATTTCTGTACGCCTGCGCTCTCCGCCGGATAAATTATATCCCTTGCTTTTGGCGATATGCGTAATATTTAGCTCTTCAAGATACTGGTCGGTACGTTTGCGCTGTTCATTTTTAGCAACGCCAATCATCTGCATCACAGCCAGTAAATTTTCTTCTACGGTAAGTTTACGAAAAATAGAGGCTTCCTGCGGCAAATAGGCCACACCCAGCCTGGCGCGGCGATACATGGGCAAGTTTGTAATATTTTTATTATTAAGCCGGATAAATCCCTCATTCGGCCGAATCATTCCGGTAATCATATAAAACGTTGTGGTTTTCCCGGCGCCGTTTGGGCCAAGCAAGCCTACAATTTCGCCCTGCTTCACATTTACCGAAACCCGGTCAACCACCCGCCGCTTCCCATAGATTTTTACCAAATCATCGCTATCCAAAACCGCACGCTTTCCATTACTCTGCACCTTTTTTTACTCCTTTATAATCCTGCGGATAATAAACGCCTTGAGCTCCGCCTACGATTCGGATACTGTCGGCTTTACTTTCTTTAAAATATACAATAATGGTGTCCGATGTGGCAAAATTCATCCCGCTGCTCTCTTCTTCCTCTTTCAGGTAATACGTACTGGAAGCGCTGCCATAGGCCGAAATACGCAGTGGCTTTTTATCTTTAATATCCATATGA
Organism: Calditrichota bacterium; assembly: GCA_024278755.1. GTDB lineage: Bacteria > Calditrichota > Calditrichia > Calditrichales > Calditrichaceae > JANTFQ01. Next base: position 170,804 of record JAJRSO010000038.1, on the reverse strand, counting down.
ATTTCTTTGCCTTTTAGCAAATTCCATTCGTCTTTTAGGGAATCGGCCCGATTAATCGCTTTTGCTTTTTCATAAATGTCGATTCTTTTAATTCCAAGAGAATCGAATCCTATCTGCATCCGGGCTCCGGACATTTCGTTATCATCAAACCAAGCACGCGGCTGCCGGATAAGTTGTACGATTTCATCTTTAGGAAAAAAACGTGCGGTATCACAAATAGCCGTTAAAGCCCCCTGTTTAATGCGTACATTTTTAATGGCCAGGGCCAGAGGCGGAGCGGTTTCCTGGTATTTCATTTCGGAGGCTGTGATAATTAGCGTATCGGTTCCGGTACTGTCGATACGCATTAATTTTGCATTCTTTTCAACACGGCTCATTTTTTGTTTTGGATTATACCAGCCTTTTTGTCCCCAAATATGCACCCGGTTGGTCCGGTTATAAACATACATTCCGCTATCGGCCCGGGCCTCTTCGGTATTAAAATCAAACGTAAACAACTGTGTGCTAAGAGAGTCCTCGGCATCCGTAATTTTTACATTTTTCAGACATCTGGCAAATTTAGTCTTGGGGAAATACTCAATTTTATCAGCCCGCAGTTTACGAAGGCCGTCATCTATTAGCACCGATCCCATAAAATCAATGCGGTTCTTTTCGCTAAAAAACCTGGCGCTGTTGCAATACATATCCATCGTATCCTGACGAAAATGAACCAGCCCCTCAAAAATACGTACCTGTTCCCCGGCAATTTTTTTACCGATGGTTTTATCGGCATGGATTAGTTCCAGCCCTTTCTGCTGCGCCGTCAGAAATCCAATAATAAGAAAGATATATGAGATTAGTAGTATGTGTTTTTGCATCGTTTATTCGATTGAAATTATTTTTGAGCTTTTTCCGTGTGGGTTTTCGATTTCATAATTTACAAGGTCAGGATCCGACTTAAAACTATCGCCGTAAAGTGTATCGCCCTCATCGGAAATAAAAACGACGGGGATATCGGAATGGATCTTTTGTTCTTTATTATTCCATCGTAGCGTATCGGTAAAAAGTGTCAGTCCGCTGTCCGAAACGACAACAACATTTCCGAAGGCTGTCATGTCCTGGCGATCGTCAAAAATTTTTCCGCCCCGCGAATTTAGTACCGAGGAGTGATTCCCATCGGCGTCAAAAAAATCCACTTTTAAACCCGCCTTCAGCAGCGTAATTTTTTTTGTTGAGAATTTCTGGATATGCCCGGCATGAATCAATCCGGTAGTCCGTCCGTCTTTGGTAACGCGTAAAACCGCCTGCCAGCTTTCCTGATCGGGATAACTATTGTTATCCGTCGCAGACATTTCTTTTTGCCGGTCAGAAGAACAGGAGACTGAGGTAAAAAGGACTGAAGTAAAGAATAATAACGTCCAAATTTGTTGCATCATCCCGAAATTCCCTCGCGCATTAAATCATGCAGATGAAGCACTCCGGTTAGCCGGCGCTCCTTATCTAAAACCGGCATACTAATGATGCGGTGCTTTTCCATTTCACGATAGGCGATGCTGGCCAGGTCGTCTTTGTAAACAAATTTGGGGGAGCGATTCATAACCTCGGCAGCTGGAATAGAGGAAAATTTTTCGGTCTTTTCAATGAGGCGATTCAAATCGCCGGTGGTTAACACTCCCAGCAGTTTTCGATCGTCATCGACGACCGGGCAAATGCCTCTCTTATGGGCCATTTCCATGATTGCCGTCCGCATTGGATCGGACGGTCGGCAGGACGGCAAGAGTTCACCGCTTTCCATAATATCCGAAACACGAAGCAGCAGTTTTTTACCCAAAGCCCCGCCGGGATGTAAAATGGCAAAATCTTCTTTTGAGAACCCCCTGCTTTCCAAAAGCGCTACCGCCAGGGCATCTCCAACGGCAAGAGTGACGGTTGTGCTGGCCGTAGGCGCTAAATCGTTGGGACAGGCTTCTTCTTTTACACCGATATCCAGCACGGCGTCCGCATAACGGGCCAGGGTCGATTCTTTTTTTCCTGTCATGGCAATCAGCGGCACTTCGAGCCGTTTGAAACTAGGCAACAGATGAACGAGTTCATCCGTCTCCCCGCTTTTGGATATGGCAATCACCACATCTGTTTTCAGGATCATCCCCAGATCGCCATGAATCCCTTCAGCCGGATGCATAAAAGCCGCGGTCGTTCCTGTGCTGGCTAACGTTGAGGCAATTTTTTTTCCGATGGCGCCGGACTTTCCCATACCGGTGACCATTACCCTTCCGCTGCTTTGCAAAATTAGTTCAACGGCTCTGGCAAAATTTTCGCCGATACGCGTCTCGGCAGCGGCAACCGCTTCTTGTTCGATACGAATAACTTTGCGCCCTATTTCTATTATTTTATTTATGTCCATTTTTCCCCGGTATTATTCCACCAATTTCAATTTCCACACTATCCGCTCCGGCCTGTTCGACAAAAGCGGTTTTTGCTTCGATACGAACGATTGTTTTTCCTACCATATTGTTTGTGGCAAGCGCGCTGAACGGATAGATACCACTGGTATTCTGACTGCTTTGCCCGATTAAACTATCTTGTATAAAAGCCTTAACCCATGAAAGACCGTTGACATGTTCGGCCCGCGCTTCAATTAATATCGACTGTCCGGCAGTAAAATACGCGCCCGAAACCGGTTTGCGCAAATCAACCACCGGCTTATCGCTTACAATTACTTCTATCTGTTTGGCGGCAGTAGATTTTTTTGCCGTATTGCTTACAGTTACTTTCAGTTCATAAAACCCTCCGGCAATAGGCGCAATCCAGCGTACAGAATCGAGGTCAGCCGGGCCATCAATAGCGCTGTTTACACTATTCCCGTTTCCAAGGTTTTTTACCGTCCATTTGTATTCCAGAATACCATCAATAGGGTTTTTTGCTTCGATGGATGCATAGACCGTATCAAACGGAGAAACCCGAGACGCAGAAATCTGCATTTCACTCAGTTCCGGATGGCGATCATAAATCAGATCGTCTATGCCCGAACAGGAAATATAAACGGCAGGAAGCAGCAATGCTATCCATAGTTTTAATTTCGCCATTTTATAGCTCCTTTACCATGGCCTGATCAATTTGCAGTCCGTTTTTAGAAGTAACCGCAACCACAATTTTTCCGGGTTTCTGCGTATATGAATACGGTTCAAATATTACTTTTACAATCCCGCCCTTAGAAATATCCGCCATGTTTTCGCTCATTACCATATCCTGTACCGCGCGCCAAGTTTTGTCGTTTTCCTCTTCACCAATATAAATTAGACGCAGTTTTTTATTTTCGGCCGCTTTATTGCCAAGTGACGCAATGCGACAGGTTACCTGTAGTTCATCACTGTGTAAAAACTTCACTTCAATATCTATACTTATGAAATTTTTTATATCAATTAAAGGCGCCGTTTTTTGACGAACCAGTTCGGCCACGGAAGACGCGCCGGAAGCGCCGCTTACCCGCCGTTCGGCTCCATTGATAAATATATCGGGCACAGCGCGGGGAATTTCTTTTCCGGCCGTGTAAACATCGTGCAGTTCGGTAAAGCGAATATTAGTGGCCACGGTATTTAGCGAGTCGTCATACTCCTGAATATCCCGGTGATATTCTACAACAATAACCCGGTTACCGTAAAAAGACTGCACGTCATCCAGACCCGCTTCGGCCATTTCGCTGTAACCGCCGGGAATGGCGCTACTTGTGTTTACAAAGGCTTCGATTAATATCACAGAATCGTCGTATCCATCGGGATTTTTGGGATCTAACAGATTGTTCCGCGGGATATCGGAACATCCGGCAAAAACAAACAGCAGAAGCAAGCTAAAAAGATATGTTAACACTTAATCGCCCCCCTTCTCCCGGAAACCAGCTTACTCCCGGCTCAATTTTTATTTCATTTTGTGGGTGCGCTTTTACGGCGCCCCCGGTCATGTTGCCAATCCAGCAGTAGGCCGCGCCTGCAATGGCCGCTACTCCAAGACTGGTTGTTAAGACCATCAGTTTATGTGCGGAATTGGCCCTATCATAATAGATATCAAATTTACTAATATTTGTATTTGCTTTATACTTATCCAGATTATTCCGATACTGACCGTTAAACAATGCGGCTGTCAGTAAAAACCCACCGGCAGCGGAGGCAAAGTAGAGTGTCGGATAATCGGCAATCACTTTTTTTTGTATATATTTTTTATTCCCAGTCAGTTGGAACGCAATATTATTTGCCAGAATATCCATCATCTCTTCCAGATGCCTGTAATCGGGCGCTTCGGCAATTTCGGTGATTACACGGGTTGTTTTAACCCGCGTAATATTCACATTAATGCGGTATTTTTTGCCCGTTTTATAAATACTGCCCGAGAGGATTACATCGGCGGCGGCCAGGTTGCCAATCTGCTTTACCAAAGCGCTGTCTTCCGAGAATCCGGCCAAAGCCAGTTTTTGTTCCTCGAAAACCGCATCCAGTTTTTTACGTTGCAATATCGTAATCTTATCCGAACGGGATAAGGCGGATTGCAGCATATCCGGTACATTGCGCTCCCATGAATCCAGAAATATTACCGAACTTTCATTTTTAAAATCGGCAATGACTACCCGGATTTGGGCGAATCCGGTTGTAACGCTCAGTAATAAAATAAAAAAACCGGTTTTCTTGATTTTCATAAAAAGCCTTTACGATTTACCGGATAATTAGTTTCCATAAAAGATAGAACCACACGGTTTGATAGATTTTTACCGCTCTGCGTCACGGACAATCCGATTAAAGATTTTCCGTCTTATAATTCTTTAAACTGCTCGAAAAGCGAAAACAGTTTCCCCTGCGCTTTTAATACCTTGTCAATTAGCTCCCGAACCGCCCCGGAACCGCCTGGTGCAAGAGTGACAAAATCACAAACAGCTTTAATTTCATCGCGGGCATTGGAGGGCGCCACACTAAATCCTACCTGTAACAAAATACCCAAATCAGCAAAATCATCCCCCATATAACAAACCTGATCGTCACTGACGCCAAACTCCTGTTTAAATTTCTCATACATGGCCGCCTTACGGGATACGCCTTCTTTAAAATAGTCGTATTTTAAATCGCGAATTCGGCGCTGTACCATTTCGGATTTCCGGCCGGTAATGATTCCCGTGTGCAATCCGGCCATATGCGCCAGATTAATTCCGGCCCCATCCTGAGCATTAAAGGTTTTTATCTCTTCGCCGGAAGAGGCGTAAGTGATGCTGCCATCGGTCATAACGCCGTCCACATCCATAAGTATCCACTTAATTTTTTGCAATTTAAAACGCATAATATCCTCTTTGGTTAACTTCGTTTAGCCTTGCAGCGCCAGATACCGGCCCAATAAACGACTTAATAAATTGTTTTTACCGTTTCTTCCATTGTTTTTATCGCCTGCAACAGGTCTTCCGTCTGCTCCATAGGCAGCATGGATTGTGCATCGGATAGCGCTTTTTTCGGTTGGGGATGTGTTTCGATAAATAAGCCGCTTAAAGTTCCCGTGGCGATTGCCGCCAACGCCATCTGTTTTACATATTCCGGTTGTCCGCCGGAAATATTGCCTGAAGCGGCGGGACGTTGTAACGAATGTGTAACATCGTAAATAACAGGGTAACCGGTTTTATTCATTTCCATAAAACCGCGAAAATCCACTACCAGATTATTGTAGCCAAACGTGGTGCCGCGCTCGGTAAGCAGGATTTGATTGTTTCCGGTGGAGGCGGTTTTTTTGCCGCATTGGCCATATCAAACGGAGAGAGAAACTGTCCTTTTTTAATATTGACTATTTTTCCGGTACGTCCGGCGGCTGTCAGCAGATCGGTTTGACGGCTTAAGAATGCCGGTATTTGCAGGACGTCCGCGACTTCGGCGGCAACAGACGCTTCCTGCGGATGATGAATATCGGTTAAAATGGGTACATTGAACTGCGTTTTTACTTTTTGCAGAATGTTGAGGCCCTCAACGGGTCCGGGCCCGATAAAGGAATTGATACTGGTGCGGTTGGCTTTTACGTATGATGCTTTAAAAATATAAGGGATATTAAGCCGATGGCACAATTCCACCATGTATTCCGCAACGTTCATCACCAGTTGTTCCGATTCCACTACACAGGGACCGGCGATCAACACCAGCGGTTTTCCCTCACCAAATTCTACCTGCCCTGTTTTTATTGCCTGCATCTTTTTCTCCGTTATGAAATTCAATAATTCATAAATTTAATCTATTTCAGTACACGACACAAACTATTGAAAATCTGTAAGTACAAGCCCATTTACAAAATGCGAAACAACCGCTGCAGTGATCGCTATCTACTTTAAAAAAATAAATGAGTCCAGTCTAAAAAGGCATAGCCATTGATTTCCACAGAAAGACACGGATTGTTTTTATTGAAATTACATTAAATAGATTCGTGTAAATTCGTGAAATTCGTGGAATTCGTGTTTTTTATAGTGAACTCATCATAAAAATGTAAAAACCGACAGGCAAAAAATAGGTTTTAATATCAAAATTATGCTAATTTAATAGATTCTTTTGTCTTTTATCTAAACTTCTCCGTGCCGAAAACAGTCGGTCGTGTGGTCGTTCACCATGCCCGCGGCCTGCATATGGGCATACACCACGGTCGTACCCATAAACTTAAACCCGCGTCGCTTTAAATCTATGCTGATGGCATCGGATAGTTCGGTGCTGGTCGGAATGTCCTCCGTTGATTTCCAGTGGTTCACAAGAGGCCGCCCCCCGGTAAAGCGCCAGATATAGTCGGAAAAGCGGCCGAATTCCCGCTGCACTTCCAAAAACTTTTGGGCGTTATTCACGGCCGCCCGCACTTTTAAACGGTTGCGGATAATGCCCGCGTTCTTCAACAATTCCTGAATTTTAGTTTCATTAAAACGGGCCACTACTTGGGGATCAAAATTTTCAAAAGCTCTGCGGAAGTTCTCCCGCTTGTACAGCACTATGCGCCAACTGAGCCCGGCCTGAAAGGCTTCGAGACATAAAAATTCAAAAATCAAACGGTCTTCATAAACCGGAACGCCCCACTCTCTATCATGGTATTGCTGGTACAACACATCATTACTCGGTACCCAGGCGCATCGTTTTAGCATTCGTTTTCCCTATTATATGATAGCAATAGCTCGCACCGGATCGCCGTCCGCTTCTTCCGTTTTTAAAGGAAGGGCGATAAATTAGAATGGCCGGTCCGGCAACGCCGTAAGATTGGTAAGATTTTCGATAATTAACGCCTCGCGGCCCAAAAGAATATGGTGCGTAGCAAAGGTTGCGCTGTCCGCCGCATCCGCCGAAATGGTGTCCATCCCGATTCCCTTGACGCCGCGCTTTACCAGCGCGTTTGCAAGGGCTTCCCCGGGATAAGGATAAGAATTAAAATACGCCGGTGTTCCCCATTTTGCACTCCAACCGCTGTGAAACAGGATAAAATCCGCCTCCGGAACGCCGTCCAACACTTCGGGGCCTAATTCCATACCCCCCCTATTCCGTACATCCACCACAATGGCGCTACCCATAAAACGGTCTACCGGAAGCGAATCCAGATAACGGCCGCCGGCCAGCATATGCGCCGGGGCGTCCATGTGGGTGCCCACATGTGAAGCAATCTGAAACAGCTTCTCGCGGAAACCGTCTTTTTCCACTGTGGCAAAGATTTTTACTTTTACCGGCGGTGTTCCTGGAAATACCGGTGTTTTAGCGGAAATAGTATGGGTTAAATCGATTATTTTCATCATAAATCCTTTTACTTAATCCCAAAACGCTCCATCATCGAATAGAGCCGCCGCCGTGTAATGCCCAGCAGTTCCGCTGCCCGGCTCTTATTGCCCATTGCTTTATCTATCGCGGCAATAATGAGTTTCTTTTCCAGTTCGTCTAATTGAATGCCTTCATCGGGAAGCGTTTCCCATGCAGTTCCGCTTTCGGGACTTGCCGTTACGTTTCCCCGAGGCAACTGAAAGGCCTCAATTAGCGGTTCGGCGCTAATGGCCGTACGGGCCAGGATATTTTGCAGTTCCCGGATATTGCCTGGGAAATCATATTCCATTAATTGCAGCCGCGCCTGTGCGGTGAGGGTTTTGTCGGGAAAATCCTTCATAAAAAACTGAATCAGTTCCGGAATATCTTCACGGCGTTCGCGTAACGGGGGCATTTCGATAGGAAACACATTGATGCGGTAATAGAGATCGGAACGGAAATCCTGAGAGGTAATCATCTCTTCCAGATTACGATGGGTCGCCGTTATGAGCCGAAAATCAACCTGAACCGGCTCGGTTCCGCCGAGATGGATGATTTCGTTGTTTTGCAGGACGCGCAGCAACTTAGCCTGCAACGACATTGGCAGGTCGCCAATTTCATCCAAAAAGATAGTACCGTTTTCAGCCGTTTCAAACAGCCCCTTCTTCTGCTTATGCGCTCCGGAAAAGGCGCCCTTTTCATAGCCGAACAGTTCGCTTTCCAGCAGGTTTTCCGGCAAGGCGGCACAATTTATAGTCACAAACGGCCCCTCTTTACGCCGACTTTTCAGATGCACCGCTTTGGCGGCCAGATCTTTTCCGGTGCCGCTTTCGCCGCGGATATGCACAGCCGTTTCCGTGGGACTTACCTGCTCAATCTGTTCAAACACACGGCGCATTACACGGCTTTTACCGATAATGCCCGGAAATACAAGCGGCGGCTTTTCCCGGGCGCGCAACCGTTTGTTTTCCTGCTCCATCTGTTTTTGTTTTAAAATCCGCCGGATGCGCAGGCTTAATTCATCCATTTGAAACGGTTTGATCAGATAATCGTTGGCGCCCTTTTTCATGGCCTCAAGCGCCGTATCCTGGGCGGCAAAAGCCGTAATCATTATCACTTCGCAGTGGGGTTGGCTTTGACGTACGTTTTCCAACACTTCCATCCCGCCGACAGGTTCCATTTTTAAATCGGTGATAACAATATCATATTCGGTATTCGAAATTTTCGTAAGGGCTTCCCCGCCGGAAAAGGCCATATCAACCTGGTACCCTTCCAGCTCGAGGGAAGTTTTTATCAACCGGCACATGCGGTTTTCGTTATCTACGGCTAAAATACGCGGCATAAAATTATTTCAGGATAGCTCTGAGTAGAATTAAAAATCCTTTTTTATTGTTTTTAATTAAACCGTGGTTTTGTTTGGCATCGGCATATTTCGGATTGATTTTGACTGCTTCTTCAAATTCATTGACTGCTTTTAAAAAAAAATCCCGGCACTGAATCAGATGAACGATGCCCATTTCGTTCCAGTAATCGGCAAATCCTTCATGGCTGGCCGCTTCTTCGCTGATTTGTTTTTCATAGTATTCCATCTCCTCCTGATTCATTTCTTTTCCGCCGAACATAAATTTAATCAGAAAAAAATCAAGTGAGGAGCCCACCGTATCTTTAGCCATGATAAAATAAATCTGAAACTGAAGCAGAATCGTTACTATCTCATTTTTGACCCGTGATTTTATCGTTTCTTCCAACTCTTCAAAGCGGCTCTGCCAGGTTTCATCCTGGTAAACATCAAGTTCACGGATTTGGTTTATCATGCGCATGATACGCACCGGAATGACAATATTTTCATCTTCATCGGTCAGGGTTGATAAAAACAGCACCGTACCGAGATTAAACTGTGATTCCAGGTAATCGGGTTTAATTTCAATCGCCTTCTGCAAAGCATTTTTCGCTTTTTCGTAAGCGCCTATATGGGTATAGATAACCGCAAGTAAATCGAGAATATCGGGAAAATCCGGATGTTGTTCCAGAACGGTATTACAGGTTTCCACCGCCTGATCCTGCTTCTGCATTTTCAGATAGGTAATGGCGAGTTGTTGGTAGGCCCGGATATAGTCGGACTTCAAACGTATGGCATTATTAAAACAGACCACCGCTTCGTCAAAAAAATTGCGCGCTAAAAACAGTTTTCCAAGGCGGTAATGCGGCTGGGCGTCTTTAACGGATTTTAGTTTCTCGAAAGCATAAAAGAGGACTTTTATTTCGTCCATTATGGACTGGTGCAAATCGGAAGTAATATTTTTAAGATAGACCTCCTGAATGGAATCGGATTCCGGAGGGCGGACATTGTACGAATCCACCAGGCTATACACATAGCGGCCTTCTTCGAACACTTCACAAACAATGCGCTTTTTATCAGGTTCACAACCGGTATGGATACGAAACTCCCGGTTTTCAATTTGTATAGCATCCTGATAGCCAAATCCCTTCAACTCGCATTCTCCATTATAATGATGCTACTCAATATACGTTTTGATATAGTTTAATTCAATTGAAAAAAAGGTTGCCATTAAACCGGGTATAAAACAGTTTTAAACAGATGAAAGAAGAGAATCCAGTTTTTCTTTTAATATTTTCACATCAAAAGGCTTTGCTATCATATCATCCGCTTCTTCCGAAATCGTGCGTTCTTCATTTTTATCGGAAGAAAAATAGGTGTACATAACAATACTTTTTAAAATCGGGTGTTTTTGATGGACTTGCGCCAGTACATCCGCCAGTTTCCGGCCGCCGAAATCGGCATCGATCAACAGAAGATTAATTCGTTTAAGAAGAATGGTATAGTCGAGATATTCCAGTCCGTGACGGCAGGTAACGCTATAATTCTCTTCAAGGAAGAGACGCATATTTTTACAAAATTCTTTATCCGGATCGACTACAAGAATGTTTTTTTTAGGTTTTAAAAACGGTTTCATAGTAATGCACTAAAAGCAAATGAAGTGCCATTAATAAAATACGGCGGATAAAATACCGGCCTTATCGCCGTTATCTATTTAATTTTAGAGTCTTTACGCCGTTTATATTTTCCCGTTATCAAACCAGATAAAAAAATTTCTTCTTAGTATTTCAAATCAGGAGCGCGGCAATTCCTACTTTTAAGAATCATCCAGAGAAATAATAATATCAATACGGCGATTGCGCAAACGTCCCTGACGGGTTTTATTGGAAGCAATGGGTTTTTGTTCTCCCATTCCGTAATATTCAATTTGTTCCGGATTCAGTTCCAAATTGGCAATCAGATATTCGGCGACGGCACGGGCGCGCTGCTCGGAGAGTGTTTTATTTTTAAACGAATTTCCCGTAGCATCGGTATGTCCTTCGACCATTAGGTATTTATCAGGGAAAATACGAATGGCCCGTTGTACTTTGGTAAGTAAGGAAAAGTATTCCGGCTGAATTAAGGCACGTCCGGAAGGAAACTGTAAACCAACGAGGCGGATAATAATATTACTGCCCTGATAAATAACTTCTGCCTCATCTTTAGAAAAGATAGCTTTTATCTTTGCTATTTTTTCTTCACGTATCTGTTTTTTTTGCAGGGTGGCCGAGGTAGCGGCCTCGCTCTCTTTTAACGAGCTGAGGGCATCTTCCAGTTTTGCATTCTCGGCCAATAATCGTTTTTGTTCGCTTTTTAGATCAACAATATGACTCATTAGAGTTTTTACGCTGGCATCAAAACCTTCATCAAATTTCGGTTCATAATGGAACTGTGCGCCCATTGTGCTGAGCATCTCTTCAAACTGTAAAATCAACCGTTCCCAGTTTTCTTTTTTTTGCGACAGGGTTTTGATGGTCTTTGCTAAATACTGCGCATGTCTGGCCTGGTAAGAGGCATGCATGGCTTTTTTAACGCCTTCTTCTTTTGCATAGGGGTTACGGTCAAGTACCTGTTCCGCTTCTGCCAGCAGATTTTGCGCGCTGCGAAAGGTATTTAAACAATATTTTTCCGCGCCTTCCTGCTCGGCCAGGTATAACTGGCTGCGGGCATCGCCAAGAATTCCGTTTCGGATAGCGGCGATTTGCGTCCGTTTATATAAATCATACGCGCGGGCGCCGTACTTAAGCGCATCGTCCAAATCTTCATCTTCAAGATTCGTTGTGGCGTCCAAAAATACCTCTTCGGCTTCTTCCCATTTTTCGGGTGCAAAAATAGGCGCATTTTCTTTTAAAGCCTGGTCACGGGCTGTAATGGCATTTTGCAGTGTGTCATTGGCCAAGGCGGTAATTTTTAGAGCTTTTAAAGCATATTCTTTAGACTTAAGCAAATTCTTTTTTATATCAACCAGACTTTCGTCTTTATCCTCATAGTCGGTGCTGGCCTCTTTATAATACTTAATGGCGCGTTTATAGTTATCCGGCGAGAGGATGCTGGCGTCCTGATTTTGGAGCTGATCCAACAATTTTTCGTAATCACCGAAAAGATTATCCCGAAGTTGGTTTTGTGAAAAAGAAAGACCAAACAGAAAAAATAGAAGGATTAAAAAGACTTGTACAATACGTATCATCGCATCCTCTTCATAACTTGTAATCGCTGAGCCAAGCGGGAATTTATGGTAATCGCCACTATAATACAAGAAATAAACACGGTGGCGGGCTTTCCCCTGTGCCACAGGCATCACACCAGTTTGGAGTCTTCTAAAAAACGGTATATCCGATGAGCGGCAACCGACCCGACGCCTTTTATACCAAGCACCGCTCGGGCGGGCAGATGGTCTTTTAAAATTTTTATTACTTCATCGGTGGTATTTACCGAGTGGATTGTTTTGCCACTCGCCTTGATTAGCGAAGCGCCTTTGGCAATGTATTTGGCATATTCGCCCACCGTAATGATTTGGCTGATGGGTAATGCCGACAAAAAATAGCCCATATTCAGATGCTGCTCTTCCACATTCACACCGGCCCCGGTCATATCGCCCACAATAAAAACAATATTTTTACTATAGGATTGAAATCCGATTAGCGCACGGGCAGCCTTGCTTAGGGAGCGGGGCGTGGCAATGTAGCTTTCGTCCAGAAAATAACGGCTGCCGATTTGAAGCAAACGACCGTGTCCTGCCGGAAGCTGAAACTGATTTTGGGTGATTTCGATAATTTCTTCAAATGAAAAATCAAGAATTCTAGCACAGGCCACGGCGGCTAAAAAATTATATATATCCTGGATGCTGTAAAATGGCAAAACAGCCGGATACTGACCGTTAATTTTTAGAGAAATACCTTTGGGGCCAAGTTGCTGAATATCCGCTGCAAAATAATCGGCCGACTCGCTCAGGCCAAATTTCACAATATTTTCGGTAGAAATGGAATCGGCCAGTGACGAACACAATTCATCGTCTTTATTTAATATGGCCGTTCCGCCCCGAGCAAGATATTTCACCACACCCGATCGCTCCAGGGCCACTTTCATCATACTGCCCAGATAATTAAGATGTGCATCGCCAATATTCGTAACGATACCGATACTGGGTTTGATAAGCCGTAAAATTTCGGTGAAATGGTTGCCGCGCTGGTAATCGAATTCAAATAAAGCATAATTGTATTCGGGATTCAGGCGTTCCAGTGTATTGATATTATTTTTCCAGCTTCCGTAACCGCGTGGATTTTTTAGCACTTTCCCACGGGAGGCCAGAAGAGTGCGGATCATTTCGAGGGTGGAGGTCTTTCCTAAATTTCCCGTAACGCCAATAACCGGTTTGGGAAAATTCCGGCGCAAATTGATATATTTTTTATTTTCTTCGATGGATAGTTTTCGTTTTTTCAATCGCTTTTCCCGGTTTGTGAACAACCCTGCCGCTAATAATCAAAAAATCTTTGTGCTTCGGTCAACTGTTCCACAAAATAGTCAATTTCTTCGAAGGTATTGTAAAAATAAAAACTGGCACGGGTGGTGGCGGCAATATCAAATTTACGCATAATCAGTTGCGCGCAATGGTGCCCGGCGCGCACGGCAATTCCCTGCTGATCCAAAAAATGGGAGAGATCGTGTGGATGCACATTGCCGATATTAAACGAAATGGCGCCGCCACGTTCCGGCGCGTTGCCGTATATTTTCATATTGGGGATGCGCATCATTTTATCCAGCGCAAAGGTGGTCAACTCTTGTTCATAGTGGGTAATATTTTCCATCCCAAGCGTGTTTAAATAATCGATGGCAGCGCCCAGACCGATGGCGCCGGCAATATGAGGAGTTCCCGCTTCAAATTTATGTGGGATTTCATTCCATGTAGACTTATCGTGCCAGACGGAGCTAATCATTTCACCGCCGCCCTGATAAGGATCCATATTTTCGAGACGGGAGCGTTTGGCATATAAAACACCGATTCCGGTGGGCGCCAACATTTTATGCCCGGAGAAGGCCAGGAAGTCGCAATCGAGATGTTCCACATCGATGGGCAGATGAGGCACGCTCTGGGCGGCATCGAGCAATACCGGAATGCCGCGATCGTGCGCCAGACGAATAATCTTTTTGATGGGATTAATGGTGCCGAAAACATTGGACATATGCGTTACGGCAATCAGCTTAGTGCGGTTTGATAAAATGGATTCAAACCCCGTAAAATCCAGCGTACCCTCTTCCGTAATGGAAAGATATTTCAGCACGGCGCCTTTTTCCTGTGCCAATAGCTGCCAGGGAATCAGATTACTGTGGTGCTCCATTTCGGTTAAAATAATTTCATCCCCTTCGGAAACAAATTTCCGTCCCCAGGCTGCGGCAACGAGATTAATGGATTCCGTTGTTCCGCGGGTAAAAATGATTTGTCGCTCCGATTTGGCCCCGATAAAGGCAGCCACTTTTTTACGGGCTGTTTCAAATCCGTTGGTAGCGCGTTCGCTTAATTGGTGGATGCCACGGTGTACATTGGCATTGTCATTTTCATAATAGCGGGTCAGGGCTTTTATAACCGCTATGGGCTTTTGGGTGGTCGCGCCGTTGTCAAAATACACCAGCGGTTTTCCATGTACCTGTTGATTCAGCACCGGAAAATCCCGGCGAATTTTAGCGGCATCGATCGTCTGTTTTGAACTTTGCATATCTGTTTCCATTCTAAAAATATCCGATAGCCAGTTTGGCTTCTTCGCTCATCATCTCCGGTCCCCATTTGGGTTCCCAAACAATTTCAACTTCGGCAGACTCTACAGCGGGCAGCATCTCCACCCGTTCTTTAACCGCAAGGGGCAGGGACTGTGCCTCCGGGCAGTTGGGCGTGGTTAACGTCATATCAATTTTTACATGTTGATTGTTTATAGTAATTTTATAAATCAACCCCAGTTCGTACACGTCCACCGGAATTTCGGGATCGTAAACGGTTTTTAATACTGTAACGATAAGGTCTTCGTCTAAATAATGTTCGGTCATATTTTCTATTCTTCGGTCGATACCGATGTTTTATTGCCCTGAAGAGCGTTGTGCATGGTGTGCCAGGCCAGCGAAGCGCATTTTACACGAACGGGAAATTCGGCGACGCCCGCAAATGCCGCTATTTTACCGGCGCTTTCGAAGGTCTCCTCTTCGTCCGTCTCTCCGGTTACGATTTTATGAAACAGGGTAAAATACCGTTCGGCCTCAGTCTTTGGTTTTCCTTTAACCACCGTGGTCATAACCGAGGCGGAGGCTTTGGAAATAGCGCAGCCGGAACCTTCGAACCGTACGTCTTTGATAATATCATCTTCAATAATCATATAGATTTTATACTGGTCGCCGCAGAGCGGGTTGCGGCCCTCCATCACGTGGGTCGCATTTTCGAGAACGCCAAAATTCCGCGGCGAACGGTTGTGTTCTAAAATTATTTCCTGATACAGTTCTTTAAATTCGGGATTCATTTCGTCCTCTGTTGTTATTTATTAAGATGCAGCTTTTCGCCAAGCTTATTCCGAAAAAACGTTTCCGCCCGTTCTTTCAATTCGGGAATATCGATGTGTTCGATTATTTTCTCGGCGAAAGCGTAGGTCAGGATATGCCTTGCCGTCTCTTTCCCAATGCCGCGGGAGCGAAGATAAAAAATCTCTTCTTCGTTCAGTTGGCCGACGGTGGCGCCGTGACTGCATTGCACATCGTCCGCGTAAATTTCCAGTTGCGGTTTGGAATCAATTTTTGCCTCTTCCGACAATAATAAACAATTATTGGACTGGCGGGCGTCTGTTTTTTGAGCGTCGCGATGCACATGAATCATTCCGCTGAACACACCGCGGGAACTATCCGCCAGGATTCCCTGGAAAAGCTCGGAGCTGTTGCAATGCGCAGCGGCGTGTTCGATAACCGTATGGTTCTCGATATGCTGATTGCCCCGACCGAGATACAATCCGTTTAACACCGTTTCGGCCCCTTCGCCGTTCAATACTGCCTTCAGGTTGTTGCGCGCCAGTCCGCCGCCAAAATCAAGCGTATGCGCTCGAAATACGCTGTTCCGTTCCTGAACGGCCTTCAGTCCGGAGATATGATTGGCTTTGCGGCTTTCGTTTTGCATTTTATAATAATCGCAGCGGCTGTTTTCATCCAGTTGAATGGTTGTAATTGCGTTGGTAAAATAGACTGTTTCACCCGTGGCTACAAATGTTTCTATCATTTGCAAAGAACTGCCGCTTTCCAAATGAATCCTGTTTTTTGGCATGGAAAACGAAAACTCCGCGCGATTTGTCTGAATGGATAAAATATGTATGGGAAGAGCATTTGTATTTTTTTTAATCCGGATGGATACGCCTGTTCGTGTCAGCGCTGTGTTTAACAGGGTAAACGCGTTTTCCGCCTTTGGTAAATCCTCTTGCGGAATGGTTTCGGTGTGATTTGTATTCGTTTCGGAAAGTTGTGTGGATATTTGTACGGCCTCCGGGGAAACCGGAATCCGGGAAAATGTCTCGGAGAAGAACCCATCCACAAAAACCAGCTGAGCGCCCTTCCATTGTGTAAACAGATACGGTTCGATTTCGGCTTTAATCTCCCGGTTTAACTCTGCCGGACGCCCCGGAATAAAATCGACATCCAGGAGACGGGATAAATCCGTAAAACGCCAGGCTTCATTTTTTTTATCCGGAAAGCCCGCTTCGGCAAACGCTTGTATTGCTTTCTCCCGCTCCGGATGCAGGTTTTTATTCTGTTTTTCTATTATTTCAAAAGCAGTCAGATAATTTTTAACCGCTTGTGTTTGACCGTTCATAAAAATTTACTCCAAGTTTTCTCTGTTCGTTTGAACCAAACGTTTCATTAATAAAAGGAAAGCGCTGATTTCGGCCACCGAGAATTTTTTTGGTTTTTCAGCACCGCTTTTCGGCTTAAACCAGATTCTTTAAGGTGGTTTTCATAAAAAACCTTTCCGATTCTCCGTATCTCTTCGTACTCCTTCGTAGCACTTCGTGCTAATAGTTTAATTCTAGAACACAACTACGTCAGCCAGTCGTAGCCTTTTTCCTCCAGCTCGAGGGCTAGTTCTTTGCCGCCGGTTTTAACAATCTTTCCTTTGGAAAGCACGTGTACAAAATCCGGTACAATATAGTCCAGCAACCTCTGATAATGGGTAATCACCAGAAATGAATTCTCGTTATTGTGCAGGCTGTTTACCCCGTTAGCAACCACCCGCAAGGCGTCGATATCCAGTCCCGAATCGGTTTCGTCTAAAATTGCCAAACTCGGTTCCAGCACCGCCATCTGAAAAATTTCATTTTTCTTTTTTTCTCCGCCCGAAAACCCTTCATTAATCGGCCGGCTCAACAAACTTTTATCGATATCGACCACCTTCATTTTCTGTTTTACCAGCGCCAGAAAATCAGCCGCGTCCATCTCCTCCTGGCCGTTAAACTTTCGTTTTTCGTTGAGCGCTGTTTTTAAAAAATAAGTATTGCTTACACCGGGTATTTCCACCGGGTACTGAAACGCTAAAAAGATGCCCCGACGGGCGCGATCTTCCGCGGGCAGCTCCAACAGATTTTCACCGTTATAACAGACTTCACCGCCCGTTACCACATATTCTTCCCGACCGGCCAGCACATTGGAAAGCGTACTTTTCCCGGAACCGTTCGGTCCCATAATGGCGTGGATTTCTCCCGGCCCAACGGAAAGATTAATTCCGTTTAAGATTTGTTTACCATCTATAGAAGCCTGTAAATTTTTTATTTCTAACATTTTTACTCCTTGTGATCTTTAAGCGATACAACCGCTATCTTTCCTAAAATATCTTTTGTACTGTGTCCGGGCTTTCCTCTCCGCTTCTACTAATTTGCTTTCCGGTCTCCGTATTCTTTTTATCCGACACTGCCTTCAAGGCTGAGACTAAGCAAATTTTGCGCTTCCACGGCAAATTCCATAGGCAGTTCACGAAATACTGTTTTACAGTAACCGTTTACAATCATCGAAACCGCATCTTCGGTGGAAATACCGCGCTGATTCAGATAAAATATCTGGTCTTCGCCAATTTTTGATGTGGTCGCTTCGTGTTCCAGTTTTGCTGTTGTGTTGTGCACATCGATATAGGGAAACGTATGCGCCCCGCAGGTATCGCCAATCAGCAGCGAATCGCACTGTGAGAAATTGCGGGCATTTTCCGCGTTTTTACCAATCTTCACCAATCCGCGATAGGAATTATTGCTTTTTCCCGCCGAGATACCTTTGGAAACGATAGTACTTTTAGTGTTTTTCCCCAGATGGATCATTTTCGTTCCGGTATCGGCCTGCTGGTGATTATTGGTCAAAGCAACCGAGTAAAACTCGCCCACCGAGTTATCCCCTTTTAAAATCACACCCGGATATTTCCAGGTAATGGCGGAACCGGTTTCCACCTGTGTCCAGGAAATCTTGGCGTTCTCGTGGGCAATACCGCGTTTGGTTACAAAATTATAAATACCGCCTTTGCCATCTTTATCGCCCGGGTACCAGTTTTGCACCGTGGAATATTTTAAATTGGCGCCCTTATGCGACACCAGTTCCACCACCGCGGCATGCAGCTGATTTTCGTCGCGCTGCGGCGCAGTACACCCTTCGAGATAACTGACCGTACTGTCTTCGTCCGCGACAATCAGCGTGCGCTCAAACTGCCCTGTTTCGGCGGCATTTATACGGAAGTAGGTGGATAATTCCATGGGACAGTGCACGCCTTTGGGAATGTACACAAACGAGCCGTCACTAAAAACGGCAGAGTTTAAAGCGGCAAAAAAATTATCGCCCGGAGGCACCACAGAGCCAAGGTATTTTTTAATTAAGTCGGGATGGTTCTGCACCGCTTCCGAAAATGAGCAGAAAATAATACCCAGCTCAGAGAGTTTGTCCTTAAACGTTGTGGCCACGGAAACGCTGTCGAATACCGCATCCACCGCCACGCCGGCCAGACGTTCCTGCTCGGATAAGGGAATGCCCAGTTTTTCGTATGTGCGCAACAGCTCCGGGTCCACTTCGTCTAAACTATTGAGTTTTTTGGTCTCTTTTGGCGCCGAATAGTAACTGCTGGTCTGATAATCTATGGGTTCGTAGTTCAGATGCGCCCAATGCGGCTCTTCCATTTTCTGCCAGTGGCGAAAGGCTTTAAGGCGCCATTCCAGTAAAAATTCCGGTTCTTTTTTCTTGGCCGAAATAAGGCGCACCACATCCTCATTCAGTCCCGGTGGAATAGTGTCGGATTCTATATCGGTCACGAATCCGTATTTATATTCCTGACTGGTAACGGCTTCTATTTTTTTTGTTTCTTCACTCATTTAGCTACCTTTTTATTCTTGTTCCTTAAACGACAAAATCACACAACGGGCGAGTAGCGTCGCGCTAAAACCCGAGCATCAGCTTTGCGTCTTCGCTCATCATATCCCGGTTCCATTGCGGCTCCCAAACCAGCTCCACATCCACCTTGCTTACTTCAGGGTGTTTCCCGGCCGCAAATTTAACATCGCGCATAATCTGGTCGCTCACCGGACAACCCGGTGTCGTTAAGGTCATTTTGATCTCAGCAGTGCCGTCATCCGTTTTTTGCACACTGTAAACCAGACCCAAGTCCACAATATTCACCCGTATTTCCGGATCATATACCGCTTTAAGCGCATCCAGTATCTCTTGTTCAAATGACATAATTTCCTCTCAAAGATATTTGTCGGTGTATAAAAAATCCATTCTACGAAACCGACGCATTTTTGTTATATGTGTTTTTTATATCCAATAATGTAATGGCTTTGAAAAAACCGATTAGCTTTTCCTGAATAATTTCTACCGGCGTCTGAATGCCGCAGTAGCCGTACTGGGCACAGGACTCCGGCGGATTGGTTCCGCACGAGGCCAGTTTGACCCGGCCGTCCACTGCCTCAATTAATTCCAGTACATTTATCTTGTTTAAAGGTCTGGAAATGGTGTAGCCGCCTTTAACGCCCTGTACCGACATAAGCAGACCGCTGCGCACTAATGCCTGTAAGACTTTTCCCATCACTTCCGGAGGAATATTGAATTGCTCCGAAAGAGATTTGGAAGTGTACAGCTCGGCGCCGGAGCCCATGTTTACCATGGCGATAAGAGCATATTCCACTTTTTTACTGAAGCGCATCATAAATCAGACCAATTTTGTCCTATTTAAAAAATAAAAAAATAGGACTTTTTTTGTCCTATTTTTTGAGGCTTGAATATAAGGGGATAATCGATACCTGTCAATCCTTTTTCTGTTTTTTCCTTAGTATCTCCCGAAAATTTATAATACATCACCTATAAGATGCTATAGATCTAATGGATTAGAGGATAAAAAGCTTAAAATTCAAAAAAGACGGATTACTTCCTTTAGCTAAAAGCAAGGCGCTATCCCATCGCAAATTGTACATAAAGTACCAATCGAATTTAAGCAACATCACAATAAATACGAAACGCATTTTAACATACGATGTTTAAACTTATCAAATAATTGATGAGTCCGGTCTAAAAAGGTATAGCCACCGATTTCCACAGAAAGACACGGATTGTTTTTATTGAAATTATATTGAATAGATTCGTGTAAATTCGTGGAATTCGTGGTTTTTATAGTGAATTCATGGATAGCTTTCAATAATTTAATTTGAAAAATGTGGGGAACTCAGAAATGGAATTAAATTTCCTATTGGAATTCTGCATAATTCTTATTATTTTAAAATTAGTTTGTTCATATATCTAATAAACCTTTTTTATGTGGAGTCTTTCTTGCGTTTAAAAAAAGCCTTTGTTTCTCTTTTACCTGTGCTTCTCCTGTCCTGTACAGCACAAAAACAAATAAAACCCGCTCCCCCAATAAATCAAATTAATCCTAAAGTCCGGATACAAAAACGGGTTATTTTAGGCAGTGAAAATTTTATTGCCAATCACCTCTCCTTAATTAAGGACAAACGGGTGGGGTTGCTTACCAATCCCAGCGGTATCAACGGCTCGCTGCAGAGCACCGCCGATCTGTTTGCCGCTAATCCTAACATCGATCTGCACGCCCTTTTTGGCCCTGAACACGGTATCCGCGGTGCGGTTACAGCCGGTGAAAAAGTGCAGGATGCGATCGATCCCAAAACGGGTTTGCCTGTCTATAGTCTATACGGAAAAAATCGCAAGCCTACTAAAGAAATGCTCAAAGATATCGATGTTTTAATTGTCGATATTCAGGATATTGGCGTTCGCGCTTACACCTACATTTATACGATGGCAATGGTTATGGAGGCCGCCTCCGAAAACAATATTCCGGTAATCGTACTGGACAGGCCCAATCCCATCGGCGGCCTGGCGGTAGAAGGTAATCTCGTCGAAAAAGGTTATTTTTCGTTTGTTGGACTCTACCCCATTCCCTACCGCCACGGAATGACCATCGGTGAACTGGCGCAGCTGTTCAATAATGAATTTGACATTCACTGCGATTTGACGGTCATTCCGCTTAGCGGCTGGACGCGGGATATGCTGTGGGATAAAACAGGACTCTTTTGGGTGCCGCCCTCTCCGCATGTACCGCACTGGCAAACCGTACTGTTTATGAGTACGACCGGAACCTATGGCGAATTGCATACGCTTTCGGAAGGCGTTGGATATACGTCTCCGTTCGAAATAACCGGCGCTCCGTGGATAGATGGCGCGCTTTTGGCCGATTCGTTAAATGCGCTGCATCTTCCGGGCATCCTTTTCCGCCCTCTGTATTTTAAACCCTATTACGGTATCTTTAAAGGAGAAACCTTGCAGGGTGTGCAGTTGCATCTGACAGATGTAACGGCTTTTAATTCCTACAGCGCCGGTTTTTACATTATGGAAACCGTTATGAAGCTTTATCCGGAATATGACCTATTTGCCAAAAAGAAGCGATTGAAAATGTTCAATAAAGTTTTGGGTTGCGGCTGGATTGCGGAAGATTTAGGTAACCGCGTTCCGGTTTCGGAAATTGAAAAGAAATGGAAAAAATCGCTGGATGATTTCAAACAAATCCGAAAAAAATACTTACTTTATAAATAAACAATGCTTGCCCTGAGCATAACCTTAGGAAATCGAGAATAATTTAGAATGGAGATAAAATGCCGGAAATAAAAACAAGCATCATTTTACACGGCTCCCCGGAGGCCCATTTTGCCAATACCATGCGTTCGATTCTGGCACAGGCCGATCCGGAAACGGAAATCATAATTATTAATCCCGAAGATGCGGATATCGTTTCGTTTTTAACCGAACTGAAAGAAAAAGGCGCCGCCTGCTCCGCTTCCGCCGTCCAGCATGCCACTAAAGGCGGCCTGCTCAATGCTGCGTTTAAAGCGGCCCGCGGCCCGCATATTCTCTATCTTGATAATGAAAATATCGAAATTCAGTTAAAACAAGGAATTTTGGAAGTCTTCTTTTTACAAATGGAATACTATCCCAAAGCGGGCATGCTTTACGGCGACTATGAACTGGTTGAAAGCGCTCAGATAAAAGAAGTAAAACTGCTTAAACACCACCACGGCCGTCTGCGGGATAATCAGGATTTTGGTCGCGTTTTTATGTATCGCAAAGAAGCGTTGGAAGCAATCGGTTATTGCGATGAACGTCTGAAATTCAACACCCTGTATGATCTGCGATTAAAGCTGGCCGAAAATCACGAGATTCTACACACCGCCAACCGCTACGCCGGTTCCCTTTACAGCATAAAAGCGGAAAGCACCGCGCATAATGTTTTTGATTATCTTCTGGCCGGACGGGAAAGCCAGGTTGAAGCGGAAGAAGTCTTAACAGCGCATCTGAAACGCATCGGCGCCTACCTTGCCCCCGGCGCGTTTTACGAAGAACGGCCCGCTGCCCCGGGAAACGCTTCTCTAAAAGCCTCGGTAATCATTCCGGTAAACAACCGCCCCGAATTCATCGGCGCCGCCATCGAAAGTGTACAGAGGCAAACCGTACAGGAAGTGGAAGTGATTGTTGTGGTCAACGGTGGAACCGACGATCCCACCATTAAAGAAGTGGAACGCTACCAAAAAGGTGGTGATAAATACAATGCCGAAAAACCAGCGGTGCAGCTTTTGGTGTACAATATTAATAATCTGGGACTCTGTCTGAATATGGGCGCCTTTACGGCTCGCGGCGAATACTATGTGCAATTAGATTCGGACGACCGTCTAAAACCGGACGCCGTTGAAAAAATATTGGCCGTCTATGAAAGCGACCCTAAAATCGGCATGGTTATCGGTTCTTACGAAGTTTGGGAGCTGGATGCGAACAGCGCCTATTCGCGCATGGAGGAATTGCCGGTGGTAACGCACGACGAATGGACCGAAGAGAACGGGCGTAACAACCTGCTGCGCATTAACGGGGCCGGGGCGCCGCGCTCCATTCCTATCAGCCTGATCCGTGAACTGGGTTTCAGCATGAATGAAGAACCGTACGCCCGCAATTACGGCGAAGATTATGCCATGGTGCTGCGTATCAGTGAAACCTGGCGCATCGGCCGGGTGTGGGATGCCATCTATGAAGTTGTCCGGCATCAGGGCGGCACCGATCACAACATCGACCAGGCCACCATCGATCGCAACGACGAAGCCAAAGACTATATGCGAGTGGAAGCCTTAAAACGGCGGCAAAAGCGGAATAATTAGCGGCATCGTGGGAAAAGTCTGTAGAGATACCATACCGTTTATATTTTGTAATTTGGCGGGAAAACAGAAACGTATTTGGAGTTTGTATTCTTTTCACGAAGAAGAAACCGCTTGACGATTGATGTGGAGAATAGGTTTTCAATCAATTGGATTTTAAAATGGAGAACCTGATTTTTAGATATTATTATCTCCGTTTCTCTTCGCGCGGGCTTCTTGACTTTCGTGTAAAAAAACAGTGCGAAACTTTTGGGCTTCGCACCGGTATTTAACAAATTTTAGTTTTTAATTTAGAACCACTATAAAAAAAGGATTTTTATGCCTCATAATTTTTTACTCATTGGCGTGGACGGCGGCGCAACAAAGGTCAGCGCATGGGAAATACAATACGATCCAAATACAAAAACGTTTGCGCAGGGCGCCCTAAACGCCCAACGCTCCTATAAAGACATCCCCGGTTTTCAGGCAGATTTCGAACCGGTTTCCATCGCGGTACAGATTCAGGAAATGCAGAGTGGCACAGCCGCCCCGACCGACGCGGAAAAGCAACAGGAAGCAGTGTATGTGGAAGCCTGCGCCCAGGTTATCGAAGGATTGGCAAAACAATCTGGTAAAGACACCATTCTCGTCGGAATTGGTATGCCGGGGCTGAAAACTGAAAACAAACGCGGCATCGTGGCCGTGGCTAACGGGCCGCGGATGCTGCAATACTCCGATTTGCTGGAAGAGCGGCTGAAGCTTTCGCAAATCAATTTTGCAGCGCCTGTCTATCATTTGGGCAGTGACGCCGATTACTGCGGCATCGGAGAAAATTTTTCGGCAGACGGATTGTTTAGAGAGGTGCAGAATGCCTATTATCTTGGCGGCGGAACCGGTGTGGCCGATGCGTTAAAACTCAATGGAGACCTTGTTCCTTTCGACAAGACAAAAGACTGGCTGGCTAAAAGCTGGGAAATGAAAAGCGAAGACGGCCGCTCACTGGAACGGTTTGCCTCGGCCGGAGGCATTCAGAGTATTTACGCTGCCATTAGCGGTAAAAGCCTTCGGGAATTAAATGCTCAGCAAGTGTACCCGTTGCAAATATCCGAGCAGGCGGCCCAGGGCGACGCCGATTCCAGCGCGACCCTCACTCTGACGGCAACTCAGCTGAGTCTGCTGCTATACGAGCGCATCACCACCCTGTACAGCGGTTGGCGGGGGTTGTTTGCCTTTATAAACGAAAACAGAGCGCCTCTGCAAGCAAAGCATCCGTTTACGGGCACACTTTTGGAAAGCGTTATTATCGGGCAGCGCCTCGGCGAATTAATGGACAGCCGGCACGGCACAACAACGCTTTATGAACCGTTATTAAAACAATTAAACGATCGCATTAAAAATTCGAAGGTTCTGGATGAAAAAGCGAAAAAACATTACTCGAATTTAAGACAGATTATTAAAATTTCCCGCCTGCGCGAAGCCCCCGCTATTGGCGCCGGAATCGACGCGTTTCAGAATTACAGTAAGGAACAATAATGCTACAACCAGGAATTATTCCGGACAAAGAGCCGCTCATCCGGGTTGGCATTATTTTGCCCGAAGACCGCTATACATCGGTTTCCATCGTTATTCCCCAATCCCCTGCTTACCAGATCGATTATTCGGGCCGCAGTATCGCCCTCAAAGCGGGAACGGAACTCTATTTCAAATACAGCAGAGACCATATTCAATTTAGCCTCGATGATAAAACATATAGCGCGCCCAATACCATTTCTATCTTCCCGATTCGGGACGGAAAGGAAATTGCTCCCGGCCGGGGGCTTTTGGTAAAAAACGTCATCAGCGGGCGTGATTTTCACTGGAAAAAATACATCAATGCCGTCTATTCCGGCGCCCTTATCATCGGCAGCTATGAAGACCGGTTAATAATGATTAACGAATTACCCATCGAACAGTACCTGATGTGTGTCGCCACTTCCGAAATGGGCGCCGCCTGTCCCGAAGCCTTAATCGAGGCGCAGACGATTACGGCCCGTTCATGGATGCTGGCCAATGTGGAACAAAAGCATGTGCATCTCGGGATGGATGTGTGCAATGACGACTGCTGCCAGCGCTATCAGGGGACGACCTTTCTTACACCGCAATCCATCAAAGGCGCGCTAAACACCTACGGACAGGTTCTGCTGTATGAAAATACTATCTGCGACGCCCGCTATTCCAAGAGCTGCGGCGGCGTGATGGAAGCCTTCGAAAATATCTGGTCAGGTCCCGCGCTTCCCTATTTACAAATTAAAGCCGATGCCGCTGACGAACCGCCCGAATGGCAAAAACCGCTCAGCGACGAAACGAATTTCGCCGCATGGGTAAATAGCAAACCCCATACATTTTGCTCTCCGCACATCATCCCGGAAAATGAACTTAAAAAATATCTTGGCAGTGTAGACGAAGACGGCCACTATTTCCGTTGGGAAGAACGAATCACTCAGTCGGAACTCATTTCCAGCTTAAAACAATTCCGCGGAATTGATGTGGCTTCTGTCCAAAATATTACAATTTTGGAACGGGGCGGTTCCGGACGCGCTAAAAAAGCGGCTATTGACTGTATGGATTCAAACGGTATAAATTTCCGCCATTTGCTTGATGATGAGTATGTTATCCGTCGGGCCCTGCATAAAAAATTCTTGTACAGCTCCGCTTTTACCGTTACAAAAGCAGAAGACGATTCATTTGTCCTAACGGGGGCCGGCTGGGGGCATGGAGCGGGATTGTGTCAAATCGGCGCGCTGGGAATGTCGCTAAAAAGCTACACATCTGAAGAGATTGTTCTGCACTACTATCCGGGCAGTACATTAAAACGCATATACTGATTTTACGGAGAAACAGATGAACACAAAAAAACGGTCGCCCTGGTTTTGGGTTCCTTCCCTTTATTTTGCTGAAGGCATTCCTTATGTAATTGTGATGATGGTTTCGGTTATAATGTACAAGCGTCTTGGCGTTTCGAATACGGATATTGCCCTTTATACAAGCTGGCTCTACCTGCCCTGGGTAATCAAACCCTTCTGGAGTCCCATTGTCGATATTTTCAGAACCAAGCGTTTTTGGATCATCGCCATGCAGCTTGTAGTAGGCGCCGGACTGGCCGGAGTTGCTTTTACCATTCCTTTGCCCGGATTTTTTCAGATGACCCTCGCCTTTATGTGGTTGCTGGCTTTTAGTTCCGCCACACACGATATTGCCGCGGATGGTTTTTATATGCTGGGACTGGATCAACACGAACAAGCATGGTACGTGGGCATTCGCAGTACTTTTTACCGTTTTGCCATGATTACCGGTCAGGGGCTATTAATCATTCTGGCCGGATTTATTGAAACCAATAGCGGTCTGCCCGATATTGATATCGAAGTGACGGCCGCCCCCGGAATTCAACAGGCAGTGTTTGCCTCTCCGGATTCCATTGTTTTTAACGAAGAAAACGGTGCGATTCATTTTATTACTGTTCCGAAACAACCGGCTATTGCGGCGCATCCGATTGCCAGACAGAAAGCCGATTCGCTTAAAAGCTGGGCCAAAGAATGGAATACTACCCACGGTTTTACAAAGAGTGAAATCGTTTTATCGGCGGAAGAAGCAAAGGCCAATGAATCGACCTGGCATGCTTATATTACGAAACCGCTGGAAAAAATTCTGCATAAATACTTTGGCGCAGAGTTGAAAGCGCCTTCCGAAAAAGAAGGAAATATTGGGCTTGTCTTTATTCGCTTATCAGCCGAACCACAGGATGATCAGAATATTGTGCTGAATTTTGGTTACCATTCCGGTGATAAAAGCATTGCCTTAATGGAAGGTCAGCGTCTGGAATTTAATCGCACCAATTGGAAAACGCCCGCTGCAACCTTAATTCAGTTGGATCCCAAATTACACAGTTCCTCTTCTGCCGTCTTTAAAGGGCGCGCCGGCAACATTCCATTGGCCTGGTCCATTACGTTTTTCTTTTTAACGGTAATGTTTATCGCCTTTTTCATCTATCATAAAATTATCCTGCCCTATCCGGTTTCGGATAAACCGGCGCCGACAGAAGGTTTTAAAACCGTACTTAAAGAATTTGCCGAAACCTTTATGCTCTTTTTCAAAAAAGAGCGCATCGGCTTGATTCTGGCTTTTCTGCTTTTATACCGCCTCGCAGAAAGCCAGTTGGTAAAGCTGGCCTCTCCATTTCTGCTCGACGCGCAGGAACTGGGAGGCATGGCGCTAACCACCGGGGAAGTCGGATTTATTTACGGGACTGTCGGAATCCTCTTTTTAACCATCGGCGGGCTGCTGGGGGGTTTTCTGGCGGCAAAAAACGGATTGAAATACTGGATTTGGATAATGGCTCTCGCTATCAATATTCCGGATGTTGTGTATGTTTATTTATCTTACGCGCAGCCGGATAATTTTTGGATTATTAATGCCTGCGTCGCGGCCGAGCAATTTGGCTATGGGTTCGGCTTCACCGCGTATATGCTGTTTATGATTTTTGTATCCGAAGGAAAATATAAAACCGCGCATTTTGCTATCGCCACCGGTTTTATGGCTTTGGGGATGATGATTCCGGGAATGTTCAGCGGCTGGCTGCAGGAAATTATCGGCTATCAGCACTTTTTTATCTGGGTGATGATTGCCACTATTCCGGGATTTTTAATTATTCCGTTTATTCCGTTAGATAAAACATTTGGAATGAAAAAAGATGAGTAACTGAAGGGGCTTTTCGCCCCTTTTTAAGGATGTCGAATCGTATCCAGTAAAGCGCTTACTTCTTCTATTTTAATGGGCATTTGCAGAAGCCCTTTAAATCCAAAATCACCGTAGTAGGCCACAATTCTCTCTGCCGAATAACCGCTGAAAGCAAAACTTATAATAGGCGGATCGATTTTTAATAATTCCCGGATTAGCGCCTCCGAAAGGAGCGGAATATCCGGTTGTGAAAACACCAATCTGTCCAATTGTCTTCGGGGTGTCATGTATAAACGAAACGCCGGTAAAGAGATCGGTAATGGGCAGACCATTGAGATAAAAACCCGCTTCATCGTCCCGCCCGCCCAAAATATGCATGTCGCCGTCCTGCACGATTATGGCCGGCTGCAATTCCAGCACCGCATCCAAACCGCGCTGCGGCAGACGCTCCAGTTGTTTAGCTATTATCACCGTTCTCTGCACAGAATCTAGTTTTGAAAAAGCGCTTTCGGTACTAATGGCATCCTGTCCATATACAAAAAGAATGCTGCCTGCTAATAGATAAAAGAGCGCTTCGGATGTCTTTATTAAGGGCTTAATTCCGGCTTCCTTATTTGATTAAAATACACTTATTCGACTGCAAAAATCCGTCACTTGTCTGAATACGAAAAATGTATATTCTAACTGTGTTTTTTTAGTTAAAGACGAATTCCATCCTTCCAGGTGTAAAAGTCCGGCGAACGTTCTTTCGAATGAACTAAGACCTGGTTTGATCGTACTTCGTTAATCGTTAATCGTTGGTCATTATTTTATTTCATTAACGATTGGAGAATAACGAACTCAGATTTCAGATTAGTTTCTTTTTTGTCAATATTTTATAGGTCTTTTATAATGCACCAAAACCATTTTTTTAGTCTTTACCGTCCCTCCTGCTTCAATCCGATAATAATAAACGCCGCTGGCCAGATTTGCACCGTTAAAATGAACGGAATGGTTCCCCTGTTGCAGCACTCCTAATTTTTTAAAAAAAACACGCCGGCCGATGCAGTTATAAACGCTGACTTTTACCGGCATTTCCTTCTTCACCGAAAAACGCAGCAGGGTTTGGTTGTTAAAGGGATTGGGCGCGTTCTGCGTTAATGAAAACTGCTCCGGCAGCACATACTCCACGCTGTCTTTCCCGCTTTGCCCATATTTAAACAGACTGATAAAGCGCTGCCTGCCAGACACGGTTTTTGAAGAAGCCGTGACAAAGACATCTCCCTCGCTGGTAACGGCAGCATCACTAAACCAGTCCCAGCCGTTCAGGCCGGCGCCGGAGACCGCCTGCCATTTATAATTGCCGTCCGTATCAAACTTTACAACGGTCACATCAATATCATCTGTGGAAGAATGAACACTGCCGCAGACATATAAATTACCCAGCTGGTCGGTTTTCATACGTGTCGTCAAATAGGACGGCCCAAAGCTGGTTGCCTTCGGTATCGTATTTTACCAGCACACTTGTCCAGTTAAAATGTGTTTTGCATGTTCCCAGCGCATAAGCAGAACCCTGCCCATCCAGAACTACTTTTTGACCCTGCACATAATTAAGAAACGGGTCCGTATAAACTGCTGACCACAGCAAACTGCCGCTGCTGTCAATTTTAGTCACAACCATTTTATCAGAATTTTTATCGCTCCCGCAAATTACGGCATTGCCCTCTTTATCAACTGCCATATTTCCGAAATTGCAGTAACCGGCATCGTTCTCATTAAATATAGCGGCCCAGACTAACTGCCCGTTTTGATCATATTTTAGGACCACCGTTACAGGACGTTCATTCGGATCCCGAATGAATCCGTTGGCATAGGTGTTTCCTGCTTTATCGGTTACTAAGGTATTGTAATAATTTCCTAATTCACCTTTGCTTTCGTATAAATCCGACCAGAACACCTGTCCGCTGGTATCCAGTTTACTGGTTTGCAGCCCGTTCCTGCACTCTGCACCAAACACAATATAATGATCGTTATTCATCTCGGCATACATTAATTCATCTCCGAGATTGTCGTACTGTTTATCCCACAGCAAATTTCCTTCCGTATCATATTTAAGAAGAAGGGCGCTGCTCTGATTCCACTTACTGTAACTTTTTCCTGCTAAATACACGGCACCGTCGCTTCCGATAAAAACGTTAACCGCTTTGTCATCCAATCCGGCGGGACTGTCATAAACAGCTGCCCAAAGCTCCTGCCCCGCAGCATCATATTTTACCAGGCTGATATCCAAGCCAAAGCCGGCAGCCGTACTGGAACCAGCGAGGTAGACATTATTTTTTTGATCCGTTGTTATGGCGGCGGCCCAGTCATCGGATGGAACCATTCCAAAATCCGGAACAAGAGACCAGTCTTCGGCAATACCGTTTATGCTGTATGCTTTATCCGCCCGGCTGGCTTGGAAGCGAAGATCGTTTTCGGGAAGCCTTTCTTTTTGTCCTCGGAAATTCGGCGGGATTCGGTCCTTGAAAGGAAGGTATTCACTTCTCTGCGCGCCGGCTGAAGACAAGGATATGGTAAGCAGAAGGAAAATCAGCCCAACTGTTGATTTCATTTTTCGCATTTTAAGAATCCTTTAATGAACCAAAACCATTTTTTTAGTTTTTACCGTTTTGTCTGTTTTGATTTGATAAAAATATATCCCGCTGGCGCCTTTTGGGGGACTCCACTTAACAAAATATTCGCCCTGCTCCTGCACGCGGTTCACCAGAGCAGCCACTTTTTGTCCCAGCATATTATAAACATCCAACTGTACCTTTGTCTTGTTTTCAATCCAGTAGCGTATGGTCGTTTGATTATTAAAAGGGTTAGGATAGTTTTGATATAATCTGAATTTTGCGGGAACATTTGCTTCTCCCGGAGCGCTGAACGTGAAAACATCTTCGGGTGTGTTTTTAAGTTGTGCCCCAATCGCAAACCGGTAACCCTCATTTAACGCACTGTATGATGGCTCTATCTTTAACCAAAGCACATACAGCACATCCGAGTTTACGCCTTTATGCAGATTATTGTAATTCTGTCCGCCATCGTAATCGCTTTTCATAATAAACAGCGCTTCGTATCCCCCTTTTGGGCCGGGCTTTGATTCATAATCACAACCCATATCCCAGGTTAAATTCGGATTTAATGAATCCGGAATATACATTTCCGAAAAACAGATATTCAGGCGGCGGGGATGCAGCGAATCGCTTAAACTGTAGGCGGCAATGGGCAGCTTTCCGATTCCGCTAAAACTATAATCCAAATCTTTCCGGTACACCGCGCCATCGCTAATAAATCCATTTGCCCGGATCGATTCGAGCGATTGGAATTCCAGCCGCACCGGTTCCAATTCTTCTCTTTTGATCGTGCTTCCTAAAAAGAGTTCTCCGAGATCCAGTCCCCCGTTTAGCAGACGACCGCCCCAGTCCACTCCTGAGACACGAAACGAATCGGAATGAACGGTATCGTTCCAATCACCAATATCATTGCTATCCGGGCCGAATACGGTAATGAGCAGGCCGTCGATTACAGGATAGGCCGAATTGCCGCTCTGGTTGCTCTGATCGGAAATCTTAACTTCATTCAAATCCAAATCAGTTACGGACCAATTCGCATTTTGATCAAAGGAAACTTTATAGTGGTTTCCGGTGAGCAGCCCCGGGTCAATTACCTTTGCAGAAACGGTTCCGCTGCTTTTTCCCAGATGGCTGACCGGCAGTTCCGCCCCGATTTCAGCGCTGTAGCCTGGATTGGAGCCGTGGGCCACAACCGTTATCCGCGCTAAACCCGATTCAATTACCGGAAATGGCAGAGCCGGATCCGGAGAATAACGGTAAGCTGAGACGGCGAACGTATATTTTTTTCCGTCGATAAACGTGTCTTCGTCAAAATAATCCCTTTGAACGATAAAATAGCGCTGAATACCGGAATTAGTTCCGAAGGCGTAGGGAATTGTAATATAATATCCGAAATCTTCATCGAGATATTTTCCATAAATATTTCCCGGCGCACTCTCCTTGTCATACGTTGCCAGTAAAACAGCCTCAGCGTCGGCCGCTTCTTCCGAAGGCAGTTGCCAGACCTTATAGCCTTCAAAGGAAAAATTTCCTTCAGGATTATCCGCTTCAAGCAGTTCCGTAAATTGCGGATTATTTCCCCAATTTAGACTTATGTACCCGTCCCGGGAAGAAGCGCTGAGATGCGGTTTAATTTTAAATTGCGAAATCAGGGGAAAGTGGGGATAAATTTCTTTTATGTAGCGGGCATTGGTTTTTAAAATTTCAACGCAATAATTTTTCCATTTTGTTCCAATTCCGCCGATCTGAGCATAAACCACCTCCTGCGTGTCTCCGGGTGCCATGGAAAAGGGCCCGCTGCCCATAATAAAACGACGGTCACCCGGAGGTGGGTTTTCACCTTCGCCATCGATATCTCCCGTTCCGGATACCGGGTCTCCCGAAAGCGGAAATTTGGTAATTTCCCCTTTATCGGGACCGGAACGATGGAAATAAGGATCAAGATTCGCCATATTTGCCGATTCAAAATATCCTCTCAGGGAGTTGTAATTCATAATACCAATTTTCCGGTAATCCGGTAAACCACCGATATCTCTGGTAGGGATATAACTAAATGCTTTAAGAGAAAGATTTTTAAAGCCAACCTTTTGTTTAAAATCAAACAGCGCTTTGTCTCCGGCAGAGGGAACAATCGGTCCTTGTAACAGCTGATATCCTGCTGCCGGCGGATAAAGATTAAAAGGATCGAATTGAATATCTGTTTCAGCAGAGTTATAAGCATAGCCAAGCTCTAAAATGGAATCACAGCCCACATAGTCATCTACATAATTTCCAATATCCGGATCCGAAAACATTCCGATATACATGGAATCAATCTGAAAAGCAGATTTATTAATAAGGCGGTAACGCCTAAACGTGGCCTGTCCCAGCGGCAGGTCAGGTTGATCATAGCCCCAGAGGCTAACCTGAAGTTCCAGACCCATCGATGGAGAGCCACTAAAGTAAAAGGTAACGTTTTCATTTAAATCATTTGTAACAAACCAAAGTACCTGATCGGCTCCGGCCAGGCCAGGCGTTTCACCAAGGCCGGGTTCATAAATGCCGTTATGATTCAAATCGTAAAACGGCGCGCCATAGTCAACCGGCCATTCCTGCCAGTCTTTTTGATATTGGTCAACGATCTCCTGGCCGATAGTAGAGGAATCAACAGAAAATCCCATTCCGCGTATCAGTTCAATCTCATCTAATATCAGCGGATCGTCCGGTTTTAACGTTTGCCAGTCTTTGCGGATTCGGTAAATACGGACTCTTTCATCCTGCGAATCCTGCGCAACACCCGGAGAAATGATTCGGCCGGGAGTGGTACCAGCTAAATACATTTGTCCCCCGATTCTTAGTTTTACCCGGTTTGGGTCGGGATCGTTCACATACCCTCCCCACAATACACCTTCGGCGAAACCAATAGCGGCGCTGCCTGCCGGATATAAAATGCCTCCTTCCCCATTGAGCGATTGTCCGGATTCACCATTGTAATAAATAATACCATTAATATTATTTATGTTATAAAACGTGCGGTGACCGTCGCTTCCAAAGGCCGGGGATTCAGTTTTTTTTAAATTTTCCGGTAAAAAAGACGTCAGGATTATGAACATTCCCAACAGAGTGAAAACAAAACCAATACGATAATTCATATGCATTCCTGTAAAACGTTTTTTCATTAGTACTTTAGCTTAGTAAACCAACCTTTTTCTGGTGTAACCTAAGTTGAGCGAATATTAGGTGAAAAGTGAATGAATCTTTTTTCAGAACTAAGGACATAGTCATGATATTTATTTTTTATATGATAAACATCCGGCATTTATTTAAACCTGTTTTATTTGATGTAGATAATTTTTCCCATTTTATACTATCCGCAGAAAGCCACTTTATAAAAATACATTCCACTTGCCAAATCCTCTGGACGCCAGGAGATGGAATGCGTTCCTTGCTCCAGCTTTTTGTCGAAAATATGCGCAACGTGTCGGCCGTTAATATCATACAACTCAATTTTCACTTTTGCCTGATTAGGGATACGAAAACGAAAACGCACGCTTCCGTTAAACGGATTGGGATAGGCCGGAAGAAGCTTAAATTTCGTAGGCAGATTCGGTGGTTCCGGTGCGCTAAAAACATAACTATCCTGTGGAAGAAGACGCCTGCTGGGCAGAATATCAAAAACGCCATAATCTTCTAAATAGCTGTGTCCATAACCTTGCCTTAACCAAAGCGCGTATAAAACATCTTCGCTGGTTCCTTTATGACCATTGTCATACGAATTGCCGGTGTTATAGGAACTGTTCATTATAAATAAATATTCATCGGCCCCGCGTTCATCCGGGAATTGTGTACCGTCCCAGCCCATATCCCAGGTGCGGTTTGATGTCTCAGAATTTTCCGTAAAACAAATATTCAGTCTGCGCGGTTGATCGGGTCTACGAATATCAAACGCTTTTACAGGAAGGTTCCCGACGCCGATATACGTGTAACTGGAATCGTTAAGATAGACGGCCCCCTGTCCGGCCCAGCCATTCTGTTCGACTTGGTTTTGCATCTGAAATTCAATCCGTACCGGGATTAAGGAATCGTTTGGAACGGTACTGCCAAAAAAGTCTGCTCCAAGACCAATGCCACCATTCAAGACCTGTCCGCCCCAGTCATATTCTATAACACCAAGATGCGGGTCATGGAAATCCCAGTCCATTTTTAACTGCCCGGATTCAGAAGGCCCCCATACAACCGGCATAATTCCATCTATGATGGGAAAGTTTTCATCGCCGGAAATATTTTCCCGGTTTGTCAGCTTTACCTCACCTGTGCTTAAATCTCTCAGTGTCCAGCGCTCTTCTTCATTAAAAGAAACCCGGTAGGTATGACCGGTTAGAGCTGCAGGATTCACCACAACGGCTTTTACATATCCCGTGGAAAAGCCGGAATGCTGCACTTCGATCTCCTGTCCGGTTTGTGCAGAGTATCCCGGATTAAACTCGTGTATTAAAACATTAATTCGCGTTAATTTGGATTCAATAATGGGAAAAGGGGTTTCCGCTTTTGGGATATAGCGGTAAGCACTTACAGCAAAGGTATAGGTTTGTCCCGGCTGAAAGGGCTGATTCGTAAAATAATCCAGTTCAATTGTTGTATAGTGACGGATTCCGCTGTTGGAGCCGTTTACAAGCAGTTTGTTAGAAAAAATGCCCGTAAAAGGATCTCTTTTATAACCAAATATGCCGGCCGGCCCGTCTTCCGAATCGATGCTTTCAATTAAAATAGCCTGGTTGTCCGACGCCTCTGGCGACGGGAGCTGATAAATATTATATCCCTCAAAACGGTAAATTCCGTCTCGCTGATTTTGTTCGATTTCCTTTGTTAATGCCGTATCACTGCCCCATTCCAGCGTCACTCTGTTTTTATTGGATAGCGCATTTACTTTGGTCTGCGGAAAGGGATCGTTTAAACCGTCTAATTCGGGATACATGTTTTGAATATACCGGGCATTGAGCTTCAGCTCTTCCACACAATAGGGATAAAGGGCGTTACCGAGTCCGCCAATTAGCGCATACACCACCTCCTGGGTATCACCGGGCGCCATGGAAAACGGGCCGCTGCCCATGATAAAACGCCGGTCACCCGGTTCCCAATTATCACCCGTATTATCCACATCACCGCTTTGCAACAAGGGGTTGCCCGACAGTGGAAATTTTGTATATTTCCCCTTATCCGGCCCGGATTTATGGATATATGGATTTTTGATTTCCAGATCACCACTTCTTGTAAAACCACGTAACATATGATAGAGATTTATTCCATAAGTATATGATGGTAAATCTAAATCAGAGATGCTGCTCGATAAACCAGAGTAACTGAATGCCTTTAATGGCAGATTTTTATAATCATGTTTGAATTTAGAATTAAAAAAAGCGTTTGCTCCGGGAGCGTGGATGATGGGACCCTGTACTAATTGATACCCAATAGCTGGCGGATAGATTCCAAAAGGGGTAAATAATTGATCGTCCTGATACGCATTGTAGGCAAACCCAGCCTGTAAAGTCGTATCACATCCGACCAAATCATTCGAATAATCACCAATATCCGGATCAACAAACATTCCCGCGTATATAGAATCAATTGGGAAACCCGATTTATTTATAATACGCCAACGTTGGAAGCTGGTTTGACCAAGCGGGAGACCGGGTTGGTCGTATCCCCACACTGTTTGCTGGATTTCCAGACCAATGGGTGGACAATCGCAGAAATTATGCGTATGCTTTTCATCCAAATCATTAACGACTAACCATAAAACCTGATCCGCATCGGCCAATCCTGGCGTTTCACCCAAATCGGGTTTGTAAATACCATTTTTATTCATATCATAAAAGGGGGCGCCGTATGCTGCGGGCCATTCCTGCCAGTCTTTTTGATACTGATCTATAATTTTTTGCACTAAGTTAACGGTATCACGGGTAAAACCATGTTCCACCAGCATTAAAGCCTCTGCTTTTAATTCTGGGTCATCCGTTTGAAGAGACTGCCAGTCCTTCCGGATACGGTAAATACGAACCGACTCATCCGCCGGGTCCTGCGCATTCCCAAGTGAAATAACGCGTCCTCCAACGGTAGATAGCTCGTATCCCTGTCCACCGAATCTGTAGTTTGGTAAATCCGGATTGGGATCGTGTATGTATCCTCCCCAGATCAGACCGGATGTAAAAATCACGGTACTGCTTCCAGCGGGATAAAAAACGCCCGCATCACCATCCGGTGTTGAACCAATCCCGCCTTTTTTATATCCCCATGTGGTCAGGTTATTAATATTTAACAGGCTGTAATCGCCCATTTTATAATCTGTGGGCTGTGTCTTTTTCTGAAAGTTTTCTGGCAAAAAACCAGATAGAATAATCACGACACAAAAAAGAATAGAAATTATAATCAGGTTACGTTTCATATGGTCTCCTATTTTTTTATTAAAACAGGATAACTCGGGACCTGGCAACACCCGAACATGTTGAGAAAATTAAAAACAAAATTGAGCTTCAGAATAGAAAAAGTACAGGCAGTTCTTGTTTGCCCAAAAACTACGAAATGTTTCTTAAAAACAAAACACTAAATATGATTTTATGATTATTTCTTTAGCTCAGCTATTTGCGTAAGATTGCTTCGCTTTCGCTCGCAATGACGAGGGTTGAGCGTCATTACGAGGAGTGAAGAATGAACAACGAGGTAATCTCATCTAATTAAAGAATTTAATCAATGTTTTTCTGAGTTAAAGACACAACCACATAATTTTTTTTCAAAAAACAGCCGCCGTGGTTTCTGCCCGCTTGCAATAAAGGCCGGGGTAAATTAATTTAGATGAGGTTTTTTATGGAAACGATTTAATGAAAACACAGCACACCTCTCTTTACAATGCAATATACCGCTTTGTTTCCCTCATTCCCTATGGCCGGGTAACCACTTACGGCCAGCTGGCCCGGATTAACGGAAAATCAGGCTAAAGAGCAAAATCTCAATGTAGAAATTTTACACTTCCCCTGGGCAGCTTCGGGCCGGGCATTAACCATGGACCGCACTGACGGCCTTACCAAGTTGCTGATAGATAAAAAACAGAGCGTATTTTGGTATGGGCATCGCCGGAGCCGGAGCCGGTGAAGTGATTGCCGAAGGTGTGTTGGCCATAGAAATGACCGCCAATGCATCCGATTTAAAACTATTCATTCATCCTCATCCCACACTTTCGCAAACGATAATGGAAAGTGCCGAAATGTATTTTGGCCAAAGCACCCATGCCTACCGCCCCAAACGAAAACGCTAAGAATCATTTTACCGCGCTTTATGGAACACAGATACCGCGGATCCTGCCGATTTGCACTGATTCTTTTGAATAAAAATTATTGCCGTATTCATTTTTTAATCTATGTAATCAGTGTTCTATTTTGGGCGAGTTTGCCATCCCCTAATTGTCATCCCCGAGTGGTTGTATCGGGGATCTCATTGCTTCGCCCGACAGAATTCCAGACAGGAGATTCCCCCAAAAGGGGCAGGCAGGGAATGACAGGCATGGGCGTCATTGAGACTTTGTGGCTGGAAAAGCCATGTTCATTTTTTTGATTTTTTAACTATTTGCCCGGCAGATTTTTATTTTGTATAATTTCATTGTCTTCAGGATTTCTTTTCCTCTGCCGGATGCGGTAATCTGCGGAAGGAGATATTTTATTATGTCTGACAAACCAATCGGATGCGCACGGCCAACCGGCGCCAGAGTCGGAGAGCCGTCTGCAAGCGAATCAACTAACATTAATTTAAAGGAGAGTAGGATGGAAGCAATTGCACGAGTGGGCGCAAAAGCGCCTGATTTTGAAGCGCCCGCCTATTACAGAGGGACTTTTACCTCTGTGAAATTATCGGATTTTTTGGGCAAGTGGATTTTACTCTGCTTTTACCCCGGCGATTTTACCTTTGTCTGAGCGACGGAAGTGTCAGCGGTCGCTGCAAGTTATGATACGCTTCAGGAATTGGGCGTGGAAGTTATTTCCGTGAGTGTGGACAGCCAGTTTGTGCACAAGGTATGGAACGACCAGGAACTGTCTAAAATGGCCGGAAAGGATGTCCCCTTTCACATGGCCTCGGATGGCCCGGGCAATGTGGGACGTATTTACGGCGTCTATGATGAAAATGCCGGCATTGAACTGCGCGGACGTTTTATCATCGATCCCGACGGTGTGATTCAGGCCATGGAAGTTTTAACGCCGCCTGTGGGCAGGCAGATGAGCGAAACCATCCGCCAGGTAAAAGCCTTTCAGCATGTGCGCGCCTCTAACGGTACCGAAGTATGCCCCGCCGGTTGGGAGCCCGGCAAGAAAGTGTTGAAACCCGGCCCGGATTTAGTGGCCAACGTCTGGAAAGAATGGAGTCCTTTAAAAGATCATTAAAATCAGGTTTACCGCATCCGATTTTTATTAATGAAATTAATCCGACTGGTATTACTATAATGATTAAGATTTTTTATTTAGAGTTGTCTTTTAAAATCTAAAATTGTACATTTTATTATTACTTTTTTATAAAACCAATGTTCCTAATACAAATAAATTACCTAACTATGTATTTAAAAGGAGGTTTTATGCGGAAGAAGTTTGTTTTAACCATCGGTCTGTTCCTCGTTTTTCTCCTCACCCTTCCTGTTTTTTCTGTTGACATCAAAGGACTTGTTACCGATCAAAAGACAGGAGAACCACTCAGTGGTGCCAATGTTTTTATTCAGGACACTAACATCGGAACAACCACCGACAGAGATGGATATTTTTCATTGTACTATGATGCCGAAGGTAATTTTAACCTTATCTTTAATTATGTTGGATACAAAGCACTTACCCTTACTCTAAATTCTCAGGATAAACTTTCTGCTCTGGCAATAAAAATGAAAGAAGATATTTTCAGAAGCGAAGAAATCGTAACGACCGGTATTGCCTCCAGAACGTCGAAGGACATTGCTGAAGTATCCGTATCGAGAGTAGCGGCCGAATCGTATACCGACGCGACATCCTATCAGGACCTTTCGCAATTGGTTGCAGGTAAAGTATCCGGTATTCAAATAAAACCTTCTTCCGGTAATGTGGGCGGTGGATTTAGTTTTTATGTACGTTCCGGCGGCGGCTTAAATGGCAATGAACAGCCGCTTATCTTTATTGACGGTGTTCGTATTGATAATTCCGAAGTTGTGGGATATGGTACCGGCGGACAGGGGATGAGTGCACTGGCCGATTTAAACCCGGACGATATTGAAAATATTGAAATTTTAAAAGGACCTGCCGGGGCGGCAACTTATGGCGCAAACGGCTCTAACGGCGTTGTGCTTATTACCACTAAACGAGGCCGTATTGTTCCCTCGAAAGATGGTAAAGGAAACGGAATTGCCATTAATTACCGGTATTTGTCCGGCTGGAATGAGCAATCCTATGAATATGGCAAGAATGAATTTCTTTCCTATAAAGACGCCAATAATATTTTTAGAACCGGCCCCATTACACAAAACACCATAAGCGCCACCGGCGGTACAAGTTACCTCAAGTATTTTGCCTCTTTTGACAAACGTAATGAAGACGGAATATTGGTCGGTAACTATTTAAATCGTAATTCGGTGCGTATGAATATTAATGCGTTCCCAAATGAAAAAATCAGTTTAAGACTCTCGGGTAGTTATTCTATCACCGAAATGTCGCGTCCCTGGAACGACAACAATATTTACGGCTATCTTGGCAATACGCTCTTATGGCCAAATTCCTATGGATATACCGACAGCGCCTCCATCGTAGCCTTACAAGACAGGAACGATATTAATCGTTTTATCGGTTCTGCTAATATTACGTATACGCCCATTAAAAATTTGGACGCCAATTTTGCCATTGGTGTTGATAACTCAAACTGGCGCCAGGATCAACTCTTTCCGGCCGATAAACCGTATCTGTTGCTAAGCAATGGGCGCAGGAGTATTTATAATCGTCAAAACCGTCAGTTTACATACGATTTTAATGTGCGTTACAAATATAATGTGATGCCGGATTTGATGGCCTCCTCAATGTTTGGAACACAAATTTTCGAGCGGAAAAATACCACTTCTAATCTTACAGCCGAAGGTTTTGATACCGAATTAATTACCGATATCAATGCAGGCGCCGAATTTAAGGATAAAGATGAAAGCAAATTTCATGGAAAAGACGCCGGTATCTTTTTTGAGCAAACCTTTTCATATATTAATCAATACTATTTAACGCTGGGCGTCCGTAAAGACTATGCCAGCACAATCGGTGACAAAGCGCCAAGCATTATCTATCCGAAAGCAAGTTTTGCCTTACGCCTGGATAAATACGACTTTATACCGTCCTTTTTTAACCTGTTCAAAACTCGCGTTGCCTACGGCGAAAGCGGCGTATTACCCGGCTCCCGTGATGGTATTCCGTTCCTTTGGAGAGCACAGCCCAGCGGCTATGGCGCAGGCGCTGTATTATCAGCCATTGGAAATGGTAAAATTGAACCCGAACGAATTAAAGAAATTGAACTCGGATTTGAAACCGAATTTTTTACTAACTATTCTGCCGAATTTACTTACTATCGCCAATATGCTGTAAACTCAATTGTTGGGCAAAACGAATCACCTTCCACCGGTTTAACAGCAAGCTCCATTCCTTTTAATATTGGCGGTATGGAAAGTTCCGGATGGGAATCTCGCCTCCAGGCTGTGCCTATCCGCTCCAGAGATTATGAGCTAAACATGAGTTTTATATGGAATTATCAGGAGAATAAAGTAACCGATATGGGTGGCGCTCAGCCCATTTACAGTTGGGATGTCAATGTAATTAAAGAAGATCTTCCCAAACATGAATTTTATACATGGAAAGTCGAAGGAGCCGAATTTGATGCCAACGGTAACTATACCGGACCTAAAATCTCCGATGACCGCGTTTCTTTCGGTAACCCCATTCCCAATCACACCGGTTCGTTCTCTCTGAATTTCCGTTTTCTTAAAAACTTTAAATTTTATGCCTTGTTAGACTGGGCGCTTGGACATAAAGTATTTAATTACACAAAACAATTTCCAACACGTTTAGGCAATAATCCCGAGTTTAATAAACTTGCGAATCAACTGGATGTGGCCGGCAATACTTCTGTGGGCTGGTTCGCCGAAGTTGATACGAATATCACCCGATTAGCTCCGGGCAGCGCCGAATACAAGGCAGCGGCAGAAAAATATGCTAAAATGGATTGGCGTTATGATGGAAATTATATTCAGGACGCCGACTATCTTAAAATTCGTGAAATCAGTTTGAGTTACAGTTTTAAAGATATTTTAGCAAAATATCCGAGCTACCAGCTAGTGGACGATGTTATACTCGGCATTTCGGCACGTAATTTGGTTACCTTTACAAAATATGATGGCGCCGATGTGGAAGTTAATGTGGGAGGTTCCCGTAGCGGTGCGAGAGGTATCGATTTCCTCACGCTTCAAAACCCAACGGTTTATAATTTTTGGCTACGGTTAGCATTATAATTTGAGGAGGATAAATATTATGAAAAGAATATCATTGATTTTAGTCTTATTTTTCTCAGCCATAATGCTGTTTCATGCCTGTGAAAATTATGTTACCGATATTGACCCGCTTATCGATGCGGTGGAAGACGCCCGATTAAATAACGAAAGTCAGTTAAATTTTGTAATAAAAGGCGTAAAAACACAATATTCCGAAGTGATTGATGCATTATCATGTTTGTCCGGAGATTTATCGGATGAATTACTCTATGATTCTAATTTAAAAGGGGCTTCGTTTCCGTCTTTTCAGGAAATTGACCTTGGTGAAATCCAGTTAGATAACACATCTGTTCAGGGTTTATATAACAATCTGGGCGAAATGCGTTTCTTTGCGGATGATCTTGTCAGAAGAACCAACAGTATCACTGTGACCGATGATGCCCTTAAAAACAGCGCTCTGTTTACCGGTAAGTTTTTCGGTGGCATGGCACGTTTCTTTTACGCTGCTTATTTTGGGTTAAATCCGGATCAGGGTGGCGGCATTATTGACGACGGTCCTTTTATCCCCTCTGCGGATATGTATGATCTGGCAATCGATAAATTTAAAGAAGCCTTAACCTATGCCAATGATTACGATACCCGTCTTACCAACACGTTAATTGCCAGAACCTATCTCTATAAAGGCGATTATAACAGCGCTGCAACCTATGCTGACGCCGGACTGGTAAATGGAGACGCTCCGTTTCAGTCGCTGCATTCGGTTGATGCCGACAACTACTGGTGGGGATTTGCCGGAGCCGGAAGGGTTCAGCTCGGCGTGGATTTCCGCTTCCACGATTATATCGTTGCAGATCCTAATGAAGCCAATCGAATTAAAATCGTTGAAACGCCGGCTCTTAACCCGGCAACAATTCCGGTTTATTACAGGCAGGATATGTACCCGGAACAATCATCCCCCATCAATACCGCCACCTGGCAGGAAAATAATTTAATGAAAGCAGAGTTAACCCTGCGTGGCGCCGGCAGCGGAAATGCGTTGGATTTGGTAAATGAAGTCAGAACATCTCACGGACTGGCCAATCTGGCCGCTGTTGATTTGGATGTAATTTATACGGAACGCGATAAAGAACTCTTTACAACCGGCGCCCGTTTACCGGACGAACGGCGTTTTAATAAATGGCATCTTCCGGCAGGCGCCTGGATGTTTTTACCGATTACTCAGGACGAACGAAACAACAATCCAAATATTGATTAATTTTACCGCGTTTATCGAGGGGGCTGTTTTCAGCCCCCCTTTTTTTCTTTTATCCCGGCGATTACCGCACCTCCGTCTCTAATAAAACCCTATCGGAAGGAAAGAAAATGAAAAACTCTTTCATTTTAATAATTGCAGGCATCCTGCTGTTTATATCGGCTCTCTCTGCTCAAGAAACCCGGCTCCTGCGCAATCCCGATATTAG
Source organism: Calditrichota bacterium (assembly GCA_024278755.1). Taxonomy (GTDB): domain Bacteria; phylum Calditrichota; class Calditrichia; order Calditrichales; family Calditrichaceae; genus JANTFQ01. Next base: position 126,742 of record JAJRSO010000038.1, on the reverse strand, counting down.
CAAAAACCTGATAACCTTCGTCTATGCAGGTGATATTTGGACCATACCTGTAACCGGCGGTGAAGCCATTCGCTTAACCACTTTTCCTGGTATTGAATCAGCGCCTCATTTTTCTCCGGATGGTAAACAGATTGCCTTTAGCGCTCAATATGACGGAAATACGGATGTCTATCTTATTCCTTCAAACGGCGGAGAACCTGTGCGGTTAACCTGGCATCCCGGTTTCGACGTGGTACGCGGCTGGACACCGGACGGAAGTAAAATTATCTTTGCATCCGATCGGGAAAGCACTCCCGGTCGCGGAATATTAAAATTCTGGTCAATATCCCCTAAAGCATCCATGCCTGCTCCTCTGCCGATTCCCCGTATCGCCAAAGGTATGTTTTCTCCGGACGGGAATTCCCTTGTTTATCAAAAGATAAATCCCTGGGAAAGTGAATTCCGCAATTACCGCGGCGGTCAAAATAATCCGATTCGTATTATCGATATAAATTCGTTAAAAACGGAAAAGCTTCCCTGGAATGGAACCAATGACAATACGCCGGTTTGGGTAGATGACACCATTTATTTTTTAAGCGACCGGGATTTCACGATGAATATTTGGTCCTATTCCTTAAAGACAAAAATAGTTCAACAGGTTACTTTTTTTAAAGAATTCGACTGCAAAAGCTTAGCTACAGGCAATGGAAAACTGATTTTTGAGAATGCCGGTTACCTGTTTGTTTATAATCCCGGCGATAAAACACCGGAACAGCTACATATTTCCGTACGGGGTGATTTCCCATGGGCCCGGCCGCACTGGGAAAAAGTTGAAAAAAATATCGTTCGGTTTAACCTGTCACCTAGTGGTAAGCGGGCTGTATTTGAAGCCAGAGGCGAAATTTTTACCGTTCCGGAAAAAAAAGGCGATATTCGGAATCTGACAAAAAGTTCCGGCAGCGCCGAGCGTGCGCCGGCCTGGTCGCCCAATGGAAAACGCGTCTGCTGGTTTTCCGACGCATCCGGTGAATACCGCCTGGTTACTGCCGATCAGTTTGGCGGTGATATAAAAACGTTTACTTTGAAAAAACCTACTTTTTATTATTCCCCCGCTTGGTCACCGGATTCCAAATGGATCAGTTTTGGCGATGCCGATCGAAACTTATGGGTTTTAAATACAAAAAACGGCGCTACATATATGATTGACAACGAAGGATTTGCGCATCCCGAGCGTACTATCTTTCCGGCCTGGTCACCGGATTCCAAATGGATTGCCTATACCAAACGCCTGACTAATAAATATAACACTATTTTTATCTATTCTCTTAAAGATAAGAAATCATATCCGCTTACGGACGGGATGTCTGATTGTAAATCACCCGCCTGGGATAAATCGGGAAAATATTTATACTTTATTTCAAGTACCGATTACGGTTTAAATGTGGGCTGGCTGGATATGAGTTCATTGGACAGGCCGGTAAAACGCGCCGTCTATCTTGTGGTCCTTTCGGCGGACGAGCCGTCTCCGCTTCTACCGGAAAGTGATGAAGAGGAGGTTAAAAAAAAGAAGAAGAAAAAGAAGGAAGACAAAGAAGATAACAAGAAAGACGTCACGGTGACCATCGATTTTAAAACTATCGATCAGCGAATTTTGGCTCTGGACATACCCGAAAGAGATTACAGTAACTTACAAACGGGCAAAGAAGGCCAGCTCTTTTATCAGGAATCGATTTCAAACGAATCTGGCGCCGTATTACATCACTATGATTTAAAGGAACGGGAATCTAAGGAGTTAATTAAAGGTATCCGGGGATATGCGGTATCTTTTAACGGAGAGAAACTGCTTTATCATACAAAAGAGTCTGATTTTTTTATCACGGAAGCCGGGGAAGAAATCAAAGCAAACGAGGGTAAAATAGCGGCGGATAAATTACAGATGAAGGTAGACCCTCCGGCCGAATGGAAACAGATATTTCGGGAAGCCTGGCGTTTTCAGCGGGATTATTTTTATGTGGATAATGTACACGGACTGGATTTGGATTGGGCGTATAAAGCCTATGCACCTATGGTGGGATATGTCCGTCACCGTGCCGATCTCACCTATCTGCTGGATATTTTAGGCGGTGAAACATCAATCGGCCATTCGTTCACAGGCGGCGGCGATCTGCCCGATATCGAAAAAGCAGCGCCCGGTCTGCTTGGCGCTGATTATATGATTGATCAAGGACGTTTCCGTATCAAACATATCTACAATGGCGAAAACTGGAATCCAAAATTACGCGCGCCACTCAGTGGCCCCGGTATTGATGTACAGGAAGGCGATTATATTTTGGCTGTAAACGGAATTCAGGTAAAAGACAATCGAAATTTATTCAGCTTATTTGATAAAACCGCCGATAAACAAATCACTCTTACCGTTAACGCTAAACCGCAGATGAAGGGCGCTCGCACCGTTACCGTGGTTCCGGTTAAAAGCGAAGCTCCTTTACGTCAGCGAGAATGGATTGAGGAAAACAGAAAAAAAGTCGACCGTCTATCTGACGGGAAACTTGCTTATGTCTGGCTGCCCAACACTTCGATTGACGGCTACAAAAATTTTAACCGCTACTATTTTGCGCAACAGGACAAGAAAGGCGCGGTAATTGACGAACGCTTTAACAGCGGCGGATTTATTGCGGATTATATCATCGATCTGCTTTCCCGGGATTTACTGGGTTATTTTAACAATCCGGTCGGTAAACGGCAGCCGTTTACCGCCCCCAATGCGGCTATCTGGGGGCCAAAAGTGATGCTTATAAACGATGCGGCCGGGTCCGGCGGCGATATGCTGCCTTATATGTTCCGGTTAAAAAAGATTGGCCCGCTGATTGGAACGCGCACCTGGGGCGGATTAGTTGGCATCTGGGATGTACCGAAATTAATCGACGGCGGATATATTACGGCCCCTCGTGGCGGGTTTTATAATATTAAAGGCGAATGGGATGTGGAAAATAAGGGAGTGGCTCCAGACATTACCGTGGAACAACTTCCCAAACTGGTAAATCAGGGCCATGATCCTCAATTGGAAGCGGCCGTTAAAACCGCAATGGAATTATTGAATATAAAAGCCGTAAAAATTCTGCCACAACCAGCCGATCCGGTTAAAGTTAAAAGAGCCAATTAGGCTAATCGCTCTTTTAACAGATTATTTTAAGGGGGCTTATGCGTTCTATTTTAATCGTTTTGATTTGACTGCTTGTTCCCCTTTTTAGTTCTGCTCAGGAACGTATAATTCTCGTACCAAAAGCGGAACAGGATTCGCCGTTTAAAGTAACCGATACGAAGGATCTCTTCGGACAATCCTACCGCTGGTTCATCGAAGGCGATTTCCGGCGCGGCGTGACAGCCTGAAACAATTGATTGCCGAGGCCGGCGTCACACTAAACAAAGACGCTTATTATATTGTTGTGGCAAACTTTACGGAAGGGGTAAGCCCCATCTGACTGATATTTGCCGGCAGTGAATCCATTACCGTTTTTAACCGCATTCAGGATGTTTTTAAAGCTTTGGGAATTACGCTTGCTTAAAACAAATAAAATGTTACTTTAAGAAATAAAAATTGTATCTCTTTTGTTAAAAAATGTGATTTAATTATTGAATATAATACACAGAACGGATTCTGATAATGGCAAAACAGCAGGACAAAAGCCTCCTCTTCAATTTTTTTCTTTATATTTTATACGTATCGGCCGCTATTGCGTTAGCCTATTTTTTATGGAACGGATATGAGTATTACTCTACTCCGTTAGCGCTGCGCGTGCGTCACCCGTCCTACAAATTTTTAAAACCCGGCGGCTATCGCAGCCACGGATTGGGAATATTAGGTTCTTTGATGCTCCTCAGTCTTCTCTTTTATTCCATCCGCAAACGAATTGAAATATTTCAACATTTAGGCCGATTAAGTAACTGGCTAAAAATTCATATTTTTTTTGGTATCGCCGGCCCCTTATTCATTATTTTGCACAGCACGTTTAAGCTGAACGGTCTGGTATCTGTCAGTTTCTGGTCAATGATTGCCGTTGCGCTGAGCGGTATCTTGGGCCGCTTTCTCTACAACCAGATTCCCCGCAGCATTTATGGCAAGGAGTTATCTCTGGAAGAAGCAGAAAGCGATGCTGCCCGATTACGGGAAACGCTTCAACAGGAATTTGGTTTATCCGATGCGGATACTATCCGTATTAAAAAGAATTTATATGGGGCGGATTCTGCGGAAAGGAGTTTTTTAAATCTTCTCTTTTCCGGTTTGTACGGGCCACTTCGTCAGAGAAAGTTAAAACAGATTCTTCTAAAAACCTTTCATATACCGATACAGGAGGTTCATCATATCGTCGTTACAGCCGAACAAAGGTTTTTACTGGAACGACGAATCGCCCTCTGGACTAAAATACACCGCTTATTTCATTACTGGCATGTATTTCATAAGCCGTTTGCCATAATTATGTACGTGATTATGTTCGTACATATTTCCGTTTCCGTCTGGCTGGGTTACACATGGATATTTTAAGGATAAAAATGAGATTTTTTTTATTTTGTTTTAGTGTTCTGCTGCTATTTCCGGGCCCGGGAAAGGCTCAGCTCTCTCCCGGAGATCTGCATCGAGCACATAAAGATTTGGAAGGTATCGAGAATTGTACGCAATGCCATGAAAGCGGGAAAAAACTCTCTCCCGAAAAGTGCCTTAGATGCCATAAATTATTAAAAGAAGAAATTACAGAGAAACGGGGTCTCCACTCCAATACCGAATTTCGCCTGTGCGCCGATTGCCATGTTGAACATCATGGCCGGGATTTCGACTTAATTTACTGGAAAGAAGGCATTGAGAAATTTGATCATGCCCAAACGGGTTATTTGCTTAAAGGTAAACATAAAACACTTAAATGCCGAGACTGTCATAAAAAAGAGTTTATCCATAAGCTGAAACCATTAACGGATGCAAACAAAGACCCTGATAAAACGTTTTTGGGTCTGTCATCCGACTGTTTAAACTGTCATGTGGATGAACACCGCGGCCAGCTCGATACAAATTGTCTCTCCTGCCACACCATGGAAAGCTGGAAACCGGCTCCGGGTTTTAACCATTCCAAGACAGATTTTCCCCTTCTCGGAAAACACAAACAAACGGATTGTGTAAAATGTCATCACACGGTAATCGATAAAAAAAATACAACCGAAAAAACATACTTAAAATTTAATGGTCTAACCTTTACTAATTGTACTTCTTGCCATGATGATGTGCATAACGGAACGCTGGGGGGAAATTGTACATCCTGTCATTCACCCAAAAGCTGGCAACAGATTAAAACCAAATTTGATCATAACCGCACCAACTTCCCGCTTAAAGGAATGCATTTAATACTACGCTGTAAAGCTTGCCACCTTCCGGGCAAACCTTTAAAAATAACCCGCTACAATTTATGTTCCGATTGTCATAAGGATGTGCATCAGGGGGCTTTTAAAATGCGTAGTCAAAAAGGTGCCTGTGAAGAATGCCATACCGAAAACGGTTTTTCACCCTCCCTTTTTACTACCGTCCTGCACTCCGAAACCCGTTTTCCTCTTAAAGGCGCACATCTTGCCGTTCCCTGTTTCGAATGCCACCGGCAAAAACAAAAAAAATCGGCAAAAACCACGTTTCAATTTCATTTAAAATACGAGCGCTGCGTTTCCTGCCATCCGAATCCGCACAAAAAACAGGTGGAAAAATATCTCACAATCGTCTCTAAAGAAACAAATTCTGACGGGTGTCAACATTGCCATTCGGTAGAAAACTGGTCTTCTGTTTCATTTGATCACAACCGTACGTCGTTTCCGCTTGAAGGGCGTCATAAAACGATAAAATGTATTCGTTGTCATTCCGGGAAAGGAACGGATAAAACCGATTTCAATAAGGCAACAAACAATTGCGCCTCCTGCCATGATGACATTCATAACGGACAGTTTAAACGGGTTAACGAAAAAGTAACTCGGTGCGATCGCTGCCATACGCCCACCGACTGGCTGGCTGAAAAATTTGATCACAACCGGGATGCAACCTTTAAACTTAGCGGCGCTCATCAATATGTACCCTGTGCCTCCTGCCATAAAACCATTCGGGAAGATAAACGCTCGATTGTGCGTTATAAACCTCTTAAAGCCACTTGTAAATCATGTCATGGAAACATAAAAAGCAACGGTATCAAGAATGGTTAAAATTATTACTCTGCTCCTTTTGGTCACTGCATTTTCCCGGGGAGAGACATCTCAACAGGAAGATATGCCTCATGGCGAGGATTTTGACATGGAGTGTGAAATGTGTCATTCTTCGCAGGACTGGAGCGTATCTGCTAAAAAGATGACCTTTAACCATGACAATGTAGGCTTTACGCTTACAGGCGGGCATTTTTCCGCGCAGTGCCAAAGCTGCCACGAAAGTCTTGTATTTAATCGTATCGGCACCGCCTGTACAGATTGCCATACGGATATCCATAAGGGAGAACTGGGCTTCCGGTGCGAGAGATGCCACACGACTCAAAACTGGGAAAACAGATTGGAAATGTTTGAACTACACGCGCAGTCCTCGTTTCCGCTTACCGGTATACATGCGCTTCTCGATTGCCAGGCCTGCCATCAGTCGGAACAGCAACGAACCTTTGTCAATACCTCCACGGAGTGTAAAAGCTGCCATTTAACCAATTATATGCAAACCCTGAATCCCGCTCATCAGAGTACCGGTTTTAGCTTAAACTGTGAAAACTGCCATCTTGCCGATGCCGCAAGCTGGAAGGGCGCTGTTTGGGAACACAGTATCCGTTTTCCGTTACGAGGCGCCCATGCTTTGCTCGATTGCTCCGATTGCCACGGAGGTAATTTGAATACCCCGCTGGAAATTGCCTGCTTTAGTTGCCACGAAACCGATTACAACCGGGCACAATCGCCGGACCATCGGGCTGCAAGTTTTTCTACCGACTGTCAGGCCTGTCATTCCGAAGACCGATGGACCCCGGCTGATTTTGATCACAACCTTACCAATTTCCCGTTGACAGGCGCACATAAATCTGCCGATTGTCAGGATTGCCACACATCCGGATATTCCAATATCCCCTCGGATTGTATTTCCTGTCACGAAGCGGATTATAATAATACAAGCGATCCTTCACATCAGGCCGCCTCTTTTCCAAGAACCTGCGCCGACTGTCATACAACCTCGCGCTGGCAACCGGCTGATTTTGACCATGACGGATTATATTTTCCCATCTATTCCGGAAAACATAAAGGGGAATGGAATACCTGCGCTGACTGCCATGTGATTTCTTCCGATTACAGCACCTTTGAATGCATCACCTGTCACGAACACCGACAGAGTAAAATGGATGATAAGCACAAAGAAGTCAATGGATATTCTTACGACAGCGCTTCCTGTTATTCCTGTCATCCCAATGGAAAAGAAGATGATTAAATCCCATTCGCCCGTTCCCTTTGGATTTACATATGTTCTGTTATTTGCAGCGCTCATACGAAGCATCCTGCTAAAAATGGTAATGGGCATTGTTTTGATATTTACGGGACTTGCCGCTCCTCTTTTGGCCGAAACGCAAACAATCACGGTTAAATATGTTTCGGCGGAATATATCTATATTTCCGCCGGTCAGGCGGAGGGTATTCGTAAACAGGATAGCCTAAAAGTTATAAAAGATGGTAAATCTATTGGCTTAATCGAAGCCGTTTACACCGCCTCTCATTCTTCTTCCTGCAAAATTATATCGCAAACCAAGCCGATGCTATCCGGGTATAAAGTTGTTTTACTTACTCAACGGTCAAACACACAAACGCCGGAAGCTTTCACTCGTATCAGCAGAAAGCGACCGGTTAAAACCAAAGAATCTGTTTCCGTATCTGTGCCGGTTCGCATCAGTGGCTATGCCGCGCTACAAGGATACCGTTTTATCGACGGGTCCAATTCCGACAATGATCAAAATCTGCCGTCGTTTCATTTTAAAATACTGGCAAAAAATCTTTTTAGTCCGCATATGCGTTTCCGCCTTCGTTTCCGTTCACTCTATAATGCAAAGGGGCGTAGCTTGCCGGATCTTCGCCGCCAGAATCGCCTATACGAAGCTTCTCTAACCTATGATAACCCTAAAGCAATAGTTTATGCAAAAATGGGACGAATCATTTCTTCCGGTTTCAGCGGAATCGGATACATGGATGGTTTTTTAATGGGTCAGCGGATTAATTCCAAATGGCATTGGGGCATTTTTGCAGGCACTCAGCCCCAGTGGCAGTATTCCGATTTCCAGACATCTTATCAAAAATATGGTTCTTTTGTCCGTTTCCGCCAGGCAAACAATAATTCTCAACGGATAGAAATCAATCTGTATGCCGCCGCCGTATATCATAAACGCACCGTCAGTCGCGAGTTTCTGTTTCAGCGTTTAACATACAACAAACGTAATAAATGGAATATTTATCAGTCGCTGGAAATTGATATTAACCGAAACTGGCGACGGCAACGAATACCGAAAACCGTTAATGTTACCGGATTATATCTCAGCGGACATTATATAGTTTCACCGTGGCTTTCGGCAGGCATAAATTATGATAACCGGAAAAACTATTACACTTACGAAACACGCGGCATGGCAGATAGTCTGTTTGACGATGCCCAGCGTCAGGGGTTGCGCGGCAACATCCAAATACATTTTTTGCAAGACTATCGGCTAAGCGCCTATATAGGAATCCGCAAAAAAGCCAATGAAAATAAAATGACTTATGCATACGGCAGTACGCTTCGAAAACAAAACTTTCTGCTTAAGCATATGTATGTTTTCGGGCGCATAAACGGTTTTGATTCTTTTTTTATATCGGGAATAAACCCTTCGGCCCGCCTGGGATTTCGTTTTAAACAGGGCCATTCCATAGATATTACTTACGGCGCGTATCTTTATACATTAAAGACCACTCAAACCGCCTTTGCCAATCAATGGCTACGACTCAACACACGAGTAACACTGCCCTTGCGGTTTTATATTGGCGGATACTACCAATATGATTGGGGCGATACGATTTTGGGACATCGTATTTTTACAGATATCGGATACTATTTCTGAGGCATTATGGAATCACTTATAATCTGGATTACCACTGCGGTTTTTATGTTGCTGATTATTTTACCGGCTTTTTTTAAATATCGTAAAAATAGTAAAGCTGCGCAGGAGCAACGTGATGAGGCCCGCCGTCTCGGTTTTGATAAACCTATTGTGCAACACCCCGTGATCGATCTGTTTGCTTGTATTGGCTGCGGAACCTGCGTTGCCGCCTGTCCCGAAGGAGGCGTGCTGGCTATTGTTTCGGGAAAGGCAGTAATTATTAACGGCGCGCGCTGCGTTGGTCATGGAAAATGTGCCGAAGCTTGCCCGGTTGAAGGAATCACCATCGGTTTGGGAGATATTTCCAAACGAGACGACATCCCGCTAATTAACAAAGATTACGAAAGCAATATTTCCGGAATATATATTATTGGCGAGCTGGGTGGTTTGGCTTTAATAAAAAATGCCATCAACCAGGGCAGACAGGTTACCGGCCATATTGTCAAAAACGGAAAACGCAGTACAAAAGCGGAGGTTTACGACCTCGTAATTGTGGGTTCCGGACCTGCCGGATTAAGCGCTGCGGCAGAAGCAAAAAAACAAGGACTTTCCTTTGCGGCATTTGATCAACAAGAGGCCGGGGGGACAATTTTACAGTACCCAAAAAAGAAAATGGTGCTTACCGAACCCGTGGAAATTCCATTATATGGCAAACTTACGAAAACGGAATATAGCAAAGAAGAGCTTTTGAATATCTGGAATACAATTTTAACGCGTAATAAACTGCCGATTAACTCAAAAGAAAAGTTAAAAGATATTTCGAAAAATAACGATATCTTCACAATAGAAACAACTGGCCGCACGTATCTGGCTATGCAGGTTATCCTGGCCCTAGGCAGACGCGGAACTCCGCGGAAACTGGGTATAAAAGGAGAACAACTCCCCAAGGTAATGTATAAACTACTTGATGCCGAAGGGTATCGCGGAAACCATCTTCTTGTGGTGGGTGGAGGTGATAGCGCCGTGGAAGCCGCAATTGGGCTGTCCGGTCAAACAGGTACAACGGTCACACTTTCGTATCGAAAAGAGAAATTCTTTCGTTTAAAAAAACGTAATGAAGAACGCATAAATCAATTGATTCAGTCCGGCGCTGTCAATGTTCGTTTTAATTCGAATCTTCTGGAAATAACAGAGACAACCGTAGTGCTTAAAGATGGTGAAAGCGTGATTACCATGCCCAATAATTACACCTTTATCTTTGCCGGAGGAGAAGCGCCTTTTGCTCTGTTAAAGAAAATTGGGATTCAATTCGGTTCGCCTTCGGATTAACGCTGTGTGTTTACAATACCTAACTTTTGCATTCGGGAACGCAGATGCCGTTCCGAAATCCCCATCATCTTGGCGGCCTGACTTTGATTGCCTTTTTTTATTTCCAGCGCCTCTTCAATCATAGCTGTTTCGAACGCGGCTACTTTTTCCGTAAACGAATGGGAAAAATCGGCGGGATCAAGTATTATCGATTCGTGTGTTACGGATAAACCGACAGGCAGGTCGCTTGTTGTTATAAGCGTATCACGGCTCATCACAACCGCCCGTTCGATGATGTTTTCCAGTTCACGAATGTTACCGGGAAAACGGTAGCGCATCAGGTAATCCTGAGCCTCTCTGCTGATTCCGCTTATCTCCTTCTCATTTTCCGAAGCATATTTATTAATAAAATGGGCAATCAGTAAGGGGATATCCGTTTTACGTTCTCGTAGCGGCGGGATATGAATGGCAACCACATTGATCCGATAAAATAAATCTTCCCTAAAACTCCCCTGCTGAATCATATCTTCGAGATTCCGATTAGTGGCGGTGAGAATACGCACATCCACTTTAATGGTCTCGGTACCGCCCACACGCTGAAATTCGCCGAATTGCAAAGCCCGCAACAGTTTGACCTGTGTTTGCAGGGGTATGTCGCCGATTTCATCAATAAACAGCGTCCCGCCGTTTGCCTGTTCAAACCGACCGATACGCATGGCTGAGGCTCCGGTAAAGGATCCCTTTTCGTGGCCAAATAACTCGCTTTCCAGCAGGGTTTCGGTTAACGCCGCACAGTTAACGGTAATCATCGGCTTGTCTTTGCGGGAACTGGCAAAATGTACCGCTTTGGCAATCAGTTCTTTTCCGGTTCCGCTTTCGCCGCGAATCAAAACCGTTGCTTTACTTTTAGCCGCCCGGCCCGCCGTATTCAGGACTTCTTCCATCTCTCCGCTTTGCGAGATAACGGCGTCAAATTTATAACGATCTTCCAGTTGGGTGCGCAACAATTTGTTTTCTGAAATCAGATAATTGCGTTCTTTTGCCTTTTGAACCAGCAGTTCCAGTTCATCCAAATCAATCGGTTTGGATAAATAATCGAAGGCCCCTTCTTTCATCACCTGAACCGCGTCTTCCGAGTCGCTGTAAGCTGTCAGAACAACCACGGGAATTTCCGGATTTATCTTCGCAATTTCCTGTACCACCTGCAGACCGTTCATATCGGGCATACGAAAATCGGTAAACACCAAATGGACATCTCCCTTTTTTAATAAAGCCAGCCCTTCCGTACCGGAGTTGGCCGAAACAACCTGATAGTTCCGACGCTTTAAAAAAGACTGGATGGAGAGAATTTGCGCCGGCTCATCGTCAATTAAGAGGATTCTGAAATCTGACATTTTGGTTTCCTGTTCTTTGATTTGTTAAAAGCTCCAACGGATTCCCGCGCTGGCATAGTTGTTTTTATAATCGTACCAGTAGCTGTTTGATTCGTTTAGAATATAGGAATAATTAAAATTTAAGGTAAGCGTATTCAGCCAGGATTTATGCGGGAAAAACTTTTTTGCCAGCGAGAAATTAATAATAGTTTGGTCATCTTTACGAATTCCGCCTAACCCGCTGCTATCTTCGGCGGAAATAAAGGCATTTTCACTAATATAATTTTTTGATGTCAGGCTGCCGCCGGTTTGCAGTTTAATATTCCAGGGCAGCATCCAGGTTAGCTTGCCCGTTAACTGATCGCTCTCGTAACTGAACGGGTCATCAAATAGTTCTTCGTCCTGGTAATAATCACTTTGGTTTTCATAGCCGGAACTACCGTTGAGGCTTATTTGTTTACGATACTGAATAAAAAAGCCCATTTTGTCATAAATGGATTGGGCAATTCGCGCCAGGAAAACAGCCTGAGAGAGACTTGGGATTTCTGTAGTGGAATATGTTGTATATCCACTGCCCATTCGTCCGGAGCCCCGGCCGCCACCGGAAGCAGAATAGTATTCCTCCCCTCCAAAAGACTTATATCCGGCGTCGGCTTCCACAATTACTGTGGTTCGCGTATTAAATGTTTTAGTGGTCTGAATAAACAGATAGTGGCGGTTGTTTGTTAAATCCGGAACGTTTGCATAACTGCGGTAGCGATAATTATACCCGCCTTTAAAAAAGACGCCGTTAAAATTATATGAAATATTTGCATATGCATAGAGTTGATTATAGTCGTAATAATTGTAATCGGCGCCATTTATACGGATATCCCATTCTGCGCCGAAATAAAAGAGGTTGTTTTTATCTTTATTCAACACAATTTGATTCCTGAAACCCAGACGATTCATAAAAAAATTTCGCAAATAATTTGTTTTATAACTAAAATAATCCGGATTAAAAAAATAGGTTAGATAACTCTTGCCGGGTGTGTACATTAAATTTAAATCAAAATCGCTAATCATATCCGATTCCGGCTGATGTGAACGCAACAGATTATCATCATATGTGGTGGATAAACTAGCCTGCGCTGTAAATTGAGCAAAAGTGGCTGAAACAAATATACTTAAAATGAGCAGCGAATTTTTTATCGAATACATTTAAGAAACCCTTTCCGTTGTTTTTAATCTACATTGTCAAATAACGTGCCAGTTCACAAAGCCTTAAACAATAGGGTTTAAACGGTAACGTTTTTATCTTTCTGCCTTTAAAACGACCTTTTAGTCGAAGAGGAGCCTGGTTGGTCGAGCGGTTTACTCAAATAAAACCGGCAGTATCAGACATTATTGCGTATTCGGCTATTATTTTTTTCCTTTATAGCCATTTATATTTATTTTTTGTAGGTTATTTCCATACATATTTATCCTTATCTAAACATAAATGAAACAGCGTTTCCGTTGTGTATCGATTGTGCAACGACACATTCAAAACGAATATCTCTTTTTTTAACAAATGAAGTTTAAAACGGGATGGGATTTCACTAAATGTAAAGGAGGAGTTTAAATGTACCCAACTCAACTGAAAGCATTCAAACTGTTGCTTCTGTTTTCTATTATTATTTTCACATCTGCTCTTAGCAGTTGTTCCGAAACAAAAACCGTAAGCAGCAACGGCTATACTTACCAAACGGTAGACGGCGATCCGCTTAACACAAGGATTTATACTCTGGCTAACGGTTTAAAAGTATATATGACCGTTTATAAAGACGCCCCACGCATTCAAACCGCAATTGCCGTAAAAGTAGGCCATAAAAACGATCCTTCCGATAACACGGGAATGGCGCATTATCTGGAGCATTTACTTTTTAAAGGAACCGATGAATTCGGCACTTTGGACTGGGATAAGGAAAAGGTGGAAATTCAGAAGATTACAGACTTGTTTGAAGTTTATCGTAAGGAAACCGATCCGTTGCAACGTAAACATATTTATCATCAAATTGACAGTGTTTCCGGTGTGGCAGCCCACTATGCTATTGCAAATGAATACGATAAGCTATTGGCCTCTATGGGCGCCACAGGCACCAATGCGTTTACATCCGTTGAACAGACCGTTTACATTAACGATATACCCACAAATCAGATGGATAAATGGTTAAAAGTTGAAAAAGAACGTTTTGAAGATCCGGTATTGCGCTTATTTCATACCGAACTCGAAGTAGTGTATGAAGAAAAAAACAGGGCAATGGACAATGACCGCAGAAAGGCTTCGGAAGCTTTATTACGCGGATTGTTTCAGAAACACCCATACGGGACAGAGACAACTTTAGGCCGCATTGAACATTTGAAGAATCCTTCCATGCAATCGGTAGTCAATTATTTTAATACCTATTATGTTCCGAATAATATGGCTATTTGCCTGTCCGGCGACTTGGATCCGGATTTAACCATTAAAAAAATCGACGCCACATTCGGTCAGTTTAAAACGAAAGAAATTCCGGTCTATTCCCCGCCAAAAGAAGCAAAGATAACAAAACCTATCGTTAAAGAAGTTTTGGGCCCTGACGCCGAAAGCATTACGCTTGCTTTCCGTTTGCCGGGCATAAACACAAAAGAGGCCGATCTGTTAACCATGCTGGATATGGTTTTAATGAATGGACAGGCAGGACTGATTGATATCAACCTCAATCAAAAACAGATGGTTCTCGGCGCCTATTCCAGTCCCCGTTTAATGAAAGACTACTCTTACCATAGTTTGGGCGCCCGCCCCCGTCAGGGACAAACATTGGAAGAGGTAAAAGAGCTGTTGCTTTCGCAAATCGAATTAGTGAAAAAAGGGGAATTCCCCGACTGGCTGCCCAAAGCGGCGCTAAATGATATGAAACTACGGCAGATCCATAATTATGAATCCAACTGGGGACGCGCTTATGCTTATATTTCAGCCTTTACAAATGAAACGCCGTGGGAAAATATGGTTACCCGTTTTGACCGCCTGGCAAAAATAAGCAAACAGGAAATTGTTGATTTTACTAATAAATACTATGGCAATAATTATGTCGTTGTATATAAACGAACCGGTAAAGATACTGGTATTCAGAAAATTACAAAACCTAAAATTACACCGGTCGAGTTAAATCGTACGGCACAATCTGACTTTCTTAAAAACATTGAGTCTATGAAAACGGAAGAGGTAAAACCGGTTTTTATAGATTATAAAAAAGATATAAAACAGTTTTCAATAAAACGAGAAATTCCTGTTTTTTATAAAGAAAACGATGAAAACGATCTGTTTGAATTGTATTACATAACGGATACCGGAACCGATAACAATTTGAAACTTGGTGTTGCATTACGCTACCTTCCTTATCTCGGGACTTCCAAGTATACTCCGGAAGAGATTAAACAGGAGTTTTATAAAATCGGCTGTTCTTTCCGTGTAAACAGTTCCGGCGATCAGGTGTGGGTTAGTCTGAACGGTCTACGTGAAAACTTTAAGGAAGGGCTAAAACTGTTTGAACACCTATTGGCAGACGCCCGGCCAAATCCGCAAGCGCTTACAAATCTTATAAAAGACATCCTAAAAAACCGTGCCGATCAAAAGCTGAATAAGGGCGCTATTTTATGGGGCGCCATGAATAATTACGGCATCTACGGCCCTAAATCTTCGTTTACGCACATTCTGAACGAAACCGATTTAAAAGCCTTAACACCGGAAGAACTGGTCAATATTATTCATAAACTGAATAGTTTCAAACACCGTATTCTCTATTATGGCCCGGATAATCAGGCGGATTTGACCGCTGCTTTAAACGAAATCCATACCGTACCGGAAAGACTTACCGCTCCGCCCGAACCGGTTCAATGGAAAGAACTGGAAACAAACAGAAATAAAGTATATGTCGTAGATTACGATATGAAACAAGCCGAAATAATTATGCTTTCCAAAAGCAGCCCGTTTAATAATGACAACCTGCCGGTACGCGCCTTGTTTAACGAATATTATGGAGGAAACATGTCGTCGGTAGTCTTTCAGACCATGCGGGAATCCAAAGCTTTGGCCTATTCTGTATTTGCCACTTACCGCACACCGTTAAAAAAAGAAGACGCACACTACGTGTTTGCTTACATCGGGACACAGGCCGATAAACTCGGTGAGGCCATGGACGGGTTTTATGATTTATTAAATAATATGCCCGAATCCGAAATCTCTTTTAAATCTTCTCAAGAAGCTATTCTTAAACGAATTGCGCCCGAAAGGATTACAAAATCAGATATTCTTTTTCGCTATGAACGCGCAAAAAAATTGGGACTGGATTACGATGCACGTAAAGATTTATGGGAAAAGGTACCCACCTTATCTTTAGCGGATATTAAGCAATTTCATCACGATTTTATTAAAGGAAATAAATACACAATTCTGGTTTTAGGCAATACAAAAAAACTGGATAAACGGGTTTTAAAGAAATATGGTTCTGTTACCTACTTAACATTACAGGATATTTTTGGCTATTAGTAGAAATTAAAAGCGGCTGTCTCATAGTTAAACGGGACAGCCGCCTTACAGGGGGTGATGAAGCTACACATTTATTTGTTTTTTCCACCCCTTTTATGTCCGCCATTATGGCCGGCGCCTTGTCCTTTTCCCATATTTTTTCCACTCCCGTTCCGGGGGCGTACAAAATCCGGATCCATTCCATTGGGAATTCCATCGCCGTCCGCATCCATTGCATTGTCATTAATTCCATCACCGTCCGCATCCACAAAACCCATGCCGCCACGGCCGTTATGCATTTTCCCGCCCGTATAATCCGGGTCCATTCCATTGGGTATTCCGTCACCGTCTGCATCGGGGGCGTTGTCATTGTAACCGTCTCCGTCTGCATCCACAAAACCCATACCATGCCTTCCCTGGCCCTGCATTTTTTTATTCATCTTAATTCGCATTTGCTTTTTTTGCTGAATCTGCAGCGAATCCTGGGCAAAGGCATTTCCTGTAACAACTAAAAGAGCAAGGATTAAAAGTCCTGTAAACATTTTCATTTTTTTCTCCTTTATAAATTTTATCATGTATTCTTCAAATGCTATGCCAGTTTTTTAGCTTCCTTCTAACCAGCGGTTTTTATACCAGTTAGAATAAATATTCAAATTCTCGCGTATCTATATTTTCGCCCTTCCGGGCGAGTTTGATTCCCAACAGGTCTAATTAAATCCAATTTGGGCAATTCTTGCTTATTATCCCGCAGAGCGGGAGTTTTTATAAGATTGCTTTCCTAAAGGACGCTAATTTTGTGGCATACCTTGCGGCATCCAATATCTAGCAACACCAGACTTAAATAACAATTGATAAGTTTTAGTATAAACAGAATTATCAACCTATCCATTCACGGGAAAATATACGTATCTTATCATATTTATCAAATCATATCAAAAAAAAGGCTGTCCCATTGGAACAGCCTCCGGAAATCGTTTATTCCTTTTAGCGTCCCCGTTCCCAGTCGCTATCAATTATTTTTTGATAATCCGCAGGATCCAAAACAACCGGTTCGTAGGTAACACCCTGACGGTCTAAATTACGAACGAAGGCGCGTAAATGATTTCTGGAACCCCTGTACAGGTTTTCATAAACAAAGGATATATCTTCATTATCCACGTTTTCTTCTAATTCTTTAACGAGGTCTCGTATATCGATTTCCTCAATTAAGGCGCCGGTCTTTAACGCTTCTATCAGCGAGGTACTTCCCTGCGTGGTTAAAGTGATAAACAGAGCGTTTAAATCGGCATTGGTAAAACTACCGATGGAATCGGATTCAACGGGATCGCTTAATTCATATTTATCCAACAAAATCTTTATGGCGTCCATATGCATTTGTTCGGCACCGGAAATATTGGTAAAAATACGCTGCCCCCAAGCACTATACAATGTTAAATAAACATCTCTGGCTAATTTTTCTTCTTAACGCATAAATATCAAACCACTGGTTTCCGCTTCACTTAATTCTTCAGTGGGCATACTGTCGATAACCGCTTCTGTCAAATACGATTCTTCATTGGTTGTATTTGAACCGCTGGCATTCACCGAATCGGTACAGCCCGATAGCGTTAAACTTCCGGCTAATGTGACGCTTAAAGCAAGTGGAATTAAAAATGACGAGACCTTCATGATGTTTCTCCTTTTGTTTGGTTTAAATGTTTTCCACTTTTCATTCAAAGGGTGTGCCAGTTAATAAAAACACGCAATAACAAATGGTTTATAAAGAAGTTATATCATAAATAAAACATAACGCATTCTTGCGAAAGCCCGACCAAACAGTCGTACGGGCAACCGGAGGGTCGTAAAAAAATATTAGATCTTAATGGGAAGTTTTAGGTAAAATTCTGCGCCGGCGCCCGGTTCACTTTCAGCCGAGATAAATCCTTGATGTTCATACACAATACGCTGCACAATGCTCAGCCCGATTCCGGTACCTTTGGCTTTTGTGGTAAAATACAGATTAAAAATATTGGCAAGAATTTCTTTTTTTATGCCCGTTCCATTGTCTTTTACTGTAATTTCCAATTCCTCGTCGGGAAGTTTATTAACCGAAATATGAATCTCGCCTGTTTTTTCCGGTACTGCCTGAAGAGCATTTTGAATTAAGTTGATAAAGACCTGTCGCATTTGCCTGGGATCCCAAAACACATCTCCATTCCAGTTCTCTGTAATTTTAAGCACGACCTGTTGTTCCGATAGGGTGGAGTCGAATTGTATTTTTAATTCTTTTAGAAAGGCAGACAAATTAAACGCCGAAGCTTGTACCGGTTCCGGTCGGGAGAAACGCAGGAAATCCTGAATGGTGTGATTGATACGGTTCACTTCGTTATAGACAAGGCCGGCCAATTGATGGTATTCTTCGGCTTCGTTAACCGGTTCAAAATCTTTATTTAGCTGCTGAATAATGGTGCTTATGGTGTTAAGCGGATTACGGATTTCATGGGCCACTCCCGATGCCAGTTCACCCATGGCTGTGAGCCGTTGTTTTCGTTCCATTTGTTCTTCAAGCAATTTTTCCTGGGTTAAATCGCGAATCACCAGAATCTCATTTTCAATACCGTCCTCATCGGTAAATCGGCTTCTGGATACCAATAAATATTTTTTCTGGCCATCTATTTTACAGTCTAACGGCGTAAGGGCGTTGTCGGAGTGAAGTAGTTGCAGACAGATGTCCTGTTCAAACAGGATATCCGCCGTTTGGCCCTGTACTTCGCCGGCAGTCTTTCCAAAAAGCTGCTCGGCGGCTGTATTAAAAATTTTGATGCCCGCCGTTTTATCCATTACAATAATACCATCGCTTACATTTCCGATAATGTTTCCCGAATACGTTTCTACGATGGAATACTGTTTTTTTAACAGAAAATAGCGCTGACGCGTAAACAGGAAAATAAAAATAATAAACCCAATTAGGGTCAGAACAATTGTTATGATTATCAGACGTCTGTATATCCGGCTGTTAACGGTTTGTACCGGAGCCAAAGAGAGACCAAGGCGCATTAAACCGATTTTTTGGCCGTTAAAAACAAATGGGTGAACTGCTTCAAATATTTCGGTGGAATCAAATTCCGTAATTCGAGTGCGAAAAAGCGAATCGTTTAAAGCCTTTGCCAGAAACGGGGAGGATAAGATAGACTGTAAAACGGACACATTGCCGGACGCCGCTAAAATATTACTGGTATCCTGCAGGGCAGCAAAAATAATACGTGGATTTTGTGATACGGCATTTCGCAGCAGAACGCCAAACCCAATCTTTTTTTTAAATTCCAGAAAACGCGGATCGTGTGCTTTGAAATTTAAAATCTTTTCTCTGGCCAGTTCATCGAGGTACTGGGTTGTTTGCAGCGTATTATGTGAAGCAACCAGTATCGATTCCAGCAACGAATGGGCCTGCTCTTCCATAATATGCAAGATTTCTTTTTTACTTTGGGATAATTCCACCACTGCGCTGGCAATCATCAAAACGGCAAGCGCCACAAAAATTGCGACGATGGAACGGGCGCTATCGGGTATTATCGTTCGAATTCGACTCTTTTTCATATCTATTATCTTACTCAATAAACAGTCAATTATGCAATAGTTTTAACAAGCCATTTTTTTTCATGGCTTTGATCCGCCATTTTTTATATCGGGCAGAGGGATAGAGTAGTTTTTTTCGCTCATGCGAATTTAATAACCGGGTTAACGGTAATATCGGCGCCGATGGCAATGTAATGGCATTTGCAACCGAGTCTTTTAACGAAGATCGGATGCCTAATCCTGCAGCTAATGTGTTTCCGTGACAGTTTTCGCAGGCTCGTCCGCCAGCCTGAATCGTATGGGGCGCGTAAGTATCCCAGTTCCAACCGGGTTTACCATCCTTTCGTAGCGGAATCTGTGAATCCAGCCAGACATTGTCTAGCGAATCCACATACGTCACATAATATTGATATAAAGGACGAATAGGCACATAAAGCCCTTTTTCGCCTTTACCTAACACAATACCCTCCCAGCGGCGAAAGGTCCATCCCTTGTACCAGGCGCCGGCCATGGCTTTTCCGCTGAGCTTATTGCGGGTATGCGCGTTTTGGCGGGATCCCGGCGGCCGGTTCAGTTGTTCTTGCAGCAGATGAGTAATTTCCGCATCGTCCTGCCAGATAAAATCGCCCCATTGATCATAATGATTACTCTGGTCAAAAAAGAGATGTAAGCCATAATCCTGGTAACTCCATCCGGCATGACAGGCAGCACAGCTTACCTTGTGATGGAACTCTTTATGAGCAATAACGGTTTTATCGAATTGAGGAACCGAGTTTTTCAATTCTATTCTTTGTACTATGTGATCAAACCCTCCGTGACACTGCGTGCACTTGCGGGTATCCCTGTTCTGTCCTTCAAAAGCGGACGCTGTAATTCCTCCCATTACATCCGGTCGGGAATGGCAATCCATACATTGCAAGCCCGCCAGTTGATGCACATCAGGAACCATCCGGTGCTGAAACGAAGCAAACTGCGCCTCTGCTCCGTATGGCGTCTGATATGCCTTATGATAGTCGTGTTCAAAATAACCGTAATAGTCGGCACCAACGCGATTACCGGAATGACAGGTCATACAGGTTGCATCGGACACTTTTTGCTGCATCTTGTGCCCAAACAACGGCTTACCCGATTTTTGATCCAGCGGAATGTGGCAGGATGCACAGCCAGCGGCACGCTTACGCCCTTTAGCCTGCGTGCGTCCTTCCGCTTCAAAATGGCAGGAAAGGCATTTTTGGGCCAACAGAGCGTCCGCTAATTCCGCTGTGGAATGTGCCGCATTTGTTTTTAACTGTAACAACTCCCTCCGGCTTTCTGTCGGATTTTCGTCAAGCGGACTGTTTGTTTTACCCCATAAAAAACGGGTTTGCCCAATAATGCCGGCTAAGGAATAGTGTAAACTATTTTTAAATTTTTCTATTTCTTTGGCATGGCAAGGAGCGCATTTCTCCTGCCAATAGGCTTCTTTAGAAGGATTGGCAATGACTTTGGGATGATCGGCCGGCTGAATTTGCCCCGGCGCAGTCGACGAAATATGACACTCCTCACAGGTCAGTTTGCAGGAAGACTGCATCTCCTTATGACAAGCTTGGCAATTTTCTGAAGCAAAAAGCCAAACAGAATTAACAACAATAAAAAAAAATCCCGCTAAAACACAATTCAATAGAGATAAATGTTTTATTTCCCTTGGCATATTATCTCCTGATCGCTGCGAAAACGTTTAAGGCTTTCCGAAAATCTGTTATATATTTTGTCCGTGGCTTTTTCATGGCAAACCAGACAATAACGCATAGCATAAATTTTGCGTATTTCGGTTCCGTTAAACGGACGTTCTCCCGTTCGCGACATCTGTTGAAACGGTTCTCCGTTTACATGAATCATCTGTTCCAGAGCAAATCCGCCCAATCCGGCTGCGGTTGCTGCATAGGTGGGAGTAAAATGCAGGTTTCCCTCCTTAAGTGTCAAATTTCCTTCGCCCAGACCCAGCCTTTTGGGATCGCTGTGGCATTCCATACAGGTTGGTGTTTCACGGCGGGTGCTATGCGGATCGAACCCGGCCATGGTTGGCCAGAAGGCCTGTTTTTTTACCTGCTTTTGTTTGTCCAGTTCGGTTAAATACACCTGACAGCCCGGCGCCATAGGAACGATACGGTTAAACGGATCGACGCCTAATGCAGGCCGTTCAAAACGCAGATACGAGCGAAATTCCTGCCAGTGACCTTCCGTTTCCTCAAAGGAAATTTTATCCATTTGTTTGCGCGAAGGGTCATACACATCATGGCAACCGTAACACTGTGGCGTATACGCAGTATGGCAGGCCTGGCAACTAAGCCGTTCGTGTCCGGATAGGGTACAGTTTTTATTTTTTTCCATCTGTTTTATAACACGACGCTCACCGTCTGTTTTTTTAATGAGTACGACCCGTCCGTTTTCGCGCCGGACATTATTTAAAAAACTGCCGCCGGAAGTGACGGCCAGCAGCGAATCATCCGGTACCGAAAGCATGGTATTAACCGCTATTACTTTCCATGAGATATCTGCGGAGTCGGGTTTTTTAAAACTAGCCTGATGGCAATCCCTGCAACGCACCTGTATTTGATCTTCGAGATGTGCATGCCGTTTTCCGTCTCCCATAACCTCTTCTGCCGTATGACAATCGATACAGACCATGCCGGCCCTAAAATGTATATCGGCCGGGATATGATAAAAGAAGCGCCCTCCGGAAAGCGTATCTTCACTAAAAGCGCCTCCTCCGTATGGGGTGCCATATCCTTCCGATTCAAATTTTCCCTGATAATTAAGAGCTGTTCGGTTGGAGCGGTTATGACATTTTTCGCAAACTTCGATGCCTATTTGTACGGTAAAAGCAGGATGTGTGCCGGTAGTATTGCCAACCAGATGACAATCGTTACAACCGCCGCCCCGCTTCCCAATTTCACCGGCAAAATCATTTTCGGTTTTATTGATATGACAGCCGGCACACAGCTTACGGAGATGATCGGTGGCCAGAGAAGTGTCCGGAATGGAATGTATCTGTACAAGTGAATCGTTTAGTGTTGCGCTCTCCCGCCACTGAAACAAGGTTGCGCTCACCAAACCGGAATTATCGGTCATAATGGATTTACGAACATCCTTAACCAAAGCAGGGTGACATTCAGTTTTTCCGCAAGTTTTATCCGCCCAGAGCAGATCCGACGGATTGCGCACCATCCCGGCATGTGCATTTTCTTTATCGGCGGAAAAGGGATTCCCCAGATGACAGGCCGCACAGCCCATTGTTTTTACGGGATGTGAAGCACTCATATCCGCCACATTCGTATGACAAGTTCTACACTGATCTGCGTTTTTTCTAAAGTCAGCAATGGATTTTGTTTTTGGCTGAAATATAAAAATGCTTAGCAGAAGCATAAAGATAAGCGCCAGAAACAGCAGGATATTTTGCCATTTTACCTCAATAGCAGTTGCCATCCCGCTCCTCTCAAAAACCATCCGATTGCACCTTCTGCAAGGTAAAACAGAAAAATTACGGTAAGAATGTAAAGAATCACCCAGTCGTATTTGCGCAGATACGGCAACAGGGCTAGCAAGATTAGTACCAATATTGGTAAAAGCCATCCGCCAAGCCAAACCGGCATCCAGGATAACAGTTCCTGCAAACCGATAAAATACCAGGGGCCTTTTAAAACTTGCGCCGGAGAAGACAGCGCTTGTCCTATATGGGCCGGAAAAAACAGGCTTATTGCCAGTAGAAGGACAAAAGTGTAGTAAAAAGCATAGCTTTCTGCCTTTAGCCGTTTGATATGCATATAGGTTAAAACAATTGTTAACACCGTAAACGTAGCAATATGATGGAAATAAACAGAGGCCGAAGGTGTATTTGCCCCGGCATTGCCCAGGATAAAAAGAGAGAGCGCCTTCCCAGTTTTTCCCGGCAATTCCAAAATACCGGAAAAGATATGTAAGGCGGCAAAACTCTCTTTACTGCCGATACTGAGAAAACCGCTGAAAACCGCTAAAAGCGCCATAACAGCCAGCACAATGAGCAACGCCCAGGATTTTAAATGATATTCACGGTAACTTTTTTTAAGAAGATATTCTAAAGTATGAATGAGAGAGGCAAATATAAAGATATCTCCGCTGTAGGAATGAAAGCCATGCAGCCAGCGTCCAATAAACCCGGAACCATTTAAAAGGCTAACGGTTTTAAATGCCTCTGTCCCCGGTAAAAAAAAAGGAATCAGCATCATACCAGAAATCAACGCCAACTGTAAAGCGCTCAGCGCTATTTCGCCCCAGCCGGGCAGCCATATTCGTTTGGCAAATATTTTCTCTGTCTCTATTCTCATTCTGTCTTTAGAGTTTAATTATCAGTTTTCCTTTTCCCGTTTGTTTTACCGGCAGGAGAAACATATTTCGGCGGGCCGGACCGCTTTCGTATTTTCCTTCAATTGAGAACGTACTGCCATGGCAGGGACAGACAATCTTTTTACGGGATTCATCTTTTTGTAGCGTGCAGCCCAGGTGGGGGCACTTGCGGGAAAATACGCGTACGCCCGCGGCGGTTTTTTCGGCAAAAAAATCCTCTGTCGTAAGCTGCGCATCTATAAACTTTTTGCTATCTATTTTCACAAAACGTTCTGTTTTAAGAAAACGTAATAAAAAGTCACCGAATAAACGACTCATTAGGATAATAATTCCGCCAAGGAATATCTGCCCTATCTGTTTTAAAAATGCTTTGCGCGCTAAAACTGAAGACATGTTATTTTTTCCAGTATTATTTCAACTGAAAGATACAAAATAACAGGTTTGAATGAAATATGGATTAGTAAAAACAAAAAGCCGTTTATTTTATCAATATCAGCTTTTTTACAATGCTTCCCCGGTTTGTTTTTAGTCGATAAAAATATAAACCCGACGCCGCCTCTTTTCCCTGTTCTGTTTTTCCATTCCAACGATAACGGTTATTTCCCGAAACCGTTTTGCCGCTAAAAAGCGTTTTAATTTTTTGTCCGGCAACGTCATATATCACCAGTTCCGCCTGTATAGCCTGGGGGACCGTAAAGATTATGGTGGTTGTGTTGTTAAACGGATTGGGATAGTTTTGTTGCAGCTCCATTTGCTCGGGAATAAGCGCTGATTCGGAATTAATACCGACCGAAGATGTGTTAAGTGAATACCTGTCATGTACAGAAAATGGTTTAAAGGTTTTTATATAATAGATGTCGCCATCTCCCGGATTTTTTTGCGTTTCGCCACCCGGAAAAGCAGAGTCCATTTTCCATACAATATCATTTGTTGTTTTTCCGCCCCGTAAAATAAAAATGGTATCTGTGGGTTTCCATTGGGAATTAGCGCCGGACACGGCCGTTTCCATTTGCACGTTATTCAGTAAATCCCTTACCCGATAATTCACTTCAATATTATTTACCGTCGTATCTACAATCTGATCATAAAAACGAATTTCGTAATCGTATGGATCTTCGGCATAGTTGCTTTCACGGATAATAGTAAACTCCATATTTGTAGAGCTGGCCGCCTGCCAACCCGTTTCGTCCGTGTTCAATTGGAACCGGCTGTTTACAAAAGACAATCGCATTCCGTCAAACAAACGGCCGTTTTCGGGGAATTCCGGCAACACATCCCCTGAAATCAAATAAATTTGATTAAGCGAATCAAATACGGAATAGGAAATATGCGCGCTACTCGTATCGTCAAACGAGATAAAATACGTATTTTTAATTAACTGCTCCTCTTCAACAATATGGGTTATTATCTCTCCTGTGGCGCCACCGTTTTGATGTAAAAGACTACCGGAGGGTAATTCCTGATATTCATTGTTTATCTGAAGGCTATGCTCTGTTTTCGCATTTACTGTGCCATCGTGGGCATACAGTTCCAGAGTGCAGAGACCGTTGGGATATCTTTTTGTAGGTAACAGATAGGAATTACCGGTTACAGAAATAGTATCCTGTACCGTTGGCGATGAAACGATGAGGTGTAAACTTAGGGCGTCTCCGTCGGCATCTCCGGCAAGCCAGGTAACGTTAAAATCATCTTTAACCGTCTTTCCTTCCGGGAAATCAAAATAAATTTCCGGCGGCGTATTGCCGCTTTGTGCGTGTTTTATGGTAAAATATCCGCTGCTCTCTCCTTTTACATTTGTTACCGGCGAAACGGAGCGCAGGCGTATTTTATAAAAAGCGGAATTGCTCAATCCCTCTGTATTCCATGAATAGGAGCCTGAATTGGGGATTCCGGTTACGCCTATCCATCCTTGATTAAAGCCGGCACGGTACGAAAAAAAGAGCTCTGCGTCCGCAGGAAGAGACGACGCATCCCATTGAATGGTTACCGGATTATCAAGGGATGTACCGTTTTGTGGTTCCATAACGGAAATATCAGCCGTATTAGACGCACTGCCCAAATTATCGTGATAAAAGGCTTTGGCATAATCGGCATTGCCTTGTAAATCCGTTAAATCCTGCCCCATCACAAAAGCAATACCAACCCGTTTTGTCTCTCCTTTTTCCAGACTAAAATACGCGCTTCCACCCATCAGAACAAAATCACCCGCTGTCGTCAGCGAATCAAAATTCCCCGGGCTCAGATACTGCCAGATTTTTTCATCCTCTTTAATTGTAATTGCCGAAAACGGCGGCGCTTTAAAACTGGTAATGCCCAGCATATCCGCCTCATCCATATCCTTATACTCAAAAGCGGGTTCTCCCAATGTGGGGATTCCATCGCCCTCTCCCGTATCGGATGTGCCGGCAATACCGTCTGCGCCCACATCGTCCGTTACCGCGCTCCAGTCTCCATCGTTGTCAATACCGTCATTCTGGCTTTCATCGGTCATACCGTCGTTATCATTATCCACCCCGTCTCCTGCATTTCCGGGCGTTTGTAAAAAAGAGATGCCAAAATAGCCGGGTGTTATATTTGGGTTCGTAACACTCTTTCCATCGTCATCCCAGGCATAGAGCATCTGCCGGTCGGAATCGTATGCCTGCCAGTCGTCCCGCCAGTCGTCCGCGCCGCCAATATGCGGATCCCCCCAAAGGCCAAACAGCATTTTATCTAAATTGTTATCGCTAATATTCGTTAAATCAAAGGTAACAAATATGACATCTTCATAAAAATCACTCATCTGAAACGAACGCACTTCCATCTGTAATCCAAGCCCTTTACGCGTGGAATCGTTTTCAAAAGGATAGTATTCAAATTCAGGATTATCGCGGTCATCCATTCCGTACAATGTTTCATAATTGGCTGTCTCTTCACCCCAGCCCCATAAACCCGGCCAACTGTATCTTTCCTCATCCGCATTCCACCAGGATTCCGGCCAGCCGTCAGGGATTCCGTTTCCATTAATATCCGGATGAGAAAGCTCGAAATATTCTAACGTCGCGTTATTCCTCGAAACAACCGGTTGCCAGCCCCAGCGGGTTTGCCCGTCGGACGAAACTTCACCGCCACTGCTTTTAATACCGTCGGAAATGATATGCGCCAGCCAGCGGCCGCTGTTAACATCCTGAAAGACATCGGGATGACTTCCCTGCGGCGCTTCGACTTCGGCGCCTACAAAAAAACCGACCTCATTAGCATAGCCGAGACCATTCCAAACAAAATCGGTGCTTCTGTTTCCCGGGGAAGAAAAAGAACCGTAATTCCACATCTGAACCGTTATCTTATTGCCATTTAAAAGAACGGACGTTCGTTGCCTATTCTCAGCCATAGCGGATGAAATAAAAAGAATCAACAAAAGCGAAAGAACGGATTTGACAGACATAGAAATTCTCCGATCATTTTAGAATAGTTAAAAATATAAGGAAGAAATAAAATGTGTTTTAAATTAAACCTTTTTGGAAATTAATTCAAATATGAGAAATGATATTTTTGTATTAGTCCAGAATCCGTTTTGAAGAGGCTAAATTATGGTATCTGAATAAGCGTAACTTTCGATAAGCCGGGAATACCCTTTAATTCTTCTTTAATTGTTCGCGTATCAAAAGCCCCGTTTCCCAGCCAGCGGTTTAAATCGGCGTCCGTCAGCGTGCTTTGGCAAACGGCGATATTTTGCTCATCTGAAAAACCAACGATTCGGGCGGCTTTATTGACGGTTGTTCCGAATAAATCTAACACTTTATTCATATTCACGACCAGCGCCGGACCGGAAGCCAGCCCCACCTTTAAACCGTATCCTTCTTCCAGTTTGTGTTTACTAAGAATTGCTTTGACGGCTTTTTTTAACTCAAACGATACTTTAACGGCGATTAACGGTTCATGAAAAACCGCCATCACTGCGTCGCCGATGGTTTTGATCACTCCACCGGAATGCGCTGTGATTTCGGCAAACAGTGCATCAAAATGTTCTTTTACCAACACATAGGCTTTAAGATCGCCGATATCATGATAAATAGCGGTTGACTGAATTAGATCGGTAAACATTAATGTAACCGAGCGGACTTTAACCGAATGGTCTAAATTGGGAATTTGGTTCGAAAAGTTTTCTCTGAATTTTGGAACGCCAATTAGATCGAGTACGGTAACAACGGCCATGCGTTTATCCACCTGGCGCATGGCAGGAGGCTCCGGCGGCGTACCCTCAAACAAATTGGGATGCAGGGAGAGGCTAATGGTAATATTCTGGTCAGCGTAATTATCAAAATCCAATTGACAACTCTGGCAATAACTATGATTATGAATATCCCCCAGCGCATGGGTATGATTGGCTATGTTTCCGCAGCGCGGACAATTAATATCCCACTGCATTTCGAACAACCCGGACAAAACACCGTCAACAGATAAATTAAGCATTTCCAGATGAGAAATGCCGGTTTTAATGGCAATAAAATTTGGATTTATGGCAATCAGGTTTTCCGGTTTATTCTTAACAAAAAATTTATAGAGGTCTTCGATGGTATTTTTGGGAATCCCGTTGCGATACATGCGGGTTAAGACGGCTTTTAGCGAAGGAAGTTTAAGCATTTCCGGGCGTCCTATTTCTGTTAAACGGTTTATCAGACTATTCGAATATAATAAAATTTACATGTTAATCCATCTCTTAAATAAACTGCTCCCTTTTAGTATTAATTCCGGGAGCAGCTTAGAAGTTTTTACTTAATGATGTGTTGGGTAAAAGAACGCATTATTTAATCAGATTAATCTTTTTCACAATGGTTTTCGCACCGGCCTGCAGACGGTAAAAATAGACGCCGCTGGACAGATTGGAACCGTCAAAGGTAAATTGATGTTCACCGGCGGCAAGCGCATCGGAGGTTAGTTCGGCCACTACCTGTCCGGTAATATTGTATACTTTCAACGAAACCTGCACTGCTTCCGATAATGAAAAGGCAATGGTTGTGGACGGATTGAAGGGATTCGGAAAATTACGCAAACCCGCTATTCCGTTTATACGTCCGCTTCTGCTTGTGCCTCCGGAAGGTGTGGAAGAGAATTCGTACACCGCTTCGCTGGCAAATACCGGCGGCAAATTATCCGGCTGTTCCGGAATAAACGGGATACCGTCGCCATCGGAATCATTACCAAATTCGCCTGATGGCGCGCCTTCGGAATCATTACCAAATTCGCCTGATGGCGCGCCTTCGGAGAGCTGCATTTTGTTGGCTATTTTCTTGAAAAAGCGGGTGTAAATGGCAGGCGCATCACTATAGCCGCCTACGAGTGCTGCTTCGCGCAGCGCTCCGGCAATAATTGCAAACACAGCCGGTGTATAAACCGCTCTGTCGTTATTTAATTCGGTGCGGAAAGCATCTTCGTCAGAGACAAAATAATTTGCAATTAAATAATCGTATGCGATATTTGCGCCAATTAAAAATCTCTGTCGGTTTGTTGCCAGGTACGCGGCGTACAAACCTCTTACCGCGGCGGCCTGGGCCATTACATTTTCAACCATATCTTTTCCATTACGCATTAATGAATAACGAGCCTTAACGCCACCGTGACCGTTACGCAGTTTTTTTAGCAGAAAATCCGCCTGTCGCTTAACAACCTTCAATGCAGCACCCTGCAAAGGCGTTCCGTCAAACTCTTCCGTAAACTGTTTTAAGGCAACTAACACGTAGCCAATATTCTTTGTAGAAACGTCGCTACCCTGTTTAACCATTCCATCCATTAACGATGCTTCATCAACAAAGGTGTGGTATTTGCGGTTGTAATGCATGGCCAGCAAATTCTGAAAAATCGCCTTGCTGGTTCCTTTCATCAAATCAAACGGGCCCGGCATACCGGTTTGTGACATGGCAGCCGGAAAGGGATCGCCGTCAAACACTTCTTTATAGGCCAAATGTGCCGAAGAGCTGCTGTTATTGGGATCCATCATATTGGTAAAAGATAAGGTTCCCCAGAGCAGGGAGGACTGGTCAAATAAATCACTACGTGCATCCGTTACCGTCATAGATGATACTTTGGGAGGCAGCATGGGATGAACTTTTCCTTCGGCTATCCGAATTTTATGCGGGAAATATTTAATTCCGTTCCGGGGATCGTAATTCATCAAATCAATCATTCCCAGAGAAGTTCCGTCAAATGCCAGTTTTTTGGTCAGAAAAACTATTTTATTAATTGCTTCGGCCGTCAGAATATGCCCGATGAATCCATCCAGGCCGTCGCCACCGTAAAACACATCATTGTTCGGGTCAAAATGTGGGCTGTCGGGTAAATCCGGCGAAATAACGCCATCCGCGTCGATACCCTCGTCTGCGCTGTTATGAAACGCGCTGAGCATATCCTGCGCCCACAGGTATTGTTTCATTAAGCTTTGGCCCATTGCGGCAGGATTTAGCGTCTTATCCATTTTAGTACGGTCCCAGCGCAGGGTTGTAAAATCTTCCCAGGCAAACTTGTCGGCATCTATCTGTAACGGTAATCTTGGATCGCCGCTGATAAAATCGGCAAATTGCGGCCAGGGATTTCCCGGAGGCGCCTGATTGGTCAGCATTGAAAAATGCATGATATTCTTCATTAATTCATCATCTTCTTTAAATCCGTTCGGAGCCATTGTAAATGAACCGTCAAAACCTTCCGGTTCCATGGAAGCCATTTTGCTAATCATCGGCGCCCACATCATGTGCAGCCCCATTCCGGAACGTGAAATAATGGTGCCAAGCTGGTAGCGGGAGTATTCATAATTTTCAATGCCCAATGTATAGGAAATATCATCCGGTACGTTCAAAACAGCCGGATCGAGATCCTCTAAATTATAACCTAGGGCCTCGGCAAAGGGTTCGCCGCTTTCGTTTATTTCGTTGGCTAATAACATCTGTTCTGCGGTGTTATAGTTTTGTGTATTCGTAATCGTTACCTGTGCAAAAGAAAACGAAAATACAAGTATCACTAAAGTCGTTACTATCAAACTTTTTTTCATTTCTTATCCTTTTCTGATAATGATATACTGTTCGGTTGCTTAATTGTATATTATTTTGCTTTTCTCAAGGTTCTTTCATTTTACTCTCCCCCATTGTTCAATTGACGAACAACAGGTTAGACGCGGGTACTATTAATTCCTTACAAAAAAATATTTTTTAAATCTGAGGATATACTTGTTTAGGAATATTTTAGATTAGGGAAAATGGCGGGATAAAAAAAGGCGCCGGTTGTCAGCGCCTTTAAAGAGTTATTTATTAAAACCAAATAGTTTACTTGTTCGAAAAACAGGTTATTTCATTAATATCATCTTTCTAACCTTGGACAAACCGTTTCCGGTTTCCAGTTTATAGTAATAAACACCGCTGGATAACCCGGATGCATTAAATGAAATTGTATGGTTGCCAGCTGTCTGATTTTCTTTATAAAGAGTGTTCACTTTTTGTCCGAGCGCATTATAAATAGTAATTTTAACATTATCCGCATTTGGTAATAGGTAGCTAATTGCAGTTGTTGGATTAAACGGATTCGGATAGTTTTGCTTCAATTCAAATGTCCGCAATCCCTGCGCGTTTCCATCGTCGATTGCGCTGGCGTTACCTTCCGTAAGCAGCATAAACTGATCGGCGGGCACATTTGTATAATACTCAACCAATCCTGAACCGGCCCAGTCAATTTCTATGGAATCGATTACCGTCGCATCACCCAAACCAAAATGAGCACGCAAACTGTTTTGGCTGCCATATCCGGTTTGGCCACTGATTTCACGCATCATCCAAACCGCATCACCATTAATTGTGGCTTTAACTTTAACGATGGAACCAATGGCAGATTTATTTGCCGTAACACCGGTCAAGCGAATATTTATATAGTGATTACCATTACTAAGTGTATTAGTAAACAGACGGTTTTGTCCGTCACGGCCAATTACTATGTCCAAATCACCGTCGTTATCATAATCCGCCCAGGCGGCAACGCGTGTATAGGTGGAAGAATCACTCAGAATAGTATTGTTTAAACGGGTAAATGTGCCATCATTATTATTTATATAAATATAACTTTTTTGTTTATCGGTAGTACCGCCTGCATTACCGATAAATATGTCCAAATCACCGTCATTATCATAATCGCCCCACTCGCTAACATTGGTATACAGCGTATCCGTAGTTAAACCGTTAATTGTAATAGGCGATAGCGTTCCATTAGTATTTTGAAAAAGGATGTTCTTTTGAGCAACCTGACCGGCATCTAAATTTACACCGCTTACGGTTACATATAAATCAAAATCGCCGTCATTATCGTAATCGCCCCAACTGGCGCCTTTGGCGTCTTGACTGGAAAGGATGGTTAGTGAATCAAAAGAAAAGGATGCTGAAGAACCGCTATTCGTAAAAAGCCATGAAGATTGATATTCCAACCCGGCAATGGTAACCAGGTCCATATCGCCATCTTGATCATAATCGGCCCAGTTGACACCGCCTTGCTGGGTTACCTGTTCCGTTACAACATTATTTTGTTTCGTAAATGTTCCCGCACTGCCCTCGTTCAGATAAAGCGCGTTGTTATTTTTTACGGCAGAGAATTTGATGTATTGAGTGCTTATTGCCAAATCCAGATAACTATCATTGTTGTAATCGGCCCAGGATGCAGACGCCCCGCATTCTGTTGTTTCAACGGTTAAATCTCCATGCGCATCACTACGTGTGAACGTTCCGTCTCCATTATTGACATATAAACTGTACGTTGTTTTGTATTCATTGGGAAAGCTTGACGCTACTCTAAATACTTCAGCGGTAAAAATATCCAGGTCACCGTCATTATCATAGTCCCCCCAAGTGCTACCACCGGAAACAAACTGATCGCTGATAATTGTTCCCGCAGTGGTTACCGAATCAAAGGTTCCGTCTCCATTATTCAGATATAAAAGGTTTACATTTTTCTCCGCGGGCGCACTTTGATGTCCGTTTGAAATATAAAAATCCTGATAGCCATCATTGTTGTAATCGCCCCAGGCAATTCCATTGGAATAGCCTGCGCCAAAAATATCTCCGCTATATGTAAAAGGGTCCTGAGCCATTCCGGCTTTCGAAAGTATAATGAATAAACATGCAAATAATAGATATCTATACCCTTTTTTCATAAATCCTCCCTATCTCGGTTTTTGTTAGGAAATTATATCTTCTCGAAATTAAAAGAAATAACTTAAATTACCGTGTTAAATATCACAGCAGATTAGTCCAAAAACTACCGTTCGTATAAAAGCATTATCTATTTAATTATTTCAGAAAAATCATTTTTCGTAACTGTAGACCAAAAGGAGTCTCCAGACGATAAAAATACACCCCGCTGCTCAGTTCGGTCGCCTTAAAGGGGATTTTATAAAATCCGGCCGGTTGATACGCTGCAATCAGAGTTTTTAATAGTTGTCCGGCCGGGTTGATTACCGTTAATTTTATTTTTCCTGCCTGAGACAGATGATACGTAATTACCGTTTCCGGATTAAACGGATTCGGATAATTTGGAAATAATTCAAACGTCGACGTTTGTTTATATCGCTTATTGTCGAGACTGCTGATTACCGTTTCCGTATATGAATAAATTTGGTTTACAGCTAAAGCGGTATATATCTCTTTATTTCCGGTAACCGGCCAAAGTATTTCCAGTGTATCAATTACCGTTGCATCACCAAGGCCAAAATGTGCCGTTAAACTGTTTTGCGATCCGGCCCCGCTCTGCCCCGATATTTCTCTTAACTGGCTTGTATAGCCCCCCTGCGACGTTATATCAGCAACAATACGTACCCGGGCGCCGATTGCACTTGTATTCGTGGTGCCGTTTCCTGTAAGATGTATCTGCACCCAGTTATTCCCGGAAGTCTGATTAATGTATAATAACGGACACCCGGTGCGTGTAACAGCTAAATCCAAATCACCGTCGTGATCAAAATCGGCCGCTGCCACGCCTCTGCCCGCTCCTTTATTTGTTCCGTTATTGGGATTTAAAGAGTCAATAGCAGTGGGAAGCGTAGAAAAATTGTAGTCTGGGAAACCGCTGTTTTCAAAATAATGCGAAACATCGCCGGAGTCGGGATTCCCCCAATTGCTTACAAACAAATCCAGGTCTCCGTCGTTATCAAAATCAGACCAGATTGCACTATTCGACCAGTTAACATTCGTAACAATTTCGCCTTTCTCTGACGGCCATAAATAAAGGCTGTCTAAAGTCGGCGTGCTTCTGTTTTCATATAAAAAATTAACGCCGCGGTCGCCGTCAATTACCGATGTCAGGTAGAAATCAAAATCACCGTCGTTATCAAAATCTCCCGCGCAAATCCCCCGGGTGGAAGTTAAATCCTGCGTAAAATCAAAGGTATTAATAAATTCTGTGCCAGCGTTATTTTTCCACATACGATTAGAAGAACCGTATCCGCTGCCATTAAAAATATCTAAAAAACCATCATTGTTATAATCACACCAGGTAAAACCGGAACGAAATGTTTTATACTCATCATCCGTGCCGATAATATTCCCAATTTCAGAAGCACTTTTTTTTGTAAATACACCTCCGTTATTCTCATAAAAAGAATTAACTTCTTTCAACGGATATTCGAAAAAGACCTTTCCGTTGTCCACAAACATATCCAGCCAGCCGTCGTTATTATAATCTCCCCAACCCACATAGCCGGAATCTTCGGCGTCGTTAGAGATATCACCCACATCGGCACTGCCTGTTTTATCTGTAAAAGCGCCAGCGCCATCATTCATAAAAAGATTATTGTTCTTACCGCTCATGGGCGCCACAACAGCAACGTATAAATCCAGATAGCCATCGTTATTGTAATCACCCCAACTGGCCGATCCGGACAGATCGTTCAGGGTTGTTAATCCGGACATCGACTGAGAAAGCATAGTGCCGGTTTGATTGCGGAAGAGCAGGTTTGTTGCAGATGCGCCGGTAGATTCCACACCACGGGTAATATACAGATCATCCCAGCCATCGTCGTTGTAATCACCCCATACAACCGACTGTGATTCGGTTGTGTCTGTGCTAAGAATTATCGGAGGACTGGTAAAAGGGCTTTGCGAAATAGCCTGAATAACATACAAAAAAACAAAATAAATCATACTTTTCATCAAAGGCCTCCGATTACATTTTTAATATGATTTTTGATTTAATAAACAATATGCTTCCGCAAAAAATAATGAGAGATGGTTTATATCACACTTTTATTTTATTATTTGTTTTTTTTATCCATTTTTGCCGAAAATGCTCGTCGCCGATCCAGTTCGTCCAGAATAATCTTACGGACACGGATGGATTTGGGAGTCACTTCCACCAATTCATCGTCTTCGATAAATTCCAGATATTCTTCAAGACTCAAATCTACCGGAGGCGCCAATTTTAAAGCGCGATCGGCGCTGGACGTACGCATATTGGACAGCTTTTTCGCTTTTTGCAAATTAACGACAATATCGCTGTCTTTGTTGTATTTACCCACAATTTGGCCGGAATATACTTCTTCGCCCGGACGGACAAAAAAGACGCCTCTGTCCTGTAAAGCATCCAGAGCGTAAGCATTTACCGGACCGGTTCCCATAGAAATCAAAACACCGTTTTGGCGTTTTGGAATGGAACCTTTAAAATATTCATATTGATAAAAACGATGGTGCATCACCGCTTCACCCATGGTTGCCGTAAGCATCCGATTACGGAGGCCCATTAAAGCGCGAGACGGCAAATGATAAACAAGGTGCTTAAAATTACCTTTTTCTTCCATTTTAACCATATCCGCTTTAAGCTGCCCTACCAGTTCGATAACTTTACCGGCCATTTCCTGCGGTACATCAATCACCAGTTCTTCCACCGGTTCGGCTTTTTTACCATCAATGGTTTTATAAATAACACGGGGCTGTCCCACAGAGAACTCGTATCCTTCCCGGCGCATATTTTCCATTAAAATGGAAAGATGCAAAATACCGCGTCCCGAAACTTTAAATACATCCGGCGACCCGCCTTCTATAACAGAAAGAGCCACATCCGATTCCAGTTCTTTATACAACCGATCGCGTATATGGCGGCTGGTTACAAACTTGCCTTCTTTCCCAAAAAAAGGTGAATTATTGATGGTAAAGGTCATGCTCATAGTGGGTTCGTCTATGGCCACGATTGGCATCGGTTCCGGATTGTCATAATCGGCAATCGTATCGCCAATGGTAATATCATCCACGCCCACAATGGCACAAATATCACCGGTTTCTACTTGGTCTTTTTCTTCTCTGTTTAAACCTTCGAAGGTGTAAAGCTGTTTAATACGAATATCTTCCACACTTCCGTTCCGACGTACCAGCTTATACTGGGTATCGTTTTTGATGGTACCACGAAACACACGGCCGATACCGATGCGTCCAACATAGGAAGAATAATCAATGGTTGTAACCTGTACCTGAGTCGTCCCTTTATTTTCAGCAGGATGAGGAATTTTGTCAATAATCGCTTGCATTAACGGTTCCATTCCTTTGCCATGGTTTTCCACATCCATACTGCTCCAGCCGTCACGAGCCGAAGCATAAACAACCGGAAAATCGATCAAATCGTCATCGGCATCCAAATCAATAAACAGGTCATACACTTCATTAAGCACTTCCTGCGGACGTGCCTGCGGACGATCCATTTTGTTAATAACTACAATGGGCTGTAAATGCAGGTCTAAGGCCTTCTGAAGCACAAAACGGGTTTGCGGCATGGTGCCTTCGAAGGCATCTACCAAAAGTAAAACCCCGTCCGCCATTTTAAGCACTCGTTCTACTTCTCCGCCAAAATCGGAATGGCCGGGCGTATCGATTAGATTTATTTTATTATCTTTATATTTAATAGAAATATTTTTTGACAAAATAGTGATTCCCCGTTCCCGTTCCAGATCATTGGAATCCAAAAAACGTTCCTGCACTTTTTGATTATCCCTAAAGATATCATTCTGCTTCAGCATTTCATCAACCAGGGTGGTTTTTCCATGATCCACATGGGCGATAATGGCAATATTTCTAATATTTTCAACGTTCATTTCTATATCTTTCCGTTTATATAAAATGAGGCCGTCCCATCTTTTTTGTCGGGACAGCCTCAGGTTTTTATAGTTCAAATTGGTGCCGGAGCCGGCGTTCGTACAGAGTTGCGCTGCGTATCAGGTTCCCATTTCCCAGGAAGCAAGATATATTTTCTGCTCTTCCGTTAATTTGTCGATTTCAATCCCCATAGATTTCAGTTTTGTTTCCGCAATCCAGTCTTCTATTTCGGAAGGGACCTCATGCACGCCAACTTTAGGTTCCTGTTTTAACATATATTCCGTGGTTAACGCCTGTGTTGCAAAACTCATGTCCATTACCGAAGCCGGATGTCCTTCTGCAGAAGCCAGATTAATCAACCGGCCCTGCGCCAGCAAATGCAAACGACGACCGTCGGGCATTACATATTCATCCACAAATTCCCGAACAGCTTCATTCTTTGTCGCTGCGAGTTCTTCGAGATCATCAATATTGATTTCAACATTAAAATGTCCGCTATTGGCAATGATGGCACCGTCTTTCATAAGTTCAAAATGTTCTTTGCGCAACACATGAATATCGCCTGTAATCGTTACAAACAAATCGCCCACTTTAGCGGCTTCTTCCATAGGCATAACCATATAACCGTCCATGGCCGCTTCCAGCGCTTTAATAGGCTCAACTTCAGTAACTATCACATTGGCGCCCATGCCCTTCATACGCAGAGCAAAACCGCGGCCACACCAGCCGTAACCGGCAACAACCACTTTTTTACCGGCAATTAAAAAATCGGTCGCACGGATAATTCCGTCAACGGTAGACTGACCGGTTCCATAACGGTTGTCAAAAAGATATTTTGTCTGCGCGTCATTTACCGCATAGACAGGTATTTTTAAAGCGCCGTCATTGTGCATCGCCCGCAAACGGATAATTCCGGTGGTTGTTTCTTCCATGGAGCCCGAAATCTGAGCCAGTTTTTCAGGATAATCGGAATGAAGAGTGGAAACCAGATCCGCGCCGTCGTCCATTGTTACAACCGGATCATGCTCCAAGGCAGCATGGATATGATCATAATACGTTGTGTGATCTTCACCGGTAATGGCAAATACGGAGATACCGTAATCATGAACCAGAGAAGCAGCCACGTCATCCTGGGTACTTAACGGATTAGAAGCGACCAGTACCAGATCCGCGCCGCCGGCTTTAAGCGTCCGGGCCAGATTTGCCGTTTCTGCGGTTACATGTAAGCAGGCTGACATTTTTTTTCCGGCCAGCGGTTTTTCTTTTTCAAAGCGTTCCCGGATTGCCTTTAATACCGGCATATCGTTATCGGCCCACTCGATCCGTTTTTTACCCTGCGGGGCAAGACTTGCATCTTTTATATGATGTTTTATCATTTTTTCTCCTCTCATTTTATAAAGCATTTAATGTAACATGTTTAATGCGGTAAAGGCAAATTAATTGTTTTATTCCTAAACATGTATCTATCCTCGGATTAAAATTTGTTTTTCTTTACAATTTTGATCAAACGCATTGTTTTCACTTTCTATGACTTTTATTTTTTTCCGTAAAATACAGTTTTTCCTCTTATTTTTTTCAAGAAACGAGGGAAAATGCCGATACCGGATTGCTAAACAGGTTATTTCGTTTAACGAACAACTTTGTATGAATTAACTATACTAGTTAAAACCTTTTTAGGAGGAAATTATGTATAAATTCAAATCCATTATTTTTTTAACGTTTCTTTTTTCCGCGCTTTTTATAACAACTGCCTGCGACGAAACATCTACCGACCCCGGCGAAAATAATTTAGGTGAAGCCAATACTCTGGCTATGCAAGGCTTTGACCAACTGAATCAGAAAGCTAAGGAACTCGAAGGCACCGATTTGGAAAGCGCTCAGAGCGGTGAAGATGTGTTTCCAAACAGCGAATACACAACCATTAAAGATATCTTCGAAGAGGCCATTAATTTGGATCCCGAAAATCCGACGGCGCATCTGGGTTTGGCAATTCTGGAACTGTTCAGTATCAATTATGATAATAATTTATGGAACCTGATTAACGATGCAAACGGAAGCGCCTTTAATAAACGCATTATGAATAATCAGTTCCGATTTTTAGGAACCGCTCCGGAAGCCATCTTAAAACAAACCGGAACCACCCTGCAACAGATTAATGATAACCTGAGCATTGCCCGGGTTCAGAATGTCGTTGAGGGGAGTGTTTTACCTAAGCTTAGCAACGCCATTAATCATTTGAACTATGCCGTCAATCTTGCGGATTCCAACGTAATTGTTCTGGATGCAGACGGCGAATCGGTAGAAATCGACCCCGGCGAAATCTATTTATTCCGCGCCTCTCTTTACGCTGTTTCCGCCGGATTCCGCTTTTTTACACTTTATGATGTCGATTTATTCGATCAGGACGGCGGATACGGATGGATAGACAGTCTCTGGTCCGAAGATTACAACTACGGTTATGACTCGTATAATGTTCAGTATGTGGAACAGCAAAAGTATTTATATCTGAATGATAATTATGAAAGCGAACAGAGCATCCGAAGTGATTCCATCGCCGCAGATGTTGTAAAATATAACCTGCTTTCGCGTTCTTCTTTTCTAACCTATCGGCACGTGGGTATCGGCGCCCAAATTAAAAGCGATATTCTCAATCTGATTGCCGATCTTGAAAATTCGGTTACGTATATTGAAAATGAGACGGATGATCAATCGGATGATATTATTAAATTCAGCTATATTCAGATGGCAGACAGTAATATCGCAAATTCTTCCGACGATACGCCCGATTTTGCACAGAACTGGAACAATATCCATGACGTAATCGACTGGCTCAACGGATTATTTACCGAAACGTACACCTTTACCGATAACGGAACAAGTTTTCAGGTAAACCTGGGGCGTGTATTTGTTCCCGGATTGGCTGATTTAAAAGACTATATTCCTTACTATCAATGGAAAGATCCTTCCGAATGGCGCTACAACACATTGGATTATTCCTGGGAAATGAACAATAACGGGTATTCATACTCTTTCTTTCTCGCGGGCCAGGAAGATATGATAACCATTGAAAATGTGGATGTGGTTGTATTTAATTATTACGATGGCGGCATGGATCCGGTGGTCTTTTTGGATGGGCCAAACGGAACCGAAATTGATCCCGATGCTGTTATGCCTTATTTCCCCGACTATACGTTTAACGGTATTTTCCCGGATATGACCCGAAGCAAACTGCAAACGCTAACCTGGGATGAACCCCACAAAAAATAAACTTTAAAAAAGCGCTCCGTTTTCGGGGCGCTTTTTTTATGGTTTCCTTCCCCGTTTCTTTGAAAATAAAAAAGGAAACATGTATATTAAACCATGCCGAAAACCCGTATTCTGCTAATACTATTTCTGTTTTTTCAGTACTTACCCGCTCAGTACATTGAAACGGATGAAAAAAAAGACAGTTGCGAATATCTGCAAAAAGATACATTGTATTCTAATCTTCAGTATATCAATTTTTATACTTCCAAACATTCTGACGGAACCGTCCAATCACTCTTTTTTGTAAGAAATTTTGTAAAATACAGCCATCATTTTACCAAACGCAGGCTGGAAATCTCGTACCTTGACGATCGTCTCGAAGGATTTAGCAACGATTTAGACAGTCTCTCCGGCCACATGCGCCTATACTATCGGAACCGCGGTATACGCGCAACGGTAACCCAAAATCTATTTACAGGCAAGTTAAAACTGAGCGCTTCGTACAACGACTACTGGGGAGGCGGCATTGGTTTTGTAACTTCCGGGTACGGATGTCAAATAAAAGCATCGCCCTTTTCCGGGTATTTTCTGGGAAAAGTGGAAAGTAGCCGCGGAAAAGTTCCCCTTGCCCTGTATGCATACTCTGTTACTGCCTGGTATAAAAAAGACGCGTTTAAATATCAGCGCTTAGCCCCTTTGTATCCCGATACCAGCTACCAAAACGATATGTATGGCGATGTCTTTTCAGGGGAAACCCATTTTTCTTTACCCTGGCAGGTAAATATGGATATTTCGGCAACTTACGGCAGCCTTCGGGCTTATCTGAATTATTTACACAATTCTTATGGCTACCTGGATCATTACCGCTTTTTTTATTATTCAATGGCGTTCCGTCGAAACTTTTACGAAAAGAATCGTATTTCTATTGGAAACAGTGGTTCCTATGGCTGGTCAGGTAAAGAATCTTTTTTCGAAATCTGGCCTTTTAATTACTGGAGTCAGTTGCTTGCTTCCAAAACAAGAATTACAAAAACCGATATGCAACTAAATCTTCCGTTTATTGAATATATGAGATATCTGCGTTTTCAAAACGAATATTTTAACCTATCAGGTAAAATGCGCATACGCTGGACACAATTGATTCAAAAAAACTCATTTATTTACAAGGAACGATATTTTATCGTATATCCGGTATTAATCGGCTACAATCCGTACACCTATTCCGTTAAAACCGGAATTGACGGATTCTTTTTGCTGTATGGACGGCTGGAATCGACTTTAAAAAAATGGAAAGCAAGCGTTGAAATCATGCAATTGCTTCCGGTTAGTTTTAAGAATTTACAAAAGGAAAACGATTTTTTAGGAAACGGCTCTCAGACCAGCGGAGGATTTTGGGTCTCTGTATTGTTGCAATATGTATTGTAATAACTGGCTTTGTGCCGAACTGTTTTAGTAAAAACGGACAAACAAATGAATACTTTATCGGGGAGGTCAAATGAGTGACATAATTGATTACAAAATATACGGCGACGATATGCAGACCGTGGAAATCGAACTGGATCCGGGCGAAGGCGTTCGTGCGGAAACCGGCGCCATGCTGTATATGGAAGACGGTATCGAAATGCAAACCAGTACGGGCGGCGGATTATTCAGCGGGTTTAAACGTATGATTACCGGCGAAAGTTTTTTTATCACTACTTTTTTGTATCACGGCTCCGGTAAAGGGCATGTGGGATTCGCAGCGCCCTACCCCGGTAAAATCATCCCACTCGATCTGAGCAAAATGGGCGGTAGTTTCCTCTGTCAAAAGGACGCTTTTTTATGCGCCGCATCCGGAATTGATATTGAAATCGCTTTTACTAAAAAGCTCGGCGCCGGTCTGTTCGGCGGAGAAGGCTTTATCCTGCAAAACCTGGTGGGCAGCGGAATGGCCTTTGTCCACGCCGGCGGCACCATCATTGAACGGGATTTGGCTTCGGGAGAACGCCTGCGCCTGGATACCGGCTGTCTGGTAGCTTTTTCGCCTTCTATTCAATACGATATTCAGTTTGTGGGCGGATTTAAAAACGCCTTGTTCGGCGGCGAGGGTTTGTTTCTCGCCATCCTGCGCGGCCCGGGC
The DNA here is from genome assembly GCA_024278755.1 of Calditrichota bacterium. Taxonomy (GTDB): domain Bacteria; phylum Calditrichota; class Calditrichia; order Calditrichales; family Calditrichaceae; genus JANTFQ01. Next base: position 84,086 of record JAJRSO010000038.1, on the reverse strand, counting down.
AAAGTGTATATGCAAAGCCTGCCCTTTTCACGTCTGGCTGACCGTATTTATGCAGCGGCCCGTTTTCAGAAAGTGGGCGAGAAAAAAGGCATCGCCGGAATGGGCGGAAACATTTTGGGAGATTTGCTCAGCGGCCGGTAGCGGTTTGGTTCTTTTTCTTTATTTTACCACGGTCACAATTTCCGAAAAACGTCCCAATTTCCTTTTCGAAATTTGCTCGGCACGCGGTCGTAATTGTTTAAGAAAGGAATCGGTTAAAACACTGCTTTTCCGCTTGGCAATTTGTGAAACAATGATGCCGCCCGGTTTTAAAACACGCCAGGCCTGTTTAAATACAGCCTGCATATTTTCACGAGAGGAAGGAAAATCGATTCCGGGATGATCGAACCGGTTTTCTTTAATTGTCCTCCAGTAGGCCGGGTGGCGTAACAGCAAAATGGGATGAAAGCTGTTTTGCTCGAATACATGTCTGGAATAAATAATATCCGCGCTTTTAGATTTTTGGTTTTTTAGAAAAGGCAGCAGATGGATATCGGTGACCATTTTATGAAGCGCGGTATTGTTAAATGAGATGGTTCTTCCTGCCGCCAAAACGGATGCCGCTCCCGATTCCTTTAAAAAAAAGCGGAGTAAATTCAATTTTGTCCCCGGACCGAGCTCGATAATTGATTTTCCCGCAAAATTTTCAAATCCGCTAAGGTTGTTTAGCAGTTCCTGCAGGATTTCTCTAAAATCATTTAGTCTGTATTTCTGATACAACCGCATCTGTTTTTCCTTCATTCTTAAAACTCCGTCCACCATAACTAATTCCACGGAAGATTATTTATATCCACATTTCCGCCTGACAAAATAATGGCCGCCCGCCGCCCTTTTACCGTTACTTTTCCGTTTAAAACGGCCGCAAGCGGAACGGCGGAAGAAGGTTCAACCAATAGTTTCATACGCTCCCAAATCAAATACATCGCTTCTTTTATTTCCGTTTCGTTCACGGTAACAATTTCGTCACACAAATCTTTGATAATGGGAAATGTTTTATTGCCGAGCGATGTCAGCAGACCATCCGCTATGGTTTGAGGATTGACAGAAGGAAGCAACCGGCCTTCTTTAAAAGAACGGCAGGCATCATCCGCATTCTGAGGCTCCACGGCTATTACTTTGGTTCGGGCGGAACAGGCGTTAACGGCAAGCGCCGTTCCGCTGGTCAGCCCTCCCCCGCCAACCGGCGTTAAAACCAAATCAATATCCGAAATCTCTTCCAGTAACTCCAGAGCGGCTGTTCCCTGCCCCGCAATAATTCTGTAATCATTGTACGGATGAATGAATCTGGCGTTTGTTTCCGTTATAATTTTTTCCAGCGTTTTTTCACGTGCGCTAAGGGTGGGTTCACAAAAAGTAATAATGCCTCCATAGCTCCGAACGGCTTTCTGCTTTATGGACGGCGCATTTTTGGGCATTACGATACGGGCTTGGGTTGCACGCAATTTTGCCGCATAAGCAAGAGCAGCCGCATGATTGCCGGACGAATGGGTTGCAACGCCAGAACCAATCTCCTCTTCGGATAGGGAGAACACGGCGTTTAAAGCGCCCCGGACTTTAAATGCTCCGGTTTTTTGAAAATTTTCGCACTTAAAAAATAGTTCTGCTTTGGCCATTTCATTTAAAGTTAAAGAAGTAAAAACAGGGGTGCGGTGCATATAAGGCTTAATACGTTGTGCGGCCGCACGAATTTCAGCAAGACCGGGAACATTATCCATTGTGTTCTTTCATTTTAATTGAAAACGCTGTAAATCTACTAATAAAGTGGCTTTTGGCAAAAAGCAATTTTAGACTCCCCTAAATAATTCAAGAGTTTGAATTTCATCGGTCTTTTGATAAAAATGAACGATAAATCTCCCTTATTTTTACAGTTACAGAAAAAGAATTACCGCCGAGAACGCAATAAGAATAGCAAAGAAAAAATACGAAAAACGGTTAAAGAATTGAATCCTGTTTCATTTTTTCCCGGCGAAACATTACGCCTTTTCGGTTTTATTAGAAACAGCTACACCCTTACCGGGAAAATTGTGTTACTACCGGATTTTATGCAAAGTTATAAATTTGAGATAAATCCATAATCTTAATATATTCTTATCTTTATTACAAAGGCAAACATTTGCGCGTCGGAGAAAAAGATGTTTTTTATTAAATTTGCCGCAAAACTGTTTAAAATTTTGCGCTCGGGAGAATCACCCAATAAAATTGCCGCGGGCTTTTCACTGGGAATGATTCTGGGCCTGACGCCTCTGCTGACCGTCCATAATTTCATTTTGATTCTGCTGCTTATTATTTTGAATATCAATCTGGCATCGGCCTTATTTGCCTTTGCCATTTTTAGCGGGGTTGCCTACCTGCTCGATCCGCTGTTTCATAGTCTGGGATATTTTCTGCTAACCGGAATTCCCGCATTGCACGGTATTTGGACATTTTTATACGGCTTTCCCGTGGTTGCTCTGAGCGCATACAACAACACCGTGGTTGCCGGAGGCCTGGCCATTTCTATCTTACTACTAATACCCGTCTTTCCGGCAATGAAATATTTTGTGCTGTATTATCGCAGTCACATCGATCCGGCGCTTCAAAAATTCAAAATCGTTCAACTTGTCAAGGGTTCCAAATTTTACACCGCATACGAAAAAATTAAAGGATTGGGGGCCTAAATGATACGCAAAAAAGGCCTTCTTTTTTTGGCCGTTCTAACCGCCCTAATCGTTCTGTTAAGCTGGTTTTTTACCGATTCCTGGCTGGAAAAGCAGTTGGAAGATATGGGGAGCTCCATCGCCGGGGCGCGGGTTGAAATTGATCAATTAGATTTTTCTTTCACCGGCGTCTATCTTAAATGGCAGCGATTGCAGGTAACCGATGCCAAAAAGCCAATGAAAAATCTTTTTGAAACAGGTCCCTGTGCCATTGATTTTGAATTTTGGCCTCTGCTTTCCAAAAAAATAGTGGTCAGTGAATTTAAAATTAACGGTTTTCAAACAAATACCAGCCGCGATACGGACGGAAGTTTAAGCGCGTCCGAAAAAGAAGCGCTTCGCGAAAACAGCCTGGCTCGGAAAGGCGCTTCAAAAATCCGCGGCGTCGCCGTAATAAAATTTGCCGAGATAGGCAGGCAGGCCAATACGGACAGTCTCTTAAAAATAGCCGGACTCTCCGCCCCGGCTCGAATTGATTCGTTGTATAGTCGGCTGGATTCACTTTATACATTATGGGATAAACGCAGCGCCAAAAGCAATCCCCTGCCCACAATCAAACGTATAGAAAAAAAAATCGACGCCATCGATGTAAATAATTTAAAAAATATTACAAAGCTAACCAAGGCGCTGGAACAAGCTTCCGCAGCTAAAAAATCAATCGACAAACTGAATAAAGAGATTCAATCCTTAAAAAAGGAGTACCAGACAGACTATCGATCGGTTAAAGCGGATCTGGCCAATGTGGACAACTGGATTAAAAACGATTACAACCGCGCGCTTAGTTTATTAAAACTGCCCGATTTTTCCGCGGGGAATATTGGCCGCATGCTTTTGGGGGCACCGTTATCAGACCGGTTTACAGAATATCTCGGATATATCCGAACCATCCGCAAGTATGCGCGGAAATATAAATCGACTGCGCCCAAAAAAGAACATCCGCCTAGGCTGAAAGGTCAGGATATCTATTTTTACACCCCCAATGCACGTCCGGATTTCTGGATAAAAAAGCTGCATCTGTCGGGAAACGCCGCCGACAGTCTTAAACTGGAAGGTCTAATCACAAATTTTGTCAGTAATCAAAAGCTTATCGGCCAGGCGACACAAATAAAACTGAGCGGAAGCAAGAAAAACGAAACGTCCCTGGATTTGGAGGGTTCTTTCAACTATTTACAGGATAGCCCTCAGGAAAAATTCCGTTTTACCTATTCCGGTTTTAACCTAAACGGCGCTGGCACACTGCTTCCGGGAAAGATTAAAAGCGGTACGGGAAATATTTTGGCCCTGTTAAAAATAAATGGAAACCATCTGAAAAGCCGCATTGACTTTAACGCAAAACAGCTAAGATTCGCTCAGAACGGAAAAAACGAAATGGAACGTCTTCTATTTCAAAGCATTGCCTTTGCTGAGCGGATAACGGTTCGGGCCGATATTAGCGGGACCATTGAAAAGCCGGAAATCAACATTCATTCCAACCTGGATAAACCGCTTACGGCGCAGATAAAAAAACGCTTCGGCGGTAAACTGGAAAATGAGCGGGTAAAAATTAATGCGTATATCGAAAAACAAACGGCGGCAAAACGCAAGAAGCTGGAAGAATTCGCAGCCAAACGCGGGCTTAAACTGAGTTCTGTTTTTACACATTATGAAGACGCGCTGCGTACGCAGGCCAAAACGCTGGACACACTGAAAAAGAAAATTCAAAAAAAACTGACCAAACAGAAAAACAAACTGGGTAAAGACGCGGCAAAAAAAATAAAAGGACTATTTTAATAATATTTAATGCGAATCCGGTAATTTCTAAATTCAGAAAGCGTGAATACAACAATTATGGAATCTAAATTAATTGCACACACTTTGTTGTTAGTTTTACTCCTCTCTTTCCTTTCATCCGCATACGCTCAGCATGGTCAACCCGATTTGCTGCGGGCCGTTTTAACCCCATTTAAAATACAGGCGGATGGTAAATTAAACGAACCTGTTTGGCAGCGCGCCCCCAGAATATCTAATTTTACACAGCGAGAACTTTCGGAAGGCAAACCGGCCAGTGAAAAAACCGAAGTTGCCGTGTTATATGATCGTAAAAATCTTTACATCGGCGTATGGTGTTACGACAGCCGCCCCGATTTGATTACCGCCCGCAAAATGCAACGTGATTTTCGCTGGAACGGTGACGACAATTTCGAAATTATTATCGACACCTACCACAACCACCGGGACGGATACCTTTTTGTAACCAATCCGAATGGCGCCCGGGCCGACGCCTTAATTTTAAACAACGGCCAGCATTTTAACAAAAGCTGGAACGGGGTCTGGAATGTACGCACCAGCCGCAGTAAGGAAGGCTGGTTTGCCGAATTCATCATTCCCTTTTCATCTTTGAAATTTAAAAAAAGAAAACGGCAGGTCTGGGGGATTAATTTCGAGCGCAATATCCGACGCAAACACGAACAGGTAATGTGGCAGGGCTGGTCGCGTGACGCCGAATTGGAACAGGTTAAAAATGCCGGTGTTTTAACCGGACTGGAAAATTTGGAAGAAGTAAATCTTGTTGAATTAAAACCCTATGCTTTGGCGGGCGTTCAAAATGAATCCGGATTAAAGGCCAAAACCAATGTGAATTTTGGCGGGGATATTAATTATTTAATTACGCCGGCTTTAAAACTAAACATTACGGCCAATACCGATTTTGCTCAGGTAGAGTCGGACCGCAACCAGATCAACCTGAGCCGGTTTTCATTGTACTATCCGGAAAAACGGGAATTTTTTCTGGAGGGAAAGGATTATTTCGATTTTGGTCTGGGACGTAAAATTCAGCCCTTTTACAGCCGCAGAATCGGCCTGGACGCCGAGGGAAACAGTGTTCCCATTCTTGGCGGCGTCCGCATTATGGGCAAAACAGGTCATTCCACTTTGGGCGGAATGAGCATCCAGACGGCGAAATCTGATACGAAACCCTCTGCCAATTTTTCGGTTCTGCGCTGGAAACAGGACCTGGGCCGTGAATCCACCGTAGGGCTGCTTGGTGTGGGTAAATTTGAAAAAGACCACGCAAACGGCGTTATCGGAGGAGACTTTTTATATTCCACCTCCCATTTTTTTGAAGATAAAACACTTGTCACAGGCGGCGCATACGCGCAAAGTTTTTCACCGGATTCAGCGGGCAGCAGTGGTAGCGCCCAACGGCTCTTTGTTAGCTACCCCAGCGATTTTGTCGAATTTGACGCCTCCTGGGAACGCAGTTCAAAAAACTTTACGCCCGAAACCGGTTTTCTGCGCCGCACCAATTATCAAAAATACTATGCAGAACTGCAATTTAATCCCCGTCCCGCCATGTTTCCCTTTTTGCGGCGGCTGGTGTTTAAACCGATTGATTTTGATTATTATTTCAATGATCAAACCGGGCGGCTAATCTCATTTGATACCGAATTTCGGCCGTTGGGATTTTCAACAAAAAGCGGTGAGCGTTTTGAATTTAATGTGCAGCGCAGCGCCGAAAACCTGGATGAAAATTTTGAAATTCACGATGGCTTTGTCATTCCCGCCGGAGAATACTGGTTTACCCACTACGAAATTCAGCTTAGTACCTTTAGCGGCCGTCCCTTCTTCGGCTTTGTCTCCGTTAACTGGGGCGATTTTTTTAACGGACAGCGAAACGAAATATCCGGTATGCTAATTTGGAGAGTGAACCGCCATATCAGCCTGAGCTACAGTAGCGAATACAATTATATCAAACTGCCGTCCGGCCATTTTACAGCCAGTCAGCAATCCGGCAGAATCGAATACGCGCTTACACCGGATTTGTTTGGCCTTTTCTTCGGACAATGGAACGACGAGGATCAGGAGGTTAGTATAAATTTCCGATTAAACTGGATTCCAAAACCGGGAACCGGCGTTTATTTGGTGCTTAACCAGTCCTACGACACCGTCGGGACACGGATGCAAATGACCAACACAATGGTTTTATCAAAATTTATTTGGCGTTTTACCATTTAACAGAGTAGATTTTATATGCATGAAATGACCTTGGCCGTGGGCATTGTGGATTTAGCTGTTCAGACGGCTGAACAAAACAAGGCAAAAAAAATAAATGCAATTACGGTGGAAGCCGGCGCTTTAGCCGGAATTTTACAGGATGCCTTGGAGTTTTGTTTTACCGAAGCCGCCAAAAACACAATCGCCGAAAATGCGGTTTTGAAGTACAGCGTCATCCCGGCCCAGGCCGTTTGCGGCGCATGCGGGCATCGTTTTGAAGCGCTGGACAGAATGGTAAAATGCCCCAAATGTTCCGCCTATGTTTTCGAAATTTCCGGAGGAACGGAAATGCGCGTAAAAGATATTAATGTAGATTAAAACGGGAGAACCATTATGTGCGATACCTGCGGATGCGGACAACCCGACGAAGCCGTCACTTTTTCCAAACCGGGCGAAAGCGGTCATAGCCACCTTCACGATCACGGCCATACGCACGAGCATGATCACGGCCACGGCCATACACACGATCACCCACATGAACACAGCCGTACTTTCGCTGTTGAGCAGGACGTGCTCGGTAAAAACAATCTGCTGGCCGAACGTAACCGGGGTTATTTTATGGCTAAAAACATTACCGTACTTAATCTCGTTAGTTCCCCCGGTTCCGGTAAAACCACTTTGCTGGAAAAAACAATTCACGCTTTAAAAAATGAATTTTCCATTTCCATCATTGAAGGCGACCAGCAGACCATGCAGGACGCCGAGCGCATTGACGCCGCAGGAGCGCCGGTTTTGCAGGTAAACACGGGCAACGGCTGCCATTTGGATTCTTCGATGATCGCGCGCGCCGTAACGGAGCTTACCCCCAAACAGGACTCGCTTCTTTTTATCGAAAATGTGGGCAACCTGGTCTGCCCCGCCCTGTTTGATTTGGGCGAATCAAACAAGGTGGTCATTATCAGCGTTACCGAAGGCGACGACAAGCCCATTAAATATCCAACGATGTTCAGCGTCTCCGATATTTGCATCATCAATAAAATCGATTTAACGCCCTATGTGGATTTTAACATCGAACAATGTAAAACCTATGCGCGTCAGGTCAATCCCGCTTTACAGTTTTTTGAAGTGTCCGCCACTAAAGGCGATGGCATGGATGCATGGTTTGCCTGGTTGAGAGAGCAAAATTCAAAGAAAAATACTGCGTGACTTATGCATCCGGACCCTTCTCATAAATTTCGTTCATTATCAGACGTTAAAAAAGAAACTATCGTTAGACTTCGTATTAATGTAAACGGTATCGTGCAGGGTGTGGGATTCCGCCCCTTTGTGTACAACGCTGCCCGCCGGTTTGCCCTGAGCGGTTTTGTCAGTAATTCCAGCCGCGGGGTAGAAATTGAAATTGAAGGCCGTCCCTCGTCCGTTGACCGGTTCAAAAAAGAACTGCTCCATCATCCGCCGCCGTTATCGGAAATTACCGAAATCTCTTTTACAGAAATAACGCCTCTGCATTCCGACGGGTTTAAAATAAAAAGATCCCACTCCGGCGCCGGAAACGAAACTCTTATTTCACCCGATATGTCTATCTGTCCCGCCTGTCTGCGCGAACTGTTCGATCCCACTGACAGGCGTTATCTGTATCCCTTTATCAACTGTACCGATTGCGGACCGCGCTTTACCATTATCAAAGGCGTGCCCTACGACCGTCCGCTTACGTCCATGTCTGTCTTCCCGCTTTGCCGCGATTGTAAGGCCGAATATGAAAATCCGGAAAACCGCCGTTTCCACGCCCAACCGAATGCTTGCCCCGATTGCGGGCCACAGGTCTGGTTTGAAGAAGCCGGAAATCCCGCCCCCCTTTCAAAAAGAGATGCCGCTTTTGACCAGTCCTCCGCCTTTCTGAAACGGGGCAAAATTTTAGCTATTAAAGGATTGGGGGGATTTCATCTTGCGGTGGACGCGCTAAATGAAGAGGCAGTGCAACGGCTGCGCTTGCGTAAAAATCGCGAGGAAAAACCGCTGGCCCTGATGCTTGCGGATTTGCAAAGCATCCGACAAATTGCCGACGTTTCGGAACGGGAAAAAGAATGGCTGCAAAGCCCGCAGCGTCCCATTGTTCTGCTTAAAAAGCGGATCCGTTTACCCGTTGCACAATCGGTGGCCCCGGGAAACCAGCTGCTGGGGATTATGCTGCCTTACACTCCCCTGCACTATATTTTATTGGACCGGTTGCGCAAGGCGTTTGCTAATCAAGCGCTAATCGCCCTTGTGCTGACTTCGGCCAATCGCTCTGAAGAGCCCATTGCCATTGGAAACGAAGAAGCCCGTAAACGGCTGGCGGACATTGCCGACGGATTTTTAATGCACAACCGTGAAATCCTGGTACGCGGCGACGATTCGGTGCTTTTTACCCTGGAAACGCAAACCCAGTTTTTACGGCGTAGCAGGGGGTTTGTACCGCGTCCCTATCTTTTAAAAGAAAAAGGAGCCGCCATTCTTGCCGTGGGCGCCGAATTAAAAAACACCATTTGCCTGCTCAAGGAAAACCGTGCCTTTGTCAGTCAGCATATCGGCGATTTGGAAAATATAACGGCCAACCGTTTTTTTAACGAAACCGTTCAGACCTTTAAAAAAATTCTGACAAGCGACCCGGGAATTATCGTGTATGATATGCATCCCGGATATTTTTCAACCCGCTGGGCCAGAGATCAATCCTCAAAAAAACAGATTGCGGTTCAACATCATCATGCGCATATGGCCTCATGTATGGCGGAAAACGATTTGGACGAACCGGTCATCGGTTTAATTTTGGACGGCACCGGCTACGGATATGATAAAACTATCTGGGGTGGTGAAATATTAACCGGCACATACACCTCTATCGAACGCAGCGCCTGGCTGGAACCCATGCCGCTGCCCGGCGGAGACGCGGCCATTCGCCAGCCCTGGCGCACAGCAGCGGGCTATCTGCATACGGCCTTCAATGGAAACCCTCCGGAACTAAAAACGCTTTCGACTTATCCGCTACAGATAATTTCCGAAATGATTGAAAAAAAGGTAAACGCACCCTTTACCAGCAGTTGTGGCCGTTTATTTGATGCAGTTGCGGCCTTGTGCGGCCTGCGCGGAGAAGTACATTATGAAGCTCAGGCGGCCATTGAACTAATGCAGATGGTTAATACCCTCGACGTGGAACCTTTTGAATTCGAAATTGCACTGCCGCGAATTCCGGTTAGCCCCATAATTCGCGCCGTGACCGGCGCCGTTCTCGAAGGACAGGAACTGTCTGTAATTGCCGAACGCTTTCACCGAACGCTTATTGAATTGTTTGCTCAAACCCTAAAGATAATTTCCAAAGAGAGCGGCCTTACTAAAATTGTACTCAGCGGCGGCGTTTTTCAGAATGAGATTTTACTAAACGGTTTGCAAAAAAAGCTTAAGGAGTTAGATTTAAATTGTTTTACACAGCGGCGCTTCCCCATGAATGACGGAGGAATTTCGCTGGGACAGGCGGTTATCGGTCAAAAGCTATTACGGGCAAAGATGGAAACAGTAGCCCATTTAAGCAGGTAATGGGTACGCAGAGCCAAATCCGATATCTTTTTGGCTCCATTCATAAAGATTCACAGTGTTTTATTTAAAGTACGTTAACCGGGCAAAACGCCCAAAGGTCATAAGGACTGCCACGGCGGCGTATGAATTAAATAAAAATTTTCTTTTATTTAATTTCCGGTATCTGTATTTTAACTACCATTAGAAACCGCGCTAAAAGGAGTGAAAATGTGTCTGGCTATTCCAGGAAAGATTGTTAAAACATACGAAGAGAACGGCCTGTTAATGGGTCATATTGATTACAACGGAACCCTGAACAGCGTTTGCCTGGCCTATGTGCCGGAAGCGGAAACCGGTCAGTATGTGATTGTACATGCCGGCTTTGCCATTTCCCTGCTAAATGAAGAGGAAGCGCAGAAATCCTTTGAAGCTTGGGATGAGGTTACGGATCAGTTAAAATCCGATGGCTATACCATTGAAAATGAACCTTTATCCGAAAAACGAAAAGATGACAAGAAATAGACCGCAATAGGATGTATAAATAAAATTGGTAATTGGTAATTAAATATGAAATATATCGACGAATACCGTAATCCCGAAATCATTCGAAAAATCATCGATCGGATTAAGGAGACAGTTACGCAGCCCTGGGTAATTATGGAAATTTGCGGCGGCCAAACCCATTCCATTATGCGCAGCGGCATTAATGAACTGTTAAAAGATCAGGTGGAACTGGTACACGGGCCGGGTTGCCCCGTTTGCGTTACGCCATTGGAACTCATCGATCAGGCGCTGGAGATTGCCTCCCGTCCCGAGGTAATTTTTACCTCTTTCGGCGATATGTTGCGCGTACCGGGTTCTGAAATTGATTTACAGGAAGCCCGTTCCAGAGGTGCGGATGTACGCTTTGTTTATTCTCCGCTTGAGGCTGTTAAAATTGCGCGAGAGAATCCTGACAAAGAAGTTGTCTTTTTTGCGGTTGGCTTCGAAACGACCGCCCCCGGAAACGCCATGGCTGTGCGTCAGGCGCACCGTGAAGGACTGCAAAACTTCAGTGAACTGGTTAGCCATGTGCTGGTGCCGCCGGCCATGGAAGCGCTACTCTCCTCACCTGCAAACCGCGTACAGGCCTATCTGGCCGCCGGACATGTTTGTGCCGTAATGGGATGGGAAGAATATGAGCCCATTGCCCAAAAATATAAAGTTCCCATTGTGGTTACGGGGTTCGAACCGGCCGATTTGGTTCAGGGTATTTTAAAAACCGTTCAGCAGTTAGAAAAGGGACAGTATACGGTTGAAAATGAATATGGACGGGCGGTTTCGCGCGGGGGGAATATCCCGGCCAGGAAAATAATCGACGAGGTATTTAAAATCACCGATCGAAAATGGCGCGGCATCGGCTCCATCCCTAAAAGCGGATTTAAAATACGAAAAAAATACGCGGCACACGACGCTTCCCTTAAATTTGGCGTGGGGCATATAGAAGCGCAAGAACCCAAAATTTGTATCAGCGGCGAGATACTGCAGGGGCTAAAAAAGCCAAATATCTGTCCTGCTTTTGGCCGCGAGTGCACCCCCGAACATCCTTTGGGCGCTACGATGGTTTCCAGCGAAGGCGCCTGCTCGGCCTACTTTAGGTACCATAAAAGACAATTATAAATTATAAATTTTAGATTTTGAATGGAAAACAATTGTATTGTTTTTTTATTTAACATTCAAAATCCAACATTCAAAATTATAAATTAGAGATATTATTATGTCAAAAACAACGATTGAATCCTTTTCCTGTCCCCTGCCAAAAATGGATTACGACACCATCCAGTTGGCGCACGGGGCCGGCGGCAGAATGTCGGCCGAATTGCTGGAGAAGGTCTTTCTGCCCTGCCTCGGCAACACGACCTTAAATCGTTTGGACGATCAGGCCGTACTGCAAACGCCGGGCGGGCGGCTCTCTTTCTCCACAGATACGTTCGTGGTTAGTCCGATTTTTTTCCCGGGAGGAAATATCGGCGATCTGGCTGTAAACGGTACGGTAAATGACGTTTGTATGAACGGCGCCGTTCCTAAATTTTTAAGCATCGGTTTTGTACTGGAAGAAGGTCTGCCCATCGAAGAGCTGCATCAAATCGTTCTTTCCATTAAAAATGCGGCGGATAGGGCCGGTGTGCACATTGTTACGGGCGATACTAAGGTAGTGGAAAAGGGCAGCTGCGATAAACTATTTATCAATACAAGCGGAATCGGATTTCTTCCGGAAGGACTTCATATCAGCGCTGCCAATTTAAAACCGGGTAATAAAATAATTTTATCCGGCACCCTGGCCGACCACGGAATGGCCGTTCTTACGGCTCGTAAGGGGCTTTCCTTTCAGTCTACCGTAAGAAGCGACACGGCTGCGCTTAACGGGCTTGTCAGCCGCATACTGCCCATCGGCGGCATCAATGCCATGCGCGATCCTACCCGCGGCGGTGCGGCGGCGGTATTAAACGAACTGGCGGTTTCGTCGCAGGTGGGAATCGAATTAAATGAAACGCTTATTCCGGTATCGGATGATGTACGCGGCGCTTGTGAAGTTTTAGGCATCGATCCACTGTACACGGCTAACGAAGGAAAGCTTATCGCTGTGGTCGAATCAAAAACGGCGGAAGCAGTGCTTGAGGCTATGCATCGGGATCCGTTGGGAAAGAATGCGATAATAATTGGAACCGTATCCGATGAAAATCCCGGTCAGGTTCTCATGGAAAACAGCCTCGGTGTTAAACGCATCGTCGATATGCCGGTGGGTGAACAGTTACCACGGATTTGTTAAAACGGCCAAATGCACGAATCTGTTTAATGAATAAATAAGAGGAATAATGGAAGCAAATATCCTATTTTTAAGCGCATTGAGCATCGGTTTTATTCATACGATTGTCGGGCCGGACCATTACTTGCCTTTTATTTTGATGGCCAAAGCGCGCAGCTGGAAAATAAAAAAGACTTTGTTTATCACTTTTTTATGCGGTGTGGGCCATGTATTCGGTTCGGTTGTTCTTGGCGCCGTAGGAATTGCATTTGGCATTGCGCTTCATAAAATGGAAATCATAGAAGGCTGGCGCGGCGATATCGCCAGCTGGATGCTAATCGCATTTGGACTGGCATACGGTGTCTGGGGACTCCGGCTCGGATTACGTTCCGTTAAACATGAGCATGCGCACCAGCACGAAGACGGAAACAGCCAGGAGCACTCCGCTTCGCATCAGCACAAACACCACCATCTCGGCGGCCACGCCCATGTTCACGGAAATGGAAAATCCATTACCCCATGGGCGCTATTTGTGATTTTTGTGCTGGGTCCCTGTGAACCGCTTATTCCCCTATTGATGTATCCTGCGGCCAAAGGAAACTGGTTGGACACAGCCTGGGTAGCCGTTGGTTTTGGCGCCGTTACCATTGCAACAATGATGGGTATGGTTTTTATTTTAACCAATGGCGTTATGAAAATTAAAACGGAATTTTGGGAACGCTATATGCATGCCCTTGCCGGCTTTATTATTGCTCTATCCGGATTTGCCATAAGATTTTTCGGAATCTGATATTTTAATACTTTTTCCAAACAGAAAACACTCCTTTCTCAAGTTTACGAATACTCATCCGAATATTGGCCATTGCTATTATTGTAATAACAGTTTAACCAATTTAAAGGAGTTGTTTATGAAAAAACTGTTTGTTTTCTTTATTATTACCGGTTTTCTTTTTATGTATACATTTGCGGCAATTGCCGGAACTCCGGTTACAAAAAAAATGGTAGTAAACCTAGTTGAAAAGGTATCTCAGGAAATTACAAAAGATGCTCCCGGCACTTTTGCAAAAATAATTAAAGCTGAACACCCTTATAAAAACAAAGAAAATCCTGCGCTTTATGTTTTTGTTTATGACAAGAATGTAAAAATTGTCGCGCATCCAAAAAAAGTTTTGGTCGGTAAGAGCTACAAAGGCAAACCGGATGTCAAAGGGAAAAAATTTAGGGATGATATTGTGAATACCGGCCTGAAAAACGGTACGGGATGGGTGGACTATTCCTATCAGAAACCCGGCGAAAAAGGGATTCATGCAAAAACGACTTATCTGAAACTTGTTAAAGGGTCTGACGGGAATAAATACATCGTTTGTGCGGGAATGTATAAATAATCGTTTTATAACTCTCTCTGTTCCCTGGTTCAGAGAGAGTTATTTTATCAATTTTAATTATTTTTGGATATTGAAATGAGTATAAAATCAATGTTGCTCGGAATTGGAGGCCTGATTAGTGGCGCGGTAGTTTTAATTGTTGTTCTGGCTCTGATCAATTTAAGCGCACTTAAAAATTCTCTTGAAACTTATAATACGAAGACAAAAGAAGTGGGAACACTTCTCCTTATTTCGGAAAACTTTGATTTTGTCACCAGTAAATATAATGAATCCATTATAAATGTGATGATGGGAAATGAACCGGGAGTGCGGATTGCAGAAATCAAACGCCGCCTGGAAGCAATCGAATCTTTATCAGAACTGTTAAAATCAGAAACCATTCTTACCGGAGCCCGGGTAATAAAACAAGGAATTAAAAAATTAAAATCGCCGATTATCGAAGGTTTTTCTCTCATCGAAGCAGGAGATTCGTATACGTCAAGCGAAATATTTGTATCTAAGATTCAAAAATTAGCACAAGAAACAACTACTCGGATTCAGACCGAGGCTTCCGAAGCACAGGCTATTTCTCAGGCAAATTACGAAGACGCCGTTGATATTTACAAGACGAACCGAACTGTTTTGATTATCGTTTCTTTCTTAACCGTTTTATTAACTATTGGAAGTCTTCTCTTTATTATAAAAAAAATAACCCTATCAATTAATACTTTCGTACAGGCAGCAGACACCATGGCCAGCGGAGACCTTACAGTGCATTTTAAATCAAAAGCCCGTAATGAAATCGGACTTCTGATGCAATCAATGGGTAATCTTGTAAAACAATTCTCCGGAATAATACGGCTTGTTAAAACCGTTTCGGCGGAAATACAGGACTCTTCAGCGGAAACAGAATCCTTATCTAAACAGATGAAAAATGGTGCGCAAAAAATGGCTGAAAAGTCTAATATGACCGCAGCAGCAGCAGAGGAGATGTCCACGAATATGAATTCAGTTGCCGCCGCAATGGAAGAAGCGACTTCTAATATTCAGTTTGTATCGAAAGCATCGGATCAAATGATAAATACCATTGACGATATTGGTCGCAACACATCGGATTCACGAGCGATAGCGGGTAAGGCGGTGGAACAAGCGAGAGAAGCTTCCAGAACAATAGCAGAACTGGGTGATTCTGCCCAGAAAATCGGAGAAGTAACACAAACCATTACGGATATTTCGGAGCAGACCAAACTATTGGCTTTAAACGCCACAATCGAAGCTGCCAGAGCCGGAGAGGCGGGTAAAGGATTTGCAGTTGTAGCTAATGAAATAAAGGAACTGGCCCGGCAAACATCGGAGGCGACGGAAGGAATAACATTCCAGGTGAATGACATACAAAATGCAACCGAAAGCACTGTTAAAGCGATCGACAAAATATCGGAAGTTATTAATAAAATAGAAACCATTGTTACAGCTACAGCCGACTCTGTTGATAATCAGTCTTCGGCCACACGAAATATCGCCACAAATATTGCCCAGGCATCCAATGGAATTCAGGATGTTAACGAGAGCATCGCCCAAAGCTCAGCCGTTTCAGGAGAAATTACAAATGAAATTAAACAGGTTAATAATGTTTCGAGAGAAATTGAGACCGGAAGTACACAGATAACTAAAAATTCACATACGCTCAATATATTAGCGGAAAAACTAAATACACTGGTAGAAAAATTTAAGATTTAATACCCGGATTAAGGAAGTTCAAAATAATCCAAAAGCGCTTCCCGCGCTCTATCCAGCTCCTGAATATCCACAATACAGGAGATGGTGGAAATACTGCTTGAAATCCCCAAAATATTAATCTCTGCTTTTCCTAACACACTAAACAACTTTACTGCAATGGCCGGCTTTTCTCGAAAATGCGGACCGTAAACACCGATTAATCCTACATTTTCTACCTTTTGAATATTCACGCTGCTTACCTTAGTTTTATTTTTTATAACGGCATCTATTTTGCACTTGTCGTCACAATCCACACAAAAGGACAGGACGGCGTTGCCCTCTTTATTAGAGGCCTCCGTTATATAGGCCAGATTTATATTTTCTTCTGCAAAAACGTGCAATACATCCGCTGCCGAACCCGGTTTGTCTTTTATGGATGCAATTGTATATAAAGCAAGCTGGCGCTGCTCAATGATGCCGCCAATCTTCATTTTTTACTCCCATTTTGCGGGAATACCATCTCAAAAGAAGATCCTTTTCCCTCTTCCGATTTAACACGAATATTCCCGTGATGTTTTTCAATGAGCTGTTTAACCAGACTCAATCCCAACCCTGTGCCAAAATATACTATTTTTTTTGCCTTTGGGGAACGATAAAATTCCTTAAAAATATTTTTCAACT
Organism: Calditrichota bacterium; assembly: GCA_024278755.1. Taxonomy (GTDB): domain Bacteria; phylum Calditrichota; class Calditrichia; order Calditrichales; family Calditrichaceae; genus JANTFQ01. Next base: position 67,284 of record JAJRSO010000038.1, on the reverse strand, counting down.
CATTCGAATCAATTCCAATTCCGTTATCTTCAACCGCAATGTAAAGTTTATTATTTTTATTATACGTATGTAAACGAATCCAGCCTTCTTTTTTGCCATAGCGTATGGCGTTTCCAATTAAATTTCCCAATATTTTTTCCATATCACTACGATCCGTTTGAATAATCGGATTTTCGGCTTGTAAATTCAATTCAAATGTTTGTCCTTTTTGCTCTGCCACTTCGGACTCCTGATGAACATTTTCAGAAATAAGCATATGCATATTGATATTTTCCGTATCTTCCTTTACTGCTTCACTTCGAATATGCGTTAATTCCAAAAGTTCCGTTATCATATCCAGCATCTGTTCCGCACGTTTGCCGGCTTTTTGTAAAAGCGTAACCGTTCTTAGATCTATCGCTCCCGAATACCCTTTTAAAATTACGTCAATAGTTGATTTAACCGCTATCACCGGAGATTTAAGTTCATGAGAAGCAAATTGGAAGAAACTGGTTTTTTGTCTATCCGCTTCAATTAAACGACGATTCTGCCGGTCTATAATGCGTTTACTGTTCCGGTATATTTTCATAAATCCGGTACAAATATAAGTTGTGGAAAAAATGGTAATTCCAAACACGGCAATGGTTAGTAACACAAAAAAGTGATTACTATATATATGGGGATCAAAAAGCAAATAATGCGGAATCAGAAAATTTGATTCTAACAGTACTAAAGTGGAAAATAAAAATATAATAAAAAGGCTGTAAATGAAAGCGGAAAGTCGGCTGAACAGAATGCTGCTTAGAACAGCGTGAAAAATGAAAAACAAAAAGGCCGGATTTTCTATCCCGCCCGATACATGCAAGACAACTACAAGAAACAGAAGATCGAATACAATATGCACATGGAGCATAAAAAGTTCAGCCCTAAAAGAATAATCTTTCCATATTTTCTGAACCACATAATATAACAAATTTACGGCGCTTAAACCGCCCAGCAAATACCAGATGGCCTTGTAATTAATATTTATATCGGTAAAATAAAAAACGGCGGTTGTTACCAACAGGTATCCGCAAATAGCAAACCAGCGCAGGCGAATTGACCATAGTATCCTGGCTTGTAAGATATCGGTGTTTAAAAAAGGAAAGCGTTCTTCAAATGGAATTGAAACTTTCAAATTCATATCCGGTTTTATCATACGCATGAGGATCTTTTAAATAAGTTCTCATAGTCCCGCACCCGAATTGCTTTTATACTGATACGGTTTGTGTTTTCATTCCATATAGTTTTGCCGTTACTTTGAAAACTATTCGATATAATATAGATCGTCATTCAAATTACAAAATATTCGTTTAAAACTGAACTCAAATTTAAAAAAATATCTAAAATCCGAGATTCTTCTTCACCGTTTCAATTAACAAATCGGGATCGATTGGTTTTGCTATAAACTCCTGAACGGGTAAATAATCCAGATCTTTATCTTTATCAAACACAAAACCCGTTTCCTGTCCCACGGCGGTAATCATCAGCACAGGGATATCGGCTGTTTGCGGATTACTGCGTAACTGATAGGCCACATGAAACCCTTCGTCCTGTGTTCCCATCATCACATCCAGAATAACCAGGTCAGGATGTTCATTCGTTACCTTTTCCAGACCTTTGCTCCCTTCCTGGGCATCCACCACTTCAAAGCCGGCCGATTCCAAAGTGATACGCATTACTTCCACTAAGTCAATATCATCGTCAATGATGAGTATTTTTGCTGTCTGCATAACGCTTTATCTCCTCTATTATCATATTGACTGCCTTGGGAATACTCTTTTCCACCACTTCCGAAAGAGCAGCCCCCCTCTGCATGTCTTTTGGCTCTACACCAAAAATAGTGCAGGGAGCCGGTTTTCCAACGCTTTTTGCCAGATTAAATATCTCTGCGAAACTGAATCCATGTAACGACACCAACTGTTTAGGCGATTGCATCAGCACTTCTTCGGCATTAAAACGGCGAACGGATCCCGGCATTAACCCCATGCGCGCACAATCAACCAAGAACACAGGATTTGATTGTACTAAATATTCCAGCAAAATAAAAGCATCTTCCCCCGCATTTATGAACTTTATTGGGATGGGAAGTTTTTGTTTCGTTAACCGTTCAACCACACGGGGACCGATGCCGTCATCTCCACAGAAATCATTTCCCAGACTAATTACATGAATCATTATTCAATGAATTCCACATCTAACATATGTACCGAGCAGGATATACAGGGATCATACGCCCTAACCAGCATTTCCAGCTTCTTTGTTATGGCTTCTTTGCCCTCATCAATAATTTCGGGCACCAGTTTTCTCATATCATTATCAATATTTGCCAGGTTTTGCCCGGTTGGAATAATACAATTTGCTTTTTCGATTATTCCCTGACGATTGTATGTATAGTCATGAAATAAAATACCGCGCGGCACTTCTGTTAAAGCAATTCCCCGGCCATAGCGGGTTGGTTGTTGATTTGGTTTTTCTTTTTTCAATCCGTCTTCTAATAATTGATCAATCAAGTCAATGGAATCCACAATACAATGCACAACCTCTACCATCTGAGCAACCGTATTCATATACGGATTATAATTCGGTGCTTCTAAACCGAGCGCAGTCGCTACCTTTTTTGCGGGCGGATGCAATAAAGCATGATTGTTATTGAATCGGGCTAAAGCGCCTACCAGATATGAACTTCGGCTGAATTTTGCATGTTTGCTGGAAGAATGGGGGACGATAAATTCATTTGTAATGTTCAGATACTCTTCCACGGGGTGAATTCCCGTATCGGATGTAACAATATCGCCGTCGTACAAAGCGTATTCATCTTCACTATGGGCGCTTATATATTCGGTTTCACGTTCAAAAACAGGAATTTCGCCGGCAAGACTTTTTAAAACATCCGCGGCAAAATTAACATCCGGTAATCCCTGTTCGACTAATTTCATCTTTAAATCAAACAATTCATCTTCTGTAGGAATGCGGGTAAATCCACCGGGAACCAGGGTAATTGGATGAACCGCGCGCCCGCTGATAATATCTCCGATATCATTGGCCAGCCGTTTAAGACGCAGGGCGGCCAATACAACTTCTTTATGCGTTTCCACGAGAGGAAAAACGGAACCAACATTTAAGAAATCGGGCGCTGCAAGAAACAAGGCATGCAAAACATTACTCTGAAAAGTAGCGCCATGCACCAATATTTTTCGCAGTTTTTTTGTCTGTTCCGAAATTTCCAACCCCAAAGCCGCTTCGGTTGCTTTTAACGATGCTATCTGATGCCCCAGAGAACAAATTCCGCAAATCCGCGATGTGATGATCGCCGCCTCGTGATAACTACGTCCTTTCATCATCGCTTCAAAAAAACGCGGCGGTTCAACAATATCCAGTTGTGCTTTATTCAGCACCCCGTTTTTCATATCCACTACAATATTACCATGGCCCTCGACCCGGGTAATATGATGTACATTAATCGAAAGGTCTCGGCTCATCTGTTCCCCCAGCTTATGCTTTTTTCCATATCATTGGTATTGAATAATTTCATACGCTTCATTGCTTCGGTTACCGAAAAACCGTGGGCTTTTAACATTTCTATTGTTCCGTTCTTATTTATATTCGAAACAGGGCCGCGGCATCCGGTACAGTATTGCCCAAAAGACGGACATAGTGCATCACAACCGGCACGGGTAACGGGACCAAGACAAAACATTCCCTTATCTAACACGCATTCATTTTCTTTTAACTTGCATTCCACACACACAGCATGATCAAAGATTTCCGGTTTCCGGCCCAATACGAGGGATTTTAACACATGTAAATACTCCGGCGCGCTCATAGGACAGCCCCGGACTTCATAATCCACTTTAACCACCGCGCGCACGGGCATAGCCGGGAGAGACGGAAACAGGTATTTATCATCGCCATAGACCTCTTCCCGAACCCAGTCCGAGGGCTGATCATTTTTCATAGCATTAATTCCACCCGAAACAGCACATTGACCTAAAGCAACCAGAATTTTTGTTCGCCGGCGAATATCATGGATACGTTCCACGCAGGTTGGTGAACTGATACTGCCTTCGATGAATGCGATATCATATTCATCGGCGGTGTCGTCCATGGCTTCTCTAAATTCAACAATATCCACTAATTTGAGCATATCAAGTAAATCATTTTCAAAATTTAATTTATTTAACTGGCATCCTTCACAGCTCGTAAAGTCAAAAAACGCCACCTTTGGCTTACTCATATGGCCTCCTCCAATTCTTTCACACGCAGATAATTATAAACCGGTCCGTCCTGACAAACATAGCTGTTGTTAATCTGGCAGTGTCCGCACTTGCCCACACCGCATTTCATTCTGCGCTCTAATGACATAAAAATATTTTTGTCGGGTAGGCGTTTTGCCTTAAGCGCCATTGCTGTAAATTTGTACATTACCGGAGGTCCGACAACGGCGGCTACCGTATTTTCCTCATCCAGTTTAAGTGGCGGAATGAGTGTGGTAATAACACCCACATTTCCCTTCCAGTCTGCATCCGCATGATCAACGGTCATATAAAATTCCACATCATCGCGTTCCTGCCATTTTTTAATCTCCGAAGGGAATAAAATTTCGGAAGGCTTCTTTGTGCCATATACGATAATAATTCGTTTAAAATCATCACGTTTGTCAATGGTGTAATCTATCATCGATTTCAAAGGCGCCAGGCCAATGCCACCCGCAATAAACAGGATATCTTTTCCCTCAAAATCAGAAGCATTAAATCCATTGCCGAACGGTCCTCTAATCCCGACCTTACTACCTGCAGTAAGCAGGTGTATTTTATCGGTTAAACGCCCTGTTTTTCGAATAGTTAAATCAAAGGTTGTACTCCTTTTAGTTGGCGATGAACAGATTGAAATAGGCGCTTCGCCAAACCCGAAAATAGAGACCTCCACAAATTGTCCGGGTTTATGCTTCAAGGCCGTATCACCCGGAAGTTGTATTTCAAACCTCTTTTCGGTTTCCGTTAATTCTTCCACGGCAACAATATCTGCCATCGAAGGATTATATAAATCTTTGGTTTGTAATTCCATACGTTTCCACCCGTCAGCTTAACTGTTTAATGAAACTTCTTCGATCAAATTATTGATAATATCGATAATGCTGATATTTGCAGGACAAAAGCTGGTGCAACGTCCGCAGCCCACACAGGATAATTCACCGGAATGCTCCGTTATGTATTTAAATTTTCTAAATAAACGGTGCCTGGTACGGTTATGCAGTTTATCCCTAAAATTTTCACCGCCGGCCGCCTCGGCAAAGGTGTTTAACATACAACCGTCCCAAAAACGCTCTCGTTTGCCATTGATTGTGTCCAGTTCAATCTCATCACGAACATCAAAACAATAGCAGGTGGGACAAAGCAGATTACAGGTTCCGCAGCCAACGCATTTTTCCGAAACCTTTTTCCATACGGACGAGTCGTACACCTTATCAAATACCTGCGGAAGGCGGTTATAGTGGTATTTAATCTTTTTCTGAAATTCTTTCGGTTGTGGTTTTATAGTTTCCGTCTTTAATGCAACCGTTTCGGAACTAAACTCGGTAAGCAGCTTTAGTCCGTTATCATCCACAACGAACATATAATACCCCGCTTCCATAGGCTCGATATACAGGCACATTCCTTCCGTTTTTTCAATTTCCAGGCCAACGGATTTTCCGAAATGGTATTCATCCGGCGTATACGAGATACCAATAAAAAGAGATTCTTCGCGTTTTTTCAGATAATTTGATTCGGGATTCCCCCGTTTAAAATTATAATCCAAAATATGAATAGCCTGAAGTTCATATGAATGCACTCCGAAAAAAATGCGTTTTTTGGTTTCCATATCAGGCACATCAAAATCATTCTCTTCCAAATTGAAATTGAGAAGCGTTTCTCTGGGAGGCAAAAAGAATTTTTTCAAAGGCTGAATGGTACGCGGGTAGTCCAGAATTACTTCGTCGACATTTTCCGCTGCACGAAACACATAGGAGGATTCCCCTTTTTTATGAGCGGCGATCAACTCGGCCTGATTCATTAAGAAGGAAATAAATGTTTTCATGGTTTCGGAATCGAAAAATACATATCCCTTGTTTTGTAGAGTTAATGGATTTTTTAAATGCATATTTTCCCCTTAAAATTCTATTCTGCTATATATTTCACAAATTGCGTGCCATTAATCTTTTTATTTAATCCGTTTAAAACCTCGTCATTAAAGGCCTCAAATTTATCCGAATTTTATCTTTAGTGAATTATTTCTCATTACCTGTAATTTTTTAAGAAAATTTCCAACTATTGAGAATCACCAATTCCCAAGAACTTAAATCGTAAACAAAAATCACTTTTTAGGGGAAAATTTAAATTTTAAAAATTAGCGTTTATTTCTTGTTTGGCGCTTGATTTTTGGGATTTTCCAATTCTTACTTCAGAATTTTGGGTACTAACTGATTCGTTTTTTGAAACGCAGGCTGGCAAAAACAAAAGTGCCCATCCCAAAAAGGGCCATCGCCAGCGTCTCCTGCCACAAAAGATTAAGGGGCGTTCCTTTTAAAAATATTTCACGGATAATTACCATAAAATAGCGCAAGGGATTTAGGTAGGTAATGCCCTGAATAACTTTGGGCATATTTTCGATGGGGATAAAAAAACCGGATAGCAAGGTTGCAAATATCATAAAAAAATAGGCGACAAACATGGCCTGTTGCTGAGTACGCGTAATAGTGGATGCAAACACACCAACGCCTAACGTGGACCAACTGAAAAAAAACGCCGTTAGATAGAGCGCAAAAATATTTCCTTTCATCCATACATTAAAAACCAGACCGGCTGCAATTATTCCCACATTAAGCAATAAAAAGGCAACTATAAGTAAGGGAATAACTTTACCTAAAATAAGTTCGTAACTGCGAATGGGCGTTACCATCAATTGTTCAAGTGTGCCGATTTCCCGCTCACGCACAATACTCATTCCCGTTAAAAAGGACGTAATTATCATAAGCATAACCGCAAGGATTCCCGGGACGATATTATTTACACTCTCAAGGCTGGCATTGTATTGCATACGCGGTTCGATGGTGGTTAGATGTATTTCTTTTATTTTAGAAACCGTGACGCCCGCATTTTTGAGCCATTCTTTTTGCAGTTTAATAGCAATTTGATTGACATAGGCCAGGGCAACGCCGGCTGAATTTCCGTCGACACCATCCACCAGGGCCTGGACTTTTGGATGGCTGCCGTTTATTAAATCCCGTTCGAAATGAGGAGGAATTATCAGCGCCAGTTTTATATCTCCCTTATCCAGCGCAATTTTCACCTGCTTTTCCGACGTAAGGACGCCTTCGAACCGGAAAGAGCCCGCTACGGTAAAGGCATCGATCAGGCGGCGGCTGTATACGGAATGGTCGTAATCCACAACGGCAAGAGAAACATTTTTTACATCCATTGTAATGGCAAAACCAAGGATCACTATCTGTATAAACGGAGAGCCAAAAATTAAACCGATAAAGACCTTTTCCCGAAGAATTTGCCGGAACTCTTTTTGAATAATATATAAAATGCGCTGCATGAATTATTACTCCAGCGTGGTTTTAAATTTACGAATACTCAGGGTTATTAAAAATCCGGCAATTAGCGCAAGATAGCTAAGCTGCGGCACTAAATCCGCAAAGGCACTGCCCTTTAACAAAATCCCGCGGATAATGGTTAAAAAATGAGTGGCAGGAATGATGACGCTAACATATTGGAACAAAACCGGCATACTTTCCACCGGAAAAATAAAACCGCTCATCATAATGGTGGGCAGCATGGTAGACATTAAAACGGCCAGCATAGCGACCTGTTGAGAATTGGTAATAATCGAAATAAGCAGGCCAAAACTGAGGCCGGTTACAATATATAAAAACATGCTAAAGGTCAATAACCACAAAGAGCCAATTATAGGGACATGAAAAAGATAGTGGCCCATTAATAAAACCAATGCACTGTCCAGAAAACCGATTACCGTGTAAGGAATCGTCTTTCCTATGATAATCTGTATCGGATGCACCGGACTAACCAGGATTTGTTCCATCGTCCCCACCTCTTTTTCCCGTACAATGGCAATACTGGTCAGCAAAGCGCTTATGAGTAAAATGATCACTGCCACAAGTCCCGGTACAAAGAAAAAATAGGATTTTAAATCCGGATTATATAGAATGCGAGGTTCGACAACAAAGGGTAACACCAGCTTAGTATTTGTTTTAAAATTATATTGCGCGCTTATTTGCATAAGATAGTTTTGTATATAATTTGCAGCATTGGGATCGCTGGCGTCTATCAGCAACTGTATTTTGGTTTCGGGATTTACTTGCAGTGATTGTGCAAAATCGGGTGATAAAACAAGAATACAGCGGGCCTTCCGTTCCTGTAAAATATGTTCAAAATCATGCTGTGGCACATCACTATCGACCATTTTAAAAAAAGAAGTGGAAGCCAGTGCATTAATAAAATCACGGCTTTGCGGCGTATGCGACTGATCGACGACTACTGTTTCTATCTGCCGCATTTCCAGCGTAACAGCGTAACCGAATAGCAGTAACATCAATACCGGCCAGGCCAGAATAACCATTAGCGTTTGATAATCCCGCAGGATATGCCAAAACTCTTTTTTAATAATACTAAAAAGAATCCGGTTCATTCTGCGCTCTTTTTACAACATTCATAAATACACTCTGCATATTTGAAGCATGGTATTTCTTCTTTAATTCCTGAGGCGAATCAAGTTCTGCAATCACACCATCCTGCATAATGCTCACCCGGTTGCAGTACTCAGCTTCATCCATAAAATGCGTGGTAACAAAAATCGTTCGCCCCTCCGAGGCTAACTGGTAAATCAACAACCAAAAATTCTTACGAGAAACCGGATCCACTCCGCTGGTTGGTTCATCCAAAAATATAATTTGAGGATTATGCAGCATGGCCGTGCTGAGCGCGAGACGCTGCTTCCAGCCGAGCGGCAGAGATGCGGTAAGTTTATGGGCCTGCTCGTGCAGTTTTAAAAAAGATAGTAGTTCTTCCGTTCGTTCCTTTATTTGGGCGCGACTTAACCCGTACACCCCGCCATAAAAGCGGATGTTTTCACGTACGGTTAAATCTTCATATAAACTGAATCGCTGGCTCATATAACCGATATTCTTTTTTATCTGTTCGTATTCTGTGTACACATCCAGTCCGGCTACCCGCGCCTGACCCGAAGAGGGCACCAATAAACCGCAAAGCATACGGATTGTGGTTGTTTTACCCGCACCATTAGCGCCAAGGAAACCGAAAATTTCTCCCTTTCGCACGGAAAAACTTACTTTCTTAACCGCGGTGAAATTCCCGAATCGTCGGGTTAATTCTTTTACTTCTACGGCAATCATATCACTTCTTCATTAAGCTTAAAAACAAGTCTTCCATCTCCGGATGGATTTTACTGACGGCGGAATAGGAAAGCGCCAGCCGCTCCATTTCATTTTTTATTTTGTTCACGGTAAGCGCTTGATCTCCTGTAATATGAATTCCATCGCCAAATAAATCGACCGAAACAAACATGGGATTATTTTGTAATTTTTCATATGCCGTATGCGGCGATGCGGACCCAACACGATATAAGGAGCCCGTGAAGCTTTTTAGCAGCTTATCGGGTGTGTCGATAGCCAAAACATCGCCTTCAAATATAAGCCCCACACGGTCGCACAGGCGTGCTTCATCCATATAGGCGGTAGTTACAAAAACCGTCGTTCCGTTTTGTGCCAGAGATTTTAAGATGCACCAGAATTCTTCACGGGAAATGGGATCGACGCCAAACGTCGGTTCGTCCAGAATAATGACCTGCGGTTCGTGCATCAGCATACAGGAGAGAGCCAGTTTTTGTTTCATTCCGCCAGATAGCTGACCGGTTCGTCTTTTTTTAAAAGGCGCCAGTTTAGAAAACTCAAACAGACGTTCTTTTCGCTGTATTTGGATCGCCTTTGGAATGCGGAATAAGTCGCCAAAAAAATTCAGATTTTCATCCACGGTTAAATCCGGATACAGACTGAACCGCTGTGGCATATAGCCTATATTTGCGCGCACAAAAGCCGTATTCCCGGCGACATCTCTACCTTTAAAACTAATTCTGCCGGAATCGGCCCTGAGCAACGAAACCAAAATACGGATAATAGTGGTTTTGCCGGCACCGTCAGGACCAATAAGTCCGAATATCTCTCCTTCATTTACCGAAAAAGAGACCTTCTTCACCGCGTTTACATCGCCATATGTTTTATATAGATTTTCGACACGAATGGGCTGATTCATAATTGCAGTCATTTAATACTTTTTTGGATTTTATTTTATCTTCAATTAAAAGCAACATCCACGGGCATTCCAATCTTTAAAACCCCATGCGGATTCGGTACGGCAATTTTAACCTGGTAAACTAATGTTGTGCGTGTCTCTTTGGTTAAAATCGTTTTAGGCGTAAACTCCGAAACACTGGAAATCCATCTAACTTTTCCCTGAAACCGTTTTTGCCGCCCATCTACTAAAATATCCGCCTCCTGGCCCAGCTTTATATTGCTTAGTTTTTCGAGGGGCAAATATATCACTGCTTCCATTCGGGAGAGATTGGCAATTTCAAAAAGCACTTTACCGGGTACGGCAAGTTCGCCGCGGTAGATAAATTGATTTAGGATACGGCCGTCTGAAGGAGAGACGATACGCGCATCGGCGAGCAACAGTCTGGTTAAATCGATGGCTTTTTCAATTTGCTGTTTTTTATTTACAACGGTTTGCATCTGTGCCGCCAGCGCCTCTTTTTTTGCCTTTAAAACGGAAACCCGGGCATTAAGTTCGTCTTTCTTTTGAGCCGTCGCCGCACCCGCAGTCACCATCTTTCCGGTTTTTATGAGTGTGCTTTTTGCAAGATTTAATTGTGCGTCTAATTCTTTAAGCCGCGCTTTCAGACTTTGCATATTTAAGGAAACTTCCTGAAGCTGAAGTTGTTGTTGCTGTAGCTGAAAACCGGTTTTATCACTATTAATAAGCGCTAAAAATTGCCCCTTCCGCACTTTCTGTCCCTCTTCGACGGCCACGGTATCCACAAGGCCGGCGCTTTGCGCGGATACTCGAATGATATCGCTTTCCATGCGGCCGTTATAAATATGATTATCCGTATCTCCCGCCGTACACGAAAATAAAAGAAGAGTGGATAAAAGACTAAGTAGTAGTTTCATCGGGCTAAACTCCATTCACTGATTGGTTTACCACTTTTATATTCAATTTCATTTCGTTTTAAAGCAAGCTGAAGTAATAATCGCGAACAATTAAGCTCTGCTTCTGTCAATTCCAGTTCCGCATTTTTAAAATCGTTTACAGAAACCGTTTTCTGCTCATAACGTTTTTTCACAACCTGTAGTTTACGTTCTGCAGTTTCTTTTACCTTCTGTAGTAAATGGCCCTTTTTACGTAATAATTCGTATTCTTTTAGAATTCGGTCAAAATCTAGGCCTAACTGTTCGCGCATTGCCGCGCGAGTCCAGGTTAAACGTTCCATATCGGCCATTGCCGCTTATTTTTTCAGTTGGTCCGCACGGCCATTAAAGAGGTTCCAGCTTACTCCTACGCCCCAAATTCCATAATCCATCCACTTATTGCTTATAACATCCAATCCGGGTTTCCCATAGCGATAGGCCGCCTGCACAACCGCTTTGGGATAAAAAGCCGAGCGGTGTAGTGCTGCGCTGGTTTCTGCCATATTTTTCTGAATATCGAGCAGTTTTAATTGCTCGTTTTTTTGTTTTTGCCATTGCGATACAAGAGCGTCTTTAAAAACAGGAAGCGTTTCGAGGGGAATTGTATTTGTACCGGTTAAGTTTTGTAAAAATTGTAAATCAATTTGTAAATTGGCTTCGACAACTAACATTTTATTTTCATTCTCAAGCAAAGCCAAACTTAGATTCAGTGTATCGAGAGATAACATCATTCCCTCCTTAACAAGGGAGCGGGTTCTTTTTAATTGATTTTCTATACGTTTTCCGGATGCACTTAAAACCGCCTTTTCTATTTTATCCGCCTGAACTTTGCGATATATTGCAATAGTCTGAAAAGCGACTTCTTTTTTTAATTTTTCCAGACCGATTGTATGAATTTTTCGCATTTGCTTTTTTAAAGTAATGGCATTTTGCCGGGCAAATCCGGAGAATAATACGTATTTCAATGAAATCCCACTATCAAATTTATCGTAGGTTCCTATTTTTACACTACTCCCGATAAACGGAATTTTAAATTCAGGAATATCCGTTACATGATTATAGGAAATATCAAAATTCAATTCTGGCAATGATTCGCCAAAAGCGGCTTCTGTTTCTAATCCGGCTGCCCGTACCTGGCTTTGCTGCGCTTTTATACGTGGATTATTTTTTATGGCTTCTGCCACTGCCTGCTTGATGTTTTGACCGAAGGCCGAAACAGTAAGCAGCATGAAGCATACTATTACTAATCCATAAAATAGTTTAAACCCGTATTTATTATCATGTCCATTCATTATGCTTCACCTCTGGGAATGACTCCATATAAAATCGTCTGATAAATAGCTTCTTTTCGTTTTTCTATAAACGCATCACGATTAAAGGAAGACTCATCAATAAACAGGGTGGCAAAGATGGGCTCTGCAATGAAAAAGAAGAGGCATGAACCGACCAGAGTGGCAATAAACTGTTTCGGATCCATCTGCACCATTTCACCTTTTTGCATGGCAGTATTAATAATCGTTAGTGGTTTCTCGACACTAAATTTTTTACTGTCCACTAAGTTTTTAAGCACCGCCTTAACGGTGTTTCCTCCTTCGCTCAACTCCCGCAATAAAAACATGGGAATTTTAGGGTTTTTGTTGAGCAGGTCGGTATAGCTATAAATAAATTTACGAATAAACTCTGTAAAAGAGATATCCTCTTCAAACAATTTAAATACTTCAGAAACATTGTTCCAGATAAGAAACTCAAATATCTTTGCATAAAGTTTTTCTTTACTGCGATAATAATAATGTAATAGCGCTTTATTAATCCCGGCTTTATCTGCGATTTCCTGCATTTTTGCCCCGTGTCTTCCTTTTTCGATAAACTGCTGCATCGCGGTTTGCAGGATTAGTTCTTCTTTTGAAATATTTTTACCCATTTCTTTTAACCTTTTGGTTAAACTTATTGGTTAATATACGCATATTTTTTTTGAAAGCAAACCCTTTATTATTGTTTATTTGTCTTGTGTTTTTAAGTTAAAACGTAATAGTTAAATATCACTTTAGAAATTTTTGCCGTATTGTATAATTTGTGTTTTTTGGTAGTAATACGTAGTTCCGGAAGATTTATTCCAATGCGTTCCATTCGATATAGCCATGGAATATTTTGGTACGATGACGTTTTGTGTGGGTAGTTTTTTCAAGCCACGGATGTTCACTGATTTAATTATTATATCGCGGAGGAGCGCCGCTTTCCATCGATTAAATGTATTGTTTCTTTTATTTAGGGTTCATTGGCGCATTTGCGGCTACGATTTCTTTATTTGTTAAGCGCGAAATGGCAACGGTTTGCCAGGTAAACTAAAACAGAACAAATAGAATTGCTCGGCTTTTCTCCTGTTTTTTTATTCTGCCCGCCTCTGGTGTGATGGAAATCTGTGGCTTTTTTTGTATTTGTTATTACCTACACGGATCGATATGCGTCAATATTTTGCCTTATTTATTCTGAAGCAACGTAAATGAATGCGCTATGTTGGCCAGGGTCATTACGGAATCCTGAATTCCAAACGGGTGTAATATATCATTTAAATAGACCGCCTCCGGGAAAAAACCGAGAACGCCCTCTTCCAGCAACTCGAAAACCGGCTGAAAATATTTTTTTAAATCCTGATTTAGATGCGTGCTACCCTGTTTATAGTTTTTAGCAGCCTGCACATATAAAGCGATTGTCCATGGCCAAATGGCCTGTTCATAAAAAACCGGACTCTTACGCGAAAGCGAATTCGGATCGACCGTTAGAAATCTGTTTTGTTTATGGCTAAGGATCCGCAATCCATACGGAGTTACCAACTCTTCATCAATTTTCCGCAAAACCCGTTTGGCAATAGACGGTTCCAGAACGGAAAAAGGCAAAACAAGAGGTATAATCTGATTTAAACGAAAATCCCTGTTGCGACGTTGTATGCCAATAAAATCGTACAACTGCATTGTTTGTTCATCATAAAATGTTTTCTGAAAACCAGCCTGTGCTTTTTCTGCCATTCGTTCGTATTTTGACGCCTGGCGCTTCTTTTTTTTCAGTTGAAAAATTTCAGCCATTATTTTTAATGCGTTGTACCAAAGAGCGTTCACTTCCAGCAGATACCCATAACGCAGGACATTGCCCGCTTTATCTTTTAACGGAAACCAGCCGGTGTCGATAGTTTTATCACCGCTAAATACCAGCCCCGATTTATCCACGTAAATATTGGCGGAAGTGCCCTTCGAAAAGTTATCAATAATATCTTTAAACTTCTGAACTGTCTCATCTGAAAATATTGAAATACTCCCTGTATGCAAATAATATGTATAGGCAAAATTAATAAGCCACAATGGGATATCGGCCTTTTCGTAAACAGCGTCTTTTGCATTTATCGGAAACCGGTTTGGCAACAGACCATGTTCCATACGTGCAAGTATTTCGTTAAATAGGGCGCGGAATTGTTGCGCATTATTTTTAACCGAAAGGAGCGCCGGCATACAAAACAAAAGATCGCGAAGCGATTGTTCTTTCTTAAAAAAAGAAAGTGGGATATTTTTTTTACCGCTATCCGAAGTAACTGAGAATCCTGACTGGAGAATGCTTAATGTGTCTTTATTGTCAAAACTGATGCGCATGGCCGCCTGTTCACGGTATATCTGTTCGTATTCCATGGATATATCCGCAATGTCTTCTGTCGTAATAAACAAGTCAAGGCTCTGATACGGCTGAAGTTCCGCCTGGAAAAAACCGGGATTCAATAGGTCTTCCACAGGTTTGGCGTCGGAATAATCATCCTTTTGGTATAAAAAATTATGATACCACAATGTTGCCGGAATAAATTCGCCCCGGTTATAATGCACATTTAATTCTGGAATGTCGGGACGCGGCGCCCAGCGAACAAAATTTTGCCCCAGATACGTATCGGTATTTAACCCCTGTATTTCCGTTGCGAGCGTTTCACTGTCTCTTCCTGCAAGGAAGGGCTTTATTACCAGTTTTACCGGCCTGCCCTGATTTTTTAAAGTATAGCGAATGACGAGGACATTACGTTCGCGTAACAAAAAAAGAGTTTTTTTTAACAGGCGTTCTTCAATATTAAAATAAAAGGTCGGGAAGGGCTCGAAGCTGAATTTATCGAGATAGTGGTAGCCTTCGGGGAAAATATTTGTGCTATATTGATTGGTGGAAATTTCATATAGATGGTTATTGATAAACACCGATTCTTCCAGTTTGGAAAGGATGACGGCGGTGCGTGTATTATCCTTATACGGAATATTTAACAGGCCATGTTCGCGGCGGGTATTCATACCGATAATGGTTGAAGAGGAGTAAGCTCCCTGTCGGTTATATTCAAGCCATTCGTACTTTATACTCTTGTCAAAGTTTTCAATTATTTCTTTTTCAAACTTAAAACTCATAATTTTCCTGCAACGCAGCTCCGGTTCCTGGCCAGAATCAATGATTAAACGGAATAAGTAACGGAAAAAAGAATCCCTAATAGTGATTTAGATCAATTATTATTTAGCTGCAATTTTAAAAACTGTTTAAGGCTTCCTCAACAGATTCAAAAATATCAAATATGCGATAAAGACGCGTTAATTCGAACATTGCACGAACCGGAGGATTTAGGCCTACAAGTTTAAGGTCGCCGTTTTTCATTGTTGTTTTTTTAAGGCCTGCTACAAGCGTTCCCAAAAACGAGCTGTCTACAAACTCAGAAGCAGATAAATCCACAATAACATTTTTATTCTCTTCTTCAATTTTAAGCATCAGGTCTTCTTTCAGTTCGGCACTAAAATCAACCGTTGCTCTTTTTTCATTTACAACAACGACAATTATATCTTTTTCCGTTTTAAACGTGTATTGCATGCAATGCTCCTTACGATTAATCTCATCAATGCATTGGTATTCGGTTTTTTTTTGCAAAGGATTAATTTTTTTTTGTCTTTTTTACATTTGAAATTAAAGCATTGCCTTTAAATAATCCAACGGATCCAAAGGTGGCTCCGTTTTAAAAACCTCTTTAAACCGTTTTAAATCGGCCGTATATTTTACAACCTCCGCATTTCGCGCCGGCAGGACATTAATCTTACTATTTTTACCGGAAAGCGCCATAATTCGACTAGCCAGTTCAAAAAGGGTCGTCCCTCTGCCAGAACCGATATTTACAGGCCCAAAAAGCGCTTTTTTATTTTCGGCAGCAAGACGCATCATACTCACAACAAAAGGAACGGCAATAAAATCAATCAACTGCTGACCGCCAAATACGGTAAGTTCTTTTCCCTGTTTTACATTTTTAATAAAAATAGGAATGACCCTGTTAAAATCACGCGGTCCGTAAACATTGGCAAGCCGTAAAATCACAACTTCCAAGTCGCCGCTATTTTGAAACACCTGACAGTATTTTTCTCCAGCAGCCTTACCTGCCCCGTATGAATTTTTTGAATTTAAAGGATGACTCTCATCCACCGGAAGGTAACCGGCTTCTCCGTAAGCTTCGCGTGAAGAGCTAAAGATAAGCCGACGCACCCCCTGTTCTTTGGCGGCAAGCAATACATTAAACGTGCCCACAACATTGGTCGAAAAAGAATAGCGGATATCTTCCACAGCGCCCATCACATTGGATTGCGCGGCAAGATGATAAACAAGTTCACAGCCTTTGCAAGCCTGTTTAACCTGTTCATAATCACGAATATCCCGATTTAAAAAAGTTATTTTTTTATGGGTAATATATGAATCAAGCGCTTTAAGACTGCCCCGGAACAAATTATCCAGAACAATTATTTCGTGTCCCTCTTCGACCAGCCTGTCCACAAGATGACTACCGATAAAACCGGCTCCACCGGTTACTAAAACCTTCATACCTCTCTCCTGTTTAAAAAAGGACTAATTTAGCAGCCATTCCAATCAAAACGATAATTAGAACAAAACGGATAATTTTTTCGCCTCTTTTTACGGAAAGCCGTGCGGCTATCCAACCGCCAATACCATTTCCCATTGCTAAAACGAGCCCTAAAAGCCAGTCTACATTTCCGCTGAATACAAAAATCAAAAAGGCCGGTACAGTATAAACAAAGACGATAAATACTTTATGCATGTTCACTTTTATTAAATTTAGATTACCAAAATAGAAAAGAATGGCCATCAGAATAAAGCCGACGCCAGCCTGAATAAATCCACCGTAAAACCCGGCCCCAAACAATGACGTATAGAGGAATATCTTATTTTTCAGCGTAATCTCTTCATTTCCGCTCTTTTCTTTTGGTTTGGGAATAGCGAGCGTTGCAATTACAAAAACAATTATTACTCCTAAAATTTTTTTAAACCAAAAATCATCCAGCTGAATGGCCGCAAAGGCGCCAAGAACTGCTCCGGGTAGTGTAATAAGCGCATACTTGGCACTGGTTTTAAAAGCGCTGAATTTATTTTTCCGGAATCCGTAAACGGCCACTATATTTTGAATCAGAATGGCCAGACGATTGGTTCCGTTAGCAAGAGCGCCGTCAAGACCGAGAAAAATGAGTACCGGCAAAGTTAAAGTGGAACCGCCTCCGGCCATCACGTTTATAAATCCGGCGGTTATTCCGGTTAAAAACAATAAAACAAACATCATAATAACAACGCTTTCCCGAAGTATCCGGTTAGATCAAATAGATGATTATGCCCCCGTCTTGGTAAATTACAAAACCTGACGTAATGTGGCAATCTAAACTTAGTCTGTTGTTAAACCGGCGGTTTACAGATATTTTTTTACAATGTATTTGCTGTTTGTTTCTGTAAATAAACTTTTCTAAATTGGATCATAAAAACAAACGTGGAGCCATTCGATTGCTAAAATGTAGTATACTGATTATACTTTTGGCAGGTATCGCTTTTTTATCTTTTTACCGTTATAGAAAAGTCAGCCGGACGTTAAAAGCAATGCAGCAGCGAAACAAATCTTTTGAAGAGACTCTGAATCATTTGGTGCATAATGCCAAAAACCCACTGGCCACAACAGCAATGGCCCTTCATAATTTATCATTTGTCTTAAACGAACAGGAACTAAATACAAAAAAACAGCCTGATTCGATAACTGAATTTTTAACTTCTGCTCTTACGGCCATTGATGAGACCAATGAACGACTAAAAGAAACAATCCTTTTTTGCAGAACAGACATGCATCATTTTAAGCCGGTAAATATTGTCGATATTGCAGAAGCCTTCGTATCCGATATCGATCCCGCCGTAATACTTATGACCGGATTTGATAATGGCTTACCCATGCTTAAATCCGACATACAAATAGTGCGGCTCGTTTTTTCGTATCTCCTTAGTTTAACGTACGGCAAGCCCCAAAAACAAATTGTACATTTTAAACTAAGGCGCAGCCACCCAAAACAAAAAATGGTTACCTGCGAAATATATAATCATAACTATCTTGGCCTGGAAACAGAATGTGCCAATACGGATCCTTTGAAGGCAGATGATTTGGACGATTCTTCAAAGATGAAATTAACCGTTGTGCAACGGATTTTATTGTTTCACCAATCAGAATTAAAAGGATGTTATGAAAAACAAAACGGCGGATACTGGACATTTACACTAACGGGAATTAAGGATTAAAGAATGGAACGAATACTTTTAATCGACGATCAGAAAAATTATTGTGAACAGGTTCAAAAAGCGCTTTCCTTATACCGGATACCGTTGGAATATGAAACCAACGCCGAAAAGGGATTACATCGGGCAATTTTTGAAAGCTGGGATTTATTACTCCTTGATGTGGTGCTTAACCAAAGCCAAAACGGTTTGGATATTTTAAAACAGGTCATCGAAAAAAAACCACAACTTCCGATTCTAATGATCTCTGGTTCTTCTACGCTCCAGACAGCAGTATCAGCCACAAAAATCGGTGCGTATGATTTTTTAGAAAAGCCGCTGGATGTGGACAGGCTGCGTATTACCATTCGCCGCGCCCTTGAAAAAAATCGTTTAACACAGGCCAACCAGTCCCTGCTTAACGAAATAAGCCGGGAATTTCCACTGGTGGGAAAAAGCCCCGCTATGGTCAATATTATCCGCGAAGTGCAACAGGCGGCACCCACCGACGCAAAGGTCTTTATTCATGGAGAGAGCGGCGTTGGAAAAGACCTGTTGGCTAAAATTATCCATTTTCAAAGTAAACGTGAAGCGGGCCCCTTTATCGCCGTAAATTGTTGCGCTATTCCCGAACAGCTTATCGAAAGCGAATTATTTGGCCATGAAAAAGGCGCCTTTACCGGCGCTCACGAACGTCAGGAAGGTTTCATTGCCAAAGCCGAAGGCGGGACTTTATTTTTGGACGAAATCACCGACCTTCCTGTTGCCTCACAAGCCAAATTATTGCGTTTTTTACACGATGGCACGTATACAATGCTGGGAGGGACCAAAGAGATTCAGTCGGATTTGCGTATTATTTCTGCAACAAATAAAGATGTACAGAGTGAAATAAAAAACGGACGATTTCGTGAAGACCTTTTTTACCGACTCAATGTGGTTAATTTGCATATTCAACCGCTTCGGAACAGGCAGGAAGATATAATCCCCCTGGCCGAATTATTCTTAGTAAATGCCTGCCAGAAATTTGGCCGTAATATCACCCATTTCAGCGACGAAGCATTAGCCATCATTACAAATGCGGCCTGGCCGGGAAATGTAAGGCAATTAAAATCGGCCATTTATCGTATGGTTGTTTTTTCTCAAAACAATGTCATTGATTACGGTACGGCCGCCACAGCTCTGCAAATGGACAGAACCATTGAATCTGAAGTCTTAAGCAATACGTACGATACGGCGCTTATGGAATTTGAAAAACTCTATTTTTTAAATCTTCTCAATCAAAATAACTGGAACCTGCGTAAAACGGCAAAACAGGCCGGTTTGGCCGAAGAGATTCTGCTAACGAAACTGCAATACTTAAAAATCCAGAAAGGAAGTATGCCGGCAACCTGATTAAACCGCGCAGCGTAAATTTACCCGGGCTCCGATCACACTCTCCAACGCTCGGCGCTCCGCTTCCTTTCTTTCCATTCCGGCTTCATATTCCAAAATGGCAGCCCGTTCCTCAAAATGCTCCCGTTCAGAATCCGAGAAAAACAACGACTCCGTAAAACTGTCTTCCTTAATTCTTTTCGATTGCATCATATTTCTCCCTGTTACGTTCGTACACCCTTAAGATAAAAATAGGAAACGTTAAAAGCAAGGATAATTAAAATTCTAAAACTCATTCAACAAAAATCAAAGAGGTCTCAAAGAAACAATAATTTAAATGTCAAACATTTACACGCCATCCGGAGATGTTCAGATTTTTATATTTGATGTATAATTAAGCTCGGTGTGAGCAAGAGTGAACACGATTTGACCTTGCTTTTTGTACTTACCCAAATTCACTATAAAAATTTGGGTAAACAAAGACAGAACAAGAATGAACTATATAAAAAGCATCGCGCCGATATGGAATTTTCTAGAACGGTAGCGACCGTTTGTTACAAAGAAAAAATTAACCCCTTTTCTCCATTTTTTCTTTGTAAACCACACCGCGCTCTTTTAGTCCTTTTAAAATCTGCCGTACAATTTTCGGGTATTTACCAAGATACTCGGGCACGACTATTCCCTTTTCCTCAATTTCGCCCTGCATGGCCAGCCTTGCAACCACTGACGCAGTATATCCGGTCGTTCTGGCCATAGAGTGGATATTCGATTGTTCATCAAAATAATCCAGTAAATCAAAAGTATAGCAAAGATTTTCGCCTTCTTTTTGACCTTCCACTTCAACTTTCATTACGGTCAGATCCTGCTCTCCGGGATTCAATTTCCAATCTTTCCGGAGCAGTTTTGCGGTTACATCCAGAGGAATTACGGTATTTCCGTTTATATCTATTTCTTCTTTAGAGAAAAAACCACTATGACGCAGAACCCGCATTAATTGAATATGTCCAGGATACCGAAGTGTTTTTTCACACATATCAGGTGCGTTGATAGTTTCGGTTAACGTACGTAATCCATCGCTGTTAAACGCCTCCAGCGTGCCGATTTGAGGAAAATCCAAATATTCCGCATCTGACAGAGCCTGCTTAAAAACGATTTTTCCGTTCTCAACTATTCGGGCAGGACGGGTATACTCTTCAATTACATCAAGAGGAGAAAAGACGGCTTTATATTCATACGGCCAGTTACGCACAATTGGCAAGCCGCCAACATAAATGCGCACTTTCCGTACGCTATCCAAAAGTTGTTGCGTATAACCGGTAAGGATATGGCTCATTCCCGGCGCAACGCCACAATCGACTATGGCCGTTACATTCTTATTAATTGCTTTTTCATGCAATTTAAAAGGATCCTCGGGAAAAAAAGCGATATCCACCACATTCCGCCCGGCGTCAATCACCGCCTCTAAAGTACGATACCCGATAAATCCTGGTACAGCGCTCATAACAAAATCAAACGGTTTTACGAGTTTTACCACCTCAGCGGCATCGGATAAATCTTGTATTCTGGTCTGAATGCGCGGCTCCCGCCGGGCTCTTTCCAGAGCTTGTTCGCTTTTATCTACCAGGGTAATCTTTAAATTTTTGTCCCGTGCTAAATCCAATGCGATGGGCGTGCCGACTAAACCGGCGCCGAGTACGATTATATTCATTTATTCTATTCCGCAGGGACAGGCGTTTCGAGTAAAACATAAACCCGCCACTGCTTACCTTCTCTAATTTGTAGCTGCTCTTTTATCGCCGTTCCCTTCAGTTCGACCGGTACGGTAAGTGTGGAATCTGTCTTTAGCAGTACAGCAAGTTCTGCCTGCGCTTTTAAAATCGCTTTATCCCGGGCAATATTCACCCTTCGGGAACGGGCCATTCCCCGGCCATACATAAAACCACGCGTTTCGGGTTTGGCGGTGTACCAGGCGGGAGCATCAGCCGGAACAAGAACATCTTGCTGCACGTTACTCAGGCTATCAGCGTTTTTCGGTAGTTGATCTTTAGGCTCTTTCTTTGAACAGGACAAAGAAACGAACAACAAAGCCAAAATTATAAGTTTTTCATGTAACATCTTCCACCTACTCACTTATGAGTTTATCGCGCTCTGTATTCCATTTCACCCAGTCGGATTGACCGTCTTTATCTTTATCGAATGCGGTGTGTTTAAAACTAAAATCACTCATCTCTTTAAACTCTTTTAAATCCGATTGTACCATCTCATCAAAGGCCTGCTGATCTTTTTGCATGAATTTTTCAAAATCGTCCATCTCTTTTTGTTCAAAATCTTTAATCTCTTTTTCCTGCATTTTTTTGTATTCTTCAAAATCCGATACAACAATAAGTTCTTCTCCGGAATTGATATAAAAACTGGAATCCGCCGGCGTTTTACCATCTTTTTTAAAAGGCGTTACCTGAATGGTTCCCTTATAGCAGCGGTATGTTGTCTGAATGCTGTCGCAGTTTAACCGATAAACCGTTCCGCGGATAGCGCATACGGACGAGGGAGTACGTACTCTTAGTTTTGTTTTACCCTTCGGCAGAAATATACTTAACCAAGCCAGGCCCCGCGACATTTTCACCTCTTCAACCCCCTCTTTATCACGGGTGAGTTCGGCGGTGGAATTGGCGCCGATACGCATTACTTTTTTTGTCTGAAAGGTTACCTCGCACCTGGAATTTTTAGAGGTTTTTACCTTGTCAAATTCGTTTATGGGTATGAAAAAGCGCACCTTATTCCACTTTACGCTGCCCCGGTTCTGAATATGATTATCTCCGATGGAAAATGATATTTTACCAATCGTATTTTGTTTTTGGGCAGTAACAGGAATAGCGGCGGCCCAAATAACTATAGCCATTAATAAAGATTTCATTGTTTTTTCTCCTCCATATCAAAAATACAAACTGCCGTATTTAATATAAATTTATAATTTTCGGCGCCACATTGCGGTACTGAGGCATTACCATTCCGGCATCGGCATTGATATACGTAGGATCGCATACGGTAAAGCCCATGCCATTAAATGAAACATTTTTACCCGGCCCCGGCGAACCGAAAGAAATGGCCGTAGCGATATGCCCCGGATAGTCCAAACCCACTATCGGCAGTCCCAAAAGATGTTTCACCAGATAAGCAAACAAAATGGCGCGGTCTTCGCAATCGGAATTGGGATAAAAAATCGTCTCCTCTGGCATCAGGTATTTTTCACGACCAAATTGCCGGTCATCGGTTTGATAGGAAAAAGACGTTTGGACAAAACGCAGTAAAAAATTTACCGCTTCCAGTTCCGATTTATTTTCCACATAGGGCCGAAGTGCATTTAAAAGAGAAGAATTTGCCTCGGCAGACATTGGGGCGTCAAAATATATTTTTAGCTGTGTCTGCGGGTAGGCTTTAAAAAAAGTGACGACATCTTTTTCGTATTGCACGGGAATGGAATAAGGGCTTCCGCGAAATTTGAAAGTAAGGTTTCTGTGCAGGATTTCATTGGTTAAACGCGGAGTGCGGCTAACACTCAGACTAACCTTTTTATTGTCATTTTTATAGGTCTTTTTATACGTGTATACTTTTTTATCCAGTTGAAAATCCGAATTAACCGTTTTAAGAAAATAGTATCTAACCCCGTCGATGGTTATGTAGCTGTTTTCATAAATACTAGTGGTTGATGGAAACAATAAATAGATGGTATTATGGCTGTATGCGGTGCGCACATCATAACCGGATTTATTTAAAACAAACCAGATCAGAAGGACCTGTTTGTTTTCGGATTCCGGTAAAAGCTGCCTGGCAAAGCTTTGAACCATCTGAATCCAACCCCAGTCATTAAGAGCCATATCTTTGCGTAACGCAGTAAGTTGCCTAACCAAATCTTTATACGTTGCGCTACCGCTCATGCTTTCCCAGGACCGACTAATTATTTTATTATTAATTTGCCCGGAAATGCTTAAAGTAAAATCTTTTTTGTAATCAAGTTGCAGCGGAACGCCATAAAAACTAAATGAGAACCGTTCCATTTTGGGATGCACTACCGGTTGCGGCACCGGTTTTTTTTTAACAACCGGCGTTTTGGGAATTTCGGGCAGTTTTTTAAGCGGTTGCGGTTTCACCTCCGGTTCGGCAATAAGCTTTTCTTTTACCGCGGGAAGCGTTATCGGTTTCGGCGCCTGATCCCGTTTGGTTCCCTTTGCAGAATTGAATGATTCCCATTCCTGTTTTAAAAAGTCGGAAAAGGCCTTGTCTTCTTCAGACAGAAACGTTTTGAATTGTTTCTGATCCCTCTCCAGCCATTTCTGGAAATCATCCTGCGCATACAGCATCGATGTCGTGAACAGCACTACCGGTATTACAAACAGCAGGTATTTATAGAAAGAATGCATCTCAAGTCTCCCGTCTGAATAATTACATAATAAATCCGTCCAAAATAATAATCTTATGTTTCAATAAAGACAGATAGAACCTTTCCCTATCAAGGGGAAAATAAGGGGAGTGTTTCGCAAGATTATTCATGTTACAAAACAGCCCGTCCCTTATTAAGGGAGATTAGAGCTTTGCGGCATCAAAAATACATTTCTATCCTTAACTCAGTTTAATTTGGACAGCAATGTTTACAACATATGATTTAACGAATAACAGAAGCGCTCTGTACCGAATCATACATACGGTTCCGTGTTACAATGCTTTGATCCGCCAGGATATCAAACACATACCATACATTTCCCTTTTGCCCCATGGGAATATCATAGTCGGCCATTAGCCGTCCGTTGGCATACACATCCACATGCGCACCGCTAAAAGACAAATCTTTTTTCCCACGCCGCCCCCGTCCGCTGAAATTATGCACGGCATAATGGTATGTTCCTTTCGCCGGCTTGTAAATAGTTATGGTTTCCGGCCCATAGGCGTTTTGATCATCCACATCAAGAAAATTACGACCGCCAATCATTGTTTTGTTACGCCACCAAATATGAAAATTGCCTCCGTCCGGATTAGGTCCTGCAAGATGCGCATCCAAATCTTTTGGAAAAGCGCCCCAAGTTAAAACAATTCTATATTCTTTTACCTCCGGAGTCAGAGCAAAATTCATTCGTACCGGCAGTTCTGTAATATCCATTTTAAATTCATGTTTGCCCGATAAAAAGCCTTTTTTGGTAAACAAGACATCGTAGCTGCCATAATCCATCTTTTGACTAAAGATGCCGTTAGCATCGGTTTGGCCCATAGCCACCGTTTCCCCTGTGGCCTTATTTTTTATAACAATATTTACACCGGCCAGTTTTTCCCCGGTTAAGGCATGTACCATTTCCACTTTGTACAGACGTTGTGTTTTAAACATTTCCGCAAAGGAATAAAAAACCGCATCGACAATAGCGCCTCCGCGAAAAGCAAGACCAGGGGGCTTTTCAGGAATCGCCACCTGATAAGTCTGTTGGTTTACATTATCCTCCACCCAGACAACCGCTTTCGATTCCGAAAGCATCAAATAATCTTCGTCACCGGCAAAATCTTCATCCATCAGGGCATTTACAACCCAAATATTGAATAGTTTTCCGGCCGCATGCTCAATGATAAATTCCTGTGAGCCGCCGGAGAATGTTTTATTTACCCGTACATTTCCATCGGTAGAGGGTTTGTTCATATTACCCCGAACGGCTTCTATATGGCCATCGTGGTAGTACTGTAAAATCGCTTCAGCTTCGCCATTTACAGCCATCTCATCCCATTTTACGGTTACTTTAAAATCATAGGCAAAAAGAGACACGGCGAGCGTTAAAATTAAAAGTATCGCTTTAGTCATGGGATTTCCTTTCATTGCGCAAACGCAGCCCTATGGGAGCATTGGAGAAATTATGCTGTTTTTAGGAATACGCACCAGGGCATAAAAAAGTTTATTTTTACGATCCGGAAACCGTTCCAGAATCGTTATGTTTTTTAATAAAAATTTTAACTTTATAAAAGATATCTGGTCAAATGTGGATGCGGAGCTACCGAATCCGGCATCCTTCTCTGTAATCTGGATTTTATACACATTCACAGCCAATGCGGTTAAGATGGTAAAAACAGCTTGTTCTTCCGCAGTTTTCCAGGCATCATTCTCCCGTCCGATGGCAGTGTACATACCGACCCCATAGTAGTAAAAATTATCTTCAAAAAATATTTTATCCTTCCAGGCCGGTTCCGGAAGGGTGTTAGAATCGATACGAGGCGCATTTAAATCAACCGTTTCATTTAATGAATACGCAAAGATTTGATCGTGGGTGAACATGTTTACGTCAAAGCGGTCTGCCGGTTTAAGAGCTTTCCGAATCGATTCAACCGAATCTGCTGAAAAATAGTAAAAATAATTACTGTTTTTCAGCAGATCGTTAGTTGTTTCGTCTTCTAAAATCTCCAGAGTGCCAACTACAATACATTCGCGATATGCCAAATACATATTGGCCGCATCGGAATCGGCGGTCATTCCGTTATATGTATAGCCGGTTATAATTTTAGGATAACGCCCGGGAAAAAGAAACCATTCGGGATAAATTTCAGTGGCCTGGACAAAAAGGACCATGCTAAAAAGAAGTATCGGGAAAAAACGTATTGAATTAGTTTTCATCGCGCGGTCGCTGTTTAAGTATTGTAAATTGATTTAATAAAAATATGGCCAAACCAATAATCCGCCGAAGTGTTTGCTTGTAAAAATAAAACACCTAATTCGTACCCGTATTGCAAGTTAACCAAGGTTGTCATAATGATTCAGAACTGCCGTTTATTTGGAACAGACAACATCTGCAACCGGTAATTTTTCAAGCGGTATTCGGATTCTTATGTAAGCTCAAAAAACAAAAAGCGGATCAAGATTAACCCGATCCGCTTTTCAACACTACTTTTATTGATTTTTCTCGTAATTTTCCATCTCTTTTTTCAGCTCATCATAGGCCTTTGAAGCGCGGAAACGTTCGTACAATTTCGGCTTATTGTTTTTCATTTCATCAAAGATGGACATATTTACTTTATTCGGTTCAACGGCAACCACAACACCGGCGGTAAATTGTTTGGTCTCTTTATCGCGCATGTATTTTACTTTTTTTGTAATTGCGCCGCGCAAAACCGTACTTGACAAAGTTTTGGTTACATCGGTAAAGGCTTCATTCACTTCCGAGTCATCCGCTCCGCCCATTTCTTCGACAAACATTTTTTTCATCTTCTGGACTTTTGTGCTGAAAATTTCGGCCAGTTGTCCCTGCGCATCGGTTACTGCTTTTTTCTTAGCGATATCCTGGCGTCGTGAGATACCTTGTCCTACGGCGGCCACACCACCGGCAGAAATAATATTGTTTGTTATTTCCTGCAAATCCTGAAAAGGATCGGCATAGGCTTCCATCGAATCATTTTTCACTACTTTTTTACTGCCTCCGCCGCAAGCTGTAAACAAGGTTACAGACAGGATTAAGGCAAATAAAATCATCAAATGCTTCTTCATGGTGAATCTCCTTGAGTTGGGTTAATAGATGGACTTTAATTAGTAAAGCCTGGTTAGTATTCAAAATTATTCAAATATATACATTGACGACGATCAAGTTTAGTCATTATTGTACTTTTCGCCATTTTTTCATTTATAATGAATTCAGATACCTATTAAACTTCTTCTTAAACGCACTTAACACCACTTTACGTACACTGCGCATCATTTTCAACCGGGCGGCCTCTTCCGAAATTCCAACGCTTCGTTTAGCCACATTAAACGCGCCAATATCCCTATGATTTAGATTATCCGTTAAATTAATATTTAAATGCCAATTCAAAACGGATGTATTCTTACGTAATAAGGATGATTTTTTACTGCTAAAACTGTATTTTACCGCAAAATCAGCAGGAGCCTCTTTTATTTTAAAGCCGATATCAGAAACCGCTTCTTTAAGATAGGAAGCAATTTCAGAAACATCGTTGCCGTCCGGTCGAATGGAAACGGATATTTTATCAAGCAATTCCATACGCTGCGCATTTAAATCACTTTCGGTGATGGTTGGTGTCCAGCCACTGCGTCCGCTTATTATTTTATATTGTTCATTAAGCAGCAGATTTATTTGGGTAAGACCAATGGTTTTATTTAAATAGTTTAATTTCTGCAGCTTCTTACTATTTTCTTCATAGCGCTGATAATAGGTGTCAATTTTTTCGTTATTACGGCGTATTTCATCTTTGTACAGCGCGGCTGTTTCCGAACGATCCATTGCGGCAAGCACATAATAGACGCCTTCTTTTTCAGAAAAATAGGTACGTGCAATTTTTATATTCTTTAATTTTTGATTGGATCGGGCGGAGGTTCTGCCTGAAAGCAGAGAAGAAAACGTGCTTTTGTTCTGCCCGTCCACATCTTCCTCGAGATAGCGGTTGATTGTAGATTGATTGACTTTTATCTGAACACTAAAAATTTTTGCAAGACTGGCAAAAGCGTCGTTTTCCGCTTCTTTTCGGGTGCTGCCGCTGCCGATACCGGTGAGAAACTCATTTTCCGGATAGAGCCGGGAAGGATTATCAATCCATTGGGGGCGTTTGCCTTCGGCCGATGCGGCAATTTCCCGAACCGGCATACAACCTAAAAGAATAATTACGCTGATTAAAAAATACATTGTTTTTTTATAGTTCATCATTCTGTCGATTCCTAATTTAATGAAATAAATTCCAGTAAATTCATCGATTCCGATAATTGCACATCTGTCCGTGTCTGGGTATCAATGAGTCTATTGTGTTTGTCGAAAAATTTTATCTGTAACGTATGGCGGCCCTCGGGTAGTGTGATCCGCCCGATATAACATTTTTGAGGCATGGTGTTCCAGCAACGCAAATCGGGTTGCTCCGTTGCGTCTACGCCTGCATCCACCGCCATATCAATAAATGCGCCTAATATAAAATCGGCATCGGCTTCTTTTTTTAATTTCTTTTTCGCTTTAGTCGCGGCAATTCCTTTGGTAACGGTTCGCAAAACTGTTTTGAGATAGATCATATTTTTATGTTTCTCAAAGGTATATTCTGCCACGCGTCCCATATTTTCGAGTAACGCAAGATGCCCCGTTTTTTTTCCATCCACAAAAATCTGAATATCACGAATACGCGACGGCTTAACCTTAATAACGGGAAAGGCAAATTTAAAATGCCAACCGGGCTTAGCTCCGGGAAACGGAATATTGGGAAGGGCCACGGGCTGCGAGAGGTCACTAATTCCGATAAAATCTTCATAAGTTGTAATTTTACCGCCGGCCGCTTTCTTTTTGGGCGCTGTTCCGGTGAAGGCGATTATATTCAGCGTATTTGGCAATATTGCGTTTTCCACACGGACCGGTTCCGGCATAGAAAAATCATAAACGGCCGGTTGGGTTTCCCAGGCTTTTTTCAGCTTATGCAAAGAAATGCGGCTGTTGTCCTCTTCTTCTTCCGCAAGATAAAACAGAGCGCTTAAATAATGGGCAATGGCATCGCTGTAAAAAGGCGTTTTATCATCGACTTCTATTTTTTGTTTTTTTGCTGTCTTCTGTAAAGCAGAACCATATTTATCATCCATTTCCTGCAATTTGATATTCACTTTGCGAATTTCGACCAACGCATCTTCGATATTGCCTAAATGGCTGTAATTAAGCGCCTTAAAAACATTCACATAAAGCCGTTCGTATACTTCGCCCCAATAATCAATAATTTTATCATTCCATAAAAAGGAGACCGCTATTTGAGAGAGACTGTGTGTAAAAAGATCTTCCATGGTTTTTTCGGCTTTATCCAAAAAGCGGTTGCTCTCTTCATAGTTGCCTGCATAATGTTCTATTATTCCTTTGTCTAAATAATAGAGTAATTTATCGTGTTTGGAATACAAATGCTGTTTGCGCGCTTTATCTATCTTTTTAGCCGCTTTTTTATATTGCCCGGCCTGCAAAGCCTTATCCACCGTTTGCACATATTTCATATATTGAAGCGAACCTGCGCAGGCGCTAAAAAGCAATATGACGGCCAACAGAGATAAAAAACGGAATGAGAATGTACGCATTTTTAATCCGGGAATCACCAACTGTATTTATCCTGATGAATACGTTTTTTAATATCTTTGTTTCCTATCCATACTTTAACATTATTTTCCACATCCACCAGTTCCAGGCTCACCTTATACAAAACCGTTTTTTCGCCTTCAAAGGTATCTTCCACCGAAACGATTGCGCCGGTTAGCATAAAATCGGCCGCCTGTTCATTGGCCAGCTCTTTTGCCGATTCTACCGAGGCGTAACTTTGTTGTTCCATACGTTCTTTGCGTACGGAATTGCGTTCTTTCCCGGAAGCGACAAAACGTACTTCACCGGAGTTCAGGAGTTCTTTTTCGATTTCCCGGATAAAAACGGCGGCATCGAGATGTTCGCTGGTACGATTCTGAATTTTACCGACCACGAGGATCGGCTTTGTATCGTTTTGCTCTATGTAATTTCCAAGCCAGTTTCTGCTAAGCATATCTTTAACCATATATTCAGCCGTCATTCGGGCGTCACTATCGTTCCAACGGCCGCTGATATCGGTTGTCTGATCAACCGCAATCCGCGCAACTCTGCGAGAAGAACCGGTGCATGAAAACAGGAAAAACAGTCCGGCTGCAATGATTACAATGAACGTAAAGTTTCTCATTTTGTTCTCCTGAATTAATGTATACGTAAAAAGTATAAAAATATTAAACAGATGCAACTTCTTTTTGTGCGTATTGCACGGGCATTGAAGTTTTCCCGAGGATCGGCACTGCTAACTAAAACTTTAGTCTTCTTCCTGTTGATTTGGTTCTTTTAGGATTCGGAGAATCACTTATCGAGCCACCCCTTTATCGATCTGTTTTAATGTGTTTCTGAAATCATTTTGCCATTGCTCGGATTCTTTGGTAAGGATATCATTCACATTATTTAACAGTGTTCTGCATTTCTGAAGCTGTTCCTGTATTTGGGTGTCGCCGGGTAATTCGCCTTTTAATGCCGCTTTTTGCATTTCCCAATCGAGTTGAAAATCCTGTAGAATCGTTTCAATTTTGATTTCGCTGTCAATGAAACGCATCCAGGAAGCCGAAAAGCCAAAGAAACGATCCGCGGCAACCAAAGCGGCGCCGATAGCAAGGGCAATGGAAGCCCAAACCGGGTCAAGAGGCCTACCACCAATTTTAACCATATCCGAAAACATCGGCATCAAAGCAGCAATCGTGGTAATTAGAATTGTACCGGCCCGAAATAATTTTGCCAAAAACCGCACCGTTTTTTTCTTTTGTTTATACCAGTCGATCTGTTTTATGGCCATTTGTGTAACATAAGTAAAAACAGACTGCAACGATTCCAACCTGTTTTCAACGGACCAGTCCAGATTTCCAATGTCCGAAACCACTAAATCGCTTTGCCGGCTGTTTGCCATTCTCTCTCCCTTAATTTTTTTTAAAATAATATCTGAATAATATGAAGAGTGTCTCGTGTTTCCTTAAAGGGGATATTCAGATAATCGGAATTTGCCGTAAAAGCATATTCTCCGAAAGCGGAATAAAGTGCATCGGGAATACCGTCCTGAACAATAAGAATAAACGGAAGTACCGCATACCTACCGGGCTTTAACGTGGTATACGACCAACGCTTTGTCATCACCAGCGCGGTCTGCGAAGGGACAGACTGTATTGTTAATACACGTCGCGACGTGCTGAACAGAAAACGCACATTGGCTTCGGGTTCATTTAGATCGGAAAAACCGGCACAGGCCGAAACATTATTATCCAGCATATAATACTGAATCTGCACATTCTGCCGTTTTGGTGTAAGTAGAATATGTACGGTTACGTCCGGAGCAGCGCTTGTTTCCCAGATGGTATCTGCATTCGTTTTGGAAAATTTTCTTTTGTTATTTGTTTTCATTTTCATTAAAACGATGGTATCGGGTTCAATGACCGTTTTAATATCCAACAGTTTACGCAGTACAATGGTTTTGGTAATATTTCCATTTTTGTCGATTGCTTCCGTATCATAAGCAAAACGGCCTCTGCGTACAACAACGTTCGAAGTTTGATATTGATAATTCCCCACATAGTAAAACAGTTTATAAAGTCCGGTCAGTCCCCCGCCCGGTTGAGTTTGTGGCAAAGGTAAAGTGAGTTTAAATTTTCCTGTTTTATCCGTTCGCGCAGAGATATTAAATCCTTCGAGCCAAACAAAAACATTTTCGGCGGGCGCTCCGTCCATTAACTGAACCGTTCCCCGCACGGTTCTGTTCCCGCCAGACTCAACCTTATTATCAAAAAAAGGATTGCTGGTACATGAAAGAATTAAGAAAATTCCGACTGTCATGAGTTTGATTTCGGTGATAATTTGTTTATTGCCCACTTTCATGCGTTTTCCCATACAGATGTCTAAAAAAACTTTATATGCTGTTAATACTGAATTCCAAAAGTAAGATAAACACGACGGTCACGCAGAGCAATACCGCCCAATTCTGTTTTATCTTCCAAAAGATTGCGAATACTAATATTAGAAAAAAGTTTAAGAGGCCCGAATGTAATATTTTTCTTAAGATGAAAGTCTAAATTCATAAAACCGGGTAATTTTGTTTCAGTAAAGGCTCCGTCCAGATTCCGCACAAATCCGGTTTGTTCGTTCTCCTTAAACCAGTGCAGCTGAAGAACAAATCCGGCATAATTAAGCCTGAAATCACCAACCATTTTTAAATCCGATTTAAAAGGGAAAGCCGAGGGATCGGAAATAAAATAACGCGAAATAGCAAAACTGTAGTTGATTAACCCGCCCAAAGCCTGAGAAGATGCTTTGGCTTCCACACCGGATATTTCGGCGTCGGCAACGGTATCGTAGAAAGGCACCGGTATTTCCGGTAAATAAAAGATGCGGTATTTATTATAATAATAAATTCTGAAATAACTAACACGCAGTTTTTTATCTACAATATCGGCATCGGTTTGAACGTTTTTGGAAAAAAACGCGCCTATTTCGAAACTACGACTGCGTTCCAAAACAAGGTTTTGCTCCGGAGAATCGATTTGCAAAACAAAGGGTGCGCTAATTTGCTGGTACATGGTAGGAAATCGGACATTTTTCCCATAGTTCAAAAAGCCATTTAAGCTAATATTTTTATTGCCGCCCGAAAAATATGCGGCAAATTTTAAGATGGACGATTGCCAGGTTTTATCATTTAACGAAGGCAATGGGGCGTTTGTTTGGCGGTATGAAATATTTTGATAGGAATTAATAACTTGATCGTAACGGTAGCTTAAATCAAAATCGGTGTATTTGTAAAAGTCCGTTTCCGTTGGAATATGAAGTTTCATCACCGAAACAAAACCGTATTTCTCACGCTCAAAAAGAGCTTTTGAGAGTCCGGTTTCCGTTTCGCCGAAGACGAAACGTTCGTTCCGAAAATCAAGTAAGGAACGCTCCAGCTGGAGGGCGTTTAAAAAATCAAACGTATGAATCTTAAAACTGTGTTCCAGGTTTGCCGATACAACTTTGTTTTTAAAATCACGTACCAAATAACCGTCTTCGGCCGTCAAATCATGGAAATTATTATTCCATTGTAGCGATCCATTGATATTGAACCCGGAGACACCGGCAATATCTCCCAAATAACGAAGAGTGAGAAGCCGGTTAAAGGTATTCACCTCTTCATTATAGTATCGGTTTTCAAAATCCTGTTTTGTGCTGAAGTACATCAAGGCGATATGTTGTTCGGACGAATCATTGTTCGTTTCGGATAAATTGTAAATGATACTGCCGGTATAGTAGGCAACATTCGTTTTAATAAAGGCGTCGGCGCCAATGCTGTCGGCATAATACCGTTTGGAACCGCCTTTTTTAATTGTAGCCGAAAGGATTAATCGTTTAAAAAAATTATGGTTGAATTGCAGATTCCATTCACCGGACGCGTAGGTACCGATTTTCTGCTGAAAACGCAGTGCATAATCTTTGTACAACTTTGGCACTACATTAATCACTCCCGAAAAAGCATCCGCACCGTACAGGGCCGTATTGCTTCCTTTGATAATTTCGATCTTTTCAACATCATCCAGGTTAAGGGTTGAGAGGTCAAAAATATTATCATAGGCGCTATTTAGTTTTACCCCGTTAAATAATACGGATACATCTTCGGGGTTTCCTCCACGGATTGCCGCAGTTTTTTTTCCGTTATAATCTTCTTCTATCTGAATACTCTGGTCGGTTTGCAGAAGATCGCCCGCATCAAGATATCCCTGTGCATTAAAGGTATTTGCATCGATTATCGTAACGGAAAGGGGCAGATCTTTGAGTATTTCGGCAGGTTCGCGCTCGGCAGTAACACGGATTTCCGAACTATTGATAAATTTTGGAGATAAACTAAAAACATGCTGATACACGGCCTTTTTTATGGGCACATGCAATGTATCGAATGCGATATGATCAAAAACAAGAACGCTATTCTTTATAGCAGGCGGCACCTTTAAATAAAACCAACCTTCATCTCCCGAAGTGGTTCCCACTGAAGCATTCAATATATAAATATTTACGCCCGAAAGGCCTTCTTTGGTTTCGGCACTGCGCACAACGCCTTTAATTAACAAACTCTGTGCATAAACCGTTTGAACATTAACGAAAAAAAAGAACAAAAAAATCGGGACAAAAAGCATTTTCATACGTTGTTCACTTTGGCTTCTCAGTTTTACTTGCTACGATTGTCTTTTTGAATATGTTAAGAATTTAATTTTGCTCTGATAAATACATGAATTCACTATAAAAATCATGAATTCTACGACTTTACACGAATCTATTCAATGTAATTTCAATAAAAACAATCCGTGTCTTTCTGTGGAAATTGTTGGCTATGCCTTTTTAGACTGGACTCATCCATGGTAGCGCTATTTTATAGGTTCCTGTTTAATTCCCTTCCCTATGCCGTGCGCTCTATTCCCTTTCGGAAGGGAATTTCCCTCTCCTAAAAAAAGAGGGAAATCCATCACCGAATCTGTTTTAAATTTGAATATACGTTTTTGCCGGGACACCACAGAAGGGACAGTTCTCCGGCGGAGCGCCAATTTCAATATGGCCGCATACCGGACAAAGATAAATATCACCAACCGGTAAATCTTCGCCGCGGCTGGCCGCTTCGAGCGCGAGTTTGTACAACTGAGCGTGTACTTCTTCCACATCTAAGGCCCATTTAAACATCTTTTTTGCTTTATGGTTTTCTGCGGCGGCCTGTTCGTACATCGGCGGATACATTTCGGTAAATTCATACGTTTCACCTTCTATGGCCGCTTTAAGATTTTCAATGGTAGAACCGACAGCCTCCAATGCTTTTAAATGCCCTTCGGCATGTATGCGCTCTGCAGCGGCAGTGGTGCGAAATAATTTAGCAATATTGGCAAAGCCTTCTTTCTCCGCACTTTTAGCAAAGGCAAGATATTTTTGATTGGCCTGGCTTTCGCCGGCAAACGCGTCTTTTAGGTTTTCGGTTGTTGTTGGCATAAATATCTCCTTTTATATTTAGTATAGCAGTATGAACATAGACAATATAATGAAATTGGTAGGAAATAAAAAAGGTTTAAACGAACAGAAAAAAGCCCGTTAAAATTAACCGGGCTTTTATTTAAACTGCATTTTTCAGTCTCTTTGGATGCAACTGTCAGACTGGTTGTCTTAAAAAATTATTCCACCAAGCAACTGAATCATTGCGTTTTTTATATCCGCTTTACCATCGTTATCCAATGTAGCCATACCCACCGAGTATCTGACGCCAACGCGAAACATGCCCAGGCGAACAGCCGCTCCGGCAACAATGCCATAATCCAGATTTTCGATATCATCGGATTTAATATCATCCGTATTTGTCCCGGAATCTTTTGTACCGTTATAATCGGTTGTCCATTTTGTTTCTGTTTCGCCATTTAAAAAATAGGCTACATACGCACCGCCAAATATTTCTATAAGTGAGGCAAGGTTAACAACTGCTAATACAGGGACTTCCACATAATTAAGTTTAATAGTTGATTCCCAGGTTTCTTTATAGCCATTCATATCGTAGGATGATTTACTGGTTGAGCCTTTCATTGAATAGAACAGTTCCGGGCGAATACTAAGCAAATCATTAATGGGAATCGTGGAATAAAAACCAATGGCATATGCGGTACGCGGATCGGCATTCTCACTCACATCATCCCCATGAAGATTGGCCACATTGATGCCAAACAATACACCTTTTTCTCCTTGTGCAAAAGACAGATTAAGTAAAACAAAAACAGATAAAATTAAACTAAGTAATGTCTTTCTCATTACACCTCCTGGTTGTTTGAATACATTCAGTTGCATCCGGGTTTTCTTACGAAACGATAAATTAATGTACAAATTAATTTTTTACTAAAAAAGATTTTTTATTTTTATACAAGAATCACATCAATACATCATATACGACAGCAAAAAATATTCTTTAGAAAAAGATTTACTTTTTGTGACTATTTTCTGGTTTGTATTAAAATCAAAAACTTTAAGCGCCTGATTAAAACGGAGATAAAGCAATTACATTGTAAACTTATGAAAGAGCAGGAAACAGCAATACCTAATTACAGGGTTTTATGAAAACTCTTAGGGCTTTTTTAATACGTTTTTAGGCCTATCCGTCTCTGACAGGGTAGTAATCGGTGCCATATTTTGAGGTTGTTCTTATTCACACGATTCGAAACGGAACCTGTTTTTTTAAAGCGCTGAGTTAAGTTCCAATGAATTCTTTCGATTAAAAATAGATAATTATTAGAATTGTATTAAAAAAATTGTATATTTTTATTACGATCAAACCGTTGTCCTTTAATTTTATCTAATTTTTTTATGTAGAGGAAGAGAATGAAAAAGCATCATATTGTTTTGTTTTTTATTTTGATTCTGTTCAGTAGCGCAATGGCAGAAGAGTGGTTCCAACTTTATCAACAGGGTGTGGAAGCCATACAGGAAAACAACTACCGCCTTGCGGTAGAAAAATTTGAAGCCGCACTCCGACAGGAAAATACGGATAAACAAAAAGTAAGAACTTACGGCATGCATTTCATTTCTTATTTTCCGAATCGCGAAATGGGTATTGCTCAGTTTTACCTTGGCAATATCAGCGATGCCAGACACTATCTGCAGCTATCACTAGCACAGGCGCCATCCTCCCGGGCCAGAGAATATCTAAATCAAACATCTCAGAATGCAGGCCCGATACAAATACCCGAGGAAAAATCGCTTCCGGTTGAAGTGAAGCCGAATTTAAAAACCAGCGTAGTAAGCGCTACTCCCAAAGCAAAAACACCGGGACGGATCAAACGGGTAGGGGAACGCATGAGCGTAGCTGTGCTTCCCTTCGAAAATAAAGGCGCCAGTCACGATCTTGGCGACATTGTATTTGATAAGATGATTACGGCTCTTTTCAATGAAGATCGGTTTAAGGTTGTAGAGCGTTCTCAACTGGAATCTGTTCTTGAAGAACAAAAACTGGGTGCCAGCGGAATACTGGATGCTTCCACCGCTGCGGAATTGGGACGTGGTTTAGGCGTGGATGCAATAATTTTAGGCAGTGTGGCCGCCGCTCCGAACGGCGCCATCAGCTTAGACGCCCGGGCAATCGATACGGAAACCGCAATGATTATTGTAGCGCATGACGCCTACTCTACTCATTCGGACGCGCAAAGCGTTAAAAATACGGTTGCCTATCTTGCCAAAAAATTTGTTTCCAGTTTACCGCTTATTCAGGGAACCGTCATTCGCTTAGACGGAGGTAATATTATGGTAGATGTGGGACGAACCGGCGGCCTTAAAAAAGGTATTAAATGTACGATTTACCGCGAGGGAAAAGAAATCAGACATCCGGTTAGCGGTGAAATTTTAGGAAAAGAAACCACTATTGTCGGCGAGATTAAAATCACCGATCCTTTTGATAAATATGCTTCTGGCAGAACCATTCGCACCACAGCGGGTCAAATATTGCAGGTTGGAGATAAGTTCATAACAAAATAAGGGTGTTAAACTAATCAGGAGGTATCATGCGTAAGAAATTAACTTTCATTTTTTTTGTTGCAATATCCGTTCTTTTTATGGGGTTATTAAACGCACAGGATCTTAATTTTACCGGAAATGGCGCACGGGCCGCCGGTATGGGAAACGCCTTTACCGGTGTTGCCGACGATGCCACGGCCATGTCATGGAACAGTGCCGGATTAACCCAGCTTTATTCGATGGAAGCCAGCGCCATAACCCGCTTTGGCTTTGGAAATATTACGTTTGACGGTTGGGACGATGCGCCCGGTATTGATTTAAAATCCAGATTTCAGATTAACTTTTTAAGCTTTGCCATGCCGTTTAAAATTGGTTCTATGACGATTGTAGGCGGAATTGCCTACCGGACGCTTTATGATTTTAATAGTGAAATTATTTATAAATACGATATGGGCAATATCACAAGTAAAACTGACGGCGCTGTGGGCGCTCTTACGCCAGCCGTTGGTATAAAAATTAATGATATGATTTCGGTGGGAGCGGCGCTGAATATTTACACCGGTAGCTCAAAATCATCTTATACAGACGAAACCAATTCGGCAAATGATTGGGAAGGCACCGAAGAAACATATTCCGGAGGGGGGCTGGATATTGGTTTTTTGGTTATAGCTTCGGACAGGTTTACCGTCGGTGGAAATTTTAACCTGCCCAATACACTTAAATATGAAAGCGATGGTAGCAGCGACCAGCTGGCAATTCCTCTGTTTTACAGCATTGGTATCGGGTATAGAGCGACCGATCAACTACTAATTGCCGTTGATTATAAGAGCCATGACTGGTCAAAATCGGATGATTTTAAAGAAGCATCGGAACCCGATATCTATAAATTAAATTCGTTTCATCTGGGCCTTGAATATTTGCTAATGAATGGTAACGCCGTTATTCCCTTACGTATCGGTTTTTATACCAATCCTTTGTTTGGCACCGAAGATAAAGACAACAACCAGATTGTGGATAATGTCCTTACGCTGGGCGCCGGTTTGATTATGAATAAGATTATTATAGACGGCGCTTTTGAAATGGAACCAACGACGATTAAATACGATCTTTATGATTATAAAGAAAATTTCTTTAGAGTTACAATTGGAGCAACCATCCATTTTGGCGAATAATCGTCTAAAAAAAGGGGCGCGATTTCGCGCCCCTTTTCTATCTAATACTCTATTAGCTAAAATAAACCGCCAATGGAAAAACCGAGTACCGAATATTTTTCGCTTTCAATATTCCGTATGGCATAATTGACATTTAACAACATACGGGTCCCACCGAAATCAATGGACCAACCGCCACCCGCAAGAAATCCAAATCCGCTATCGCTGCCGGTTGAATTACCGTCTGAATCCTGAATTACCAGTTTTGCCAGACCGGCATCCGCCCGCAGAAAAAAACCGCTGCCGAACCGTTCACCCATATAATGAATTACACTGCCGCCGTATATATATTGATTAAGCTGAAAATACTCTCCATTATATGTAAAACGATCACCCGCTGTATTTATAATTATACCTGCAATTGTTTTGGGCGCTATGTGCCAGTAAAAGCCTAACATATCCAAAGCAATCGAAGTATTATCCACTCCATCCTGTTTATTCAAATAATCTATTAATACCTGCAGAGCGGAAGGATACGACACAGACGCATACCCCACCCCCCAGTAAGTGTACCATGATTCGGTATTATCCTCTTCTTCTTTCCAGGTATCATCGGCTAACTGTGCCGTGGCATTGGAAAACAGAACGGATAAGATAGTAAATATAAAAACAGCGCTTTTCATTTGAATCTCCCTTCGAATGTATTGGTTTTATGTGAATCGTTATTCCATGCGGATAGATTTATCCCGCCCTTGGTTGGAATAATGATTTAGTTTTATCGGATACCCCAATGCTTCGATGCCGCAGAGCATACCATCCGGAATAAATCGGCATTTTTAACGTACGCGAAATTTTCACTGAAATATTAATTTTTTATTATGCCCGATACCAGCTCCGATTCGGAAAATAAAAGCAATTACGAAATTTTGTACGATTCTAATCGTTGAACCTGATAAGATACGTATTCAGAAGCAAAAGTGAAGTCCCAAGAAGAAAGCAGCGCCTAAATATCTGAACAGGCAATGCAATAAAAAATTATTCTTAAGTAATTTTAACTAATGTAGTAAATAGATATTAACAATTCAAAGAATTAATAAAACTTTAAAAAAAGCGGTTGCAATTGGTTTTACCATATACCCTTCAAAACATGTATATTTTTTGATTTCCATACCATATTTTTGGTACAATGTGTTTTTGAAGGCAGCGATTTAAAAACCACTGCGATTGGACATGGATGTGCACTGATAAAAACACGTGTTTCGTTGTTAATCAACGGGTCTTCTTTTTTGTGCTTATCCCTACGAATTGGCAGGAGACCAAATTTTTAAATTCATAATTCCAGAGGTAGTTCAAAGCCGAAAAGACTTCCTTGTTTGAGTTTGCTGGTAAGATAAACGCGCCCTTTGTGTTTTTCGATAACTTGCTTTACAAAGGCTAAACCGAGTCCGCTACCCTTTTCCTGTTTTCTTCTGCTACCGGCAACGCGATAAAACTTATTAAAAACCTGCGCTAAATTCTGCTCTGCAATTCCATTTCCGTTGTCCACAACCTCCAGATGAAAATATTCCTCCTTTAAATAGGTACGGACGATTATTGTTGATTTTTCAGGACTGTATTTTATTGCATTTGTCAGGTAATTGCCAATGGCGCGTTCTATTAATTCCGTATCGAATTTAAGGACTAACAACGGAACCTTAAACTCCGTATCTATCTGAATATTTTTTAAACGGGCCTGCGTTTTATAAAGGCGCACAACCCGTTTTACGGTTTTACCGATATCGGCTTCTTTAAAATTTATGGGGAAAGAACCGGCCTCTATTCTGGTCAAATCCAAAAACTGGTCGACAAAAGAGGCAAGCCGGTTTGATTCCGAATGTATGATTTCGAGATATTCCTCTTCCGAACTGCCGGTTTTAGTATCTGTTAACAGCATTTCGCTAAAGCCGATTATGGAAACAAGGGGTGAACGTAATTCATGCGCTACGGTTGAGATTAATTCGGATTTCAGCTTATCGATTTCATGTTCTTTTGTAATATCGCGAATATAAATACTGGTTGCCAGAAATGTCTTCCCCGAAGAAAAAATATTAGAGGCCGAAACGTCCAGAATCCGGTATTCCGTTGTTTCTTTTCGCTGAAGGCGAATCTTTTGTTGTTTTACTTCACTACTTCTTTCCCAGCTAAGTTTCTTTATCAGTTCATAGTATACGTCCAGTTCTTTCACGACAGACAGCTTTTTACCCACCATTGTCTGAACATCCAATTGATACCAATCGGCAAAGGTTCTATTGCAAATAATAATCGTATTTTCGGGATCGACGATTAAAATACCGGCGGACAACTGTTCGATGATGTGCTCCAGCTTTTTCCGTTCTATAATTATTTTGTCGATATTTATTTGATTAAATGTCCGTATTTGTCCAATTGTTTTGTTAAAAATTCTGGAAAGATTCCCGATTTCGTCATTGTACGTTTTTCCGATTCTTATATCAAAATCGCCTCTGGCCACCTTTTCCGCAGCATTAATTAATCGGCAGACCGGCCGTACAATACGGGTATATGCAAAGTAATTTGCAACGGCGGCAAGCAGTAACGTGAATAGGAAAATTACAATTATTTGCAGGTATAAATGGTTTATAACAGAGATAAAAGTGACGGCGGGGCTAACGGCAACAATTATTCGTTTCAGATTCTTTTCATGTTTAAAAAGAAACAAATATTTTTCTCCGTCCGCGATTTGTGCCTCGAGAATGGTTCCGTTTACCGATAGGTTTTTCACATTTGCTTTTAGATAATCATGAACAAAATCAATCATTTCGTTTGCAACAATGGCATCGTTATTGTTAAAATTGCCGCATTCCGTATTGCCCTTCTCATCAACCAGAAAAAGCGAGATTGTATTGTCGGAAGAAAGACTTTTAAACAAATTGTGCAGAACGTTTCCGCGGGCAAAACTTAGGATATTTTTTTCGGGTTTAAGTGGAACGGAGGTAAAAATATATGGAATGCTCTCTCCGGAAAAAGCGTGAATAAGGCACTCTGTTTCGTTAGGATGTTTCATGCGGGCTAAAGAATCGGCCAGTTTATATGCAAAGGAGAGGACTTCCTCTCCTTGTTTATATGCAAACGCCGGATTAAAAACCGTTTTCCTTTTCCCCGCATAGGAGGGCAGAATAATGCCGGAGAACACACTGTTTTTTAACCATTGTTTTACTATAAATGTTTGTTCGGCGGCATTAAAATGTTGTTTACTGAACTCCCTGTAACTATCGGCAAATGATTGTGCACTTTTTATAATATCACCGGATAAATACTTTTTAAGCAGAAGAGAGGACTGCTCGGAGCTGTTTTTTAAACGATTATGAATAGTCGTTGTTCGTTCATTAACCGAATAGAAACGAATAACCAAAGCGGAAAAAAGTAATGGGGCAAAGCTGACAAATAAAAACAGCAGGGCGCCCCCCCAGGAGAACGGTCGTTTAAACAAGGATACTACTCTCTATTCATATTTACACAACTATAATTTCCATCGGAACAGGTTTCCCTAAAACACTCTCCACCGCTTTTATTAAGTAGGCGGCAAATTCCGTATTGGTTGTCACGCCGATATCGACTAAATCTTCTTGTGTTTCTACCTTGTTTTCTTTTAAAATATGGGGCGGAATTTTTAACAGCATTCGAAAACCCAGTAGTTGCGAATACTACGCGCCGCCGCCCTGCTCAATAAAATAATCCAGTAATTTTTTTATGTTTAAGCGCTCTATTTCTTTCCCCTGAGTAGTTCCCTCATTCGCTTCGAAAATCTGACTACTTTCAAGATTTGTCATCTCATCCGTATTTTCATCTGCTTCAATACTAAACTGTTCTGCGGGCAGATTCCATTTAGCCAGCGCATCTAAAATAATATGCCTTATTTGCCGTTTTTCCGTATTCTCGCGTCCCACAATAAGTTTATCAATAAGCATTTGAAAGGCGTCATTTAACGTGATATTAAAGCCGATTATTTGATTATCTTTATTAAAGATAATTATCTCCGGAAACGAACCGTCCGATTTAAAAGCATCAAAAACTTCGTTAACAATTGTCTCGTTAATCTTATATTTTACATTTTTAAGTATTTCATTGGCCGTGTTTAGATGGCTTTCCACCAAAAGCGAATTATTGGAAGTAATATCAAGGCCCACTTTAAGGTTTTTTATTTTTTCCATAAAATTTGCAATCAGAGCATCTTTGATTATACTTCCGTGTTGCGGAACAATCATTTTGGGATTCGGATTCACTTTTTGAATTGCATTAACCGCATTGTGTAACGCAAGATTGGCAGGCATATAAATTTGATGAAATATTTTCATTCCGTTCCAGTAATCCTCGCCGGCATACAAATCCGGTTTTTCCGACAATCCGCCAAATAAATCTCCCGAGAACAATACCTGTTCGGTTTCATCATAAATGGCGCAGGCGCCGCGGAAATGACAGTAAGGCGTGGGAATAAATACCAGTTTATGCCCTGTTTTAAGGCTGATTCTTCTACTTTTATATTTTTCGACGGCAATAAAACGCTGCGGGTTCAAACCGAAAAAACGAATCAATCGCCAGGTGTCTTCGGTAGTGATTATTTGCATGCTTGGAAAATGGC
This sequence comes from Calditrichota bacterium, assembly GCA_024278755.1. GTDB lineage: Bacteria > Calditrichota > Calditrichia > Calditrichales > Calditrichaceae > JANTFQ01. The sequence continues at coordinate 23,235 of JAJRSO010000038.1, read as the reverse complement.
GCTGAAAATATACGGCATTCATAGCCACGTCGGGGTCCTGATGGTTGATAAAAGCAAAGTGAATTTTAAAATCAGGGCCCAACACCTTTTCAATCTTATCGCTTATAATATCTACATCGGTTGTGGGGCCGGGATCGATTAACATATTAATTTTATGTCCGTTGCCCTCAAATACACGCAGATAAACATTTACTTCCAGTTCCTTTTCACTACGCTTCCCCACCCAATAGATGCCGTTTGCAATTTTCTGTGGTTCGTTTAACCGAATTTCATTGTCACTCATTTTCATCCCCAATTTTATAACGTTAATAAAAAGTCGACTATTAAATCGTCCAGTTTATCCCAATTCTGTTTTTCCGAATGAACAAGTAAAAGTTTGTTATTATTCACCGCATATAAACTGTATAATTGACGTTCAAACGCCCAATGTCCCTGTTTGAAATTCATTTTCGTCTGCTCATGAATGCTGTCCAGAAAGCGGGACGCTTTCATAATTATTTTTAATTCAACGGAATCGTTTCGCATCATATTTTCGTCACTGGCATACACATTTAGATCGCTTGTAATCAAAAATGCATGCAACACTCCCGACGTTTCCTGTAAACGTCGAAACATTTCGTCAATTTCATAACGACTAATCATTTTGCTCCTGAAAACGCTGCCAGAACTTTTTGTTTTCAAATACGATTGCTGTGGTTAAATCGCCGGACTTATTTACCTGCAATACTTTATTGTCTGTAAACATCAGCTCTGCTGTTATAAATTTCTGATTTATCAGACCCGAAACAGAGTGGATAAATGCATTATTTAACTGGTAAAGCGGGTTAAACTTTATTGTTGATTTTTCCATAGATTCTGCTTGGAAATCATCCTGAAAATGAACAATCTCCAGCATTCCTTCTTCTAAGGGGAGGCTGCTATCTTTTTGGAAATTGACTGACGGGTCCGCCTTTTTGTCCTGTTGACTCGGTAAAAATCGTTCGACAACCTGTTCGTCGTATCGTCCCTGAAAAACAGAAAAAGAATAGGTTTCCCAGGCCGAAAGGGCTTCGAGCGCTTCGGCTCCCTGCAAAGGGCCGCATTCAATTTCTTCCAGCAAACCGCCTTTAAAATGTAAAACCGCAGATTTTCCACCATACCGAAAAACAGCAAAGCCCGAAATTCGCTCAGCCTCACAAACAGCGATAATATCGTCTACCTCTTTATCCGGCCGGGAACCTTCGAGGTAAATATTTTCCTGAACGATTTTAAGCGAATAGGATTTAAGCAGAGCTTTTATTTTAGATAGAAATATTTCTTTCTGTACCGGCTTGGTTAAAAAATCCACGGCGCCGGATTCATACGCATCCACATGAATCTTACTGTCGGAAACAGCGGATAAAAAAATTAATGGGATGGAAGAATGTTTTGTATTTTTATTAATCTGATTCAAAAACTGTAAGCCCGTCATCTCCGGCATATTCAGGTCCGAAATAATCAGGTCAATCTTATGTTCGCCCTTTTTCATGAATTCAAGCGCTTCGATGGCGCTATCAAACGTATACACCACATAGCCATACTTGGTAAGCAACATAGAATAGAGTTTTAATATATTCGCCTCATCATCAATAAGTAAAATCGTATACGGAGCTGTATCGGACATTAGTATACTTCCTGTTTATTCGGATTAATCTGCTTCTTTGAAATGCGTTTACCTAACTTGTAGTACTCGTATTCTACATATTTATCTTTAGAAAAAGAAGAACTTTTAAAGAAAAAACTTAAGTTGCGGATAGTTTACGGCGGGAAAGTGAAGCATAAAAACCGTTCCGGATTTTCTTGAAGATGAAACATCAATATGACCGTTATTATACTGAACCAGATATTGGGCAATTCTTAACCCCAGCCCGGTTCCATTTTGTTTGGTTGTATATCCGGAATTAAAAATATTTTTTAGTTCTGTTTTGCTAATTCCCCGACCATCGTCTTTAAAACTCATTTTTACATATGGCCGCGTTTGAAAACCCGATCCGGTATCATAGCGTCGTTCTTCGTTTTCAAACTTAATGGAAAGCGTACCGCTCTCTGGCATTGCCTCAATAGCATTCTTTGCCAAATTCTGAACGATACGCCTAAGATGCAAAGGATTAATATCAAATAGATGTGTACCCGGTTGCACGGAAATAGAATAGCGAATATCCGGACGAAGGCCTATGACAACAAGAAGCGATTGCTTTACCGTCTTTACGATAGAATCTATACTATCGTAGGATTTTGAGTGTGGAGAGGCATTTAAGTACTGCTTATTTAATTCCGAAAGCATGCCGGCCGCCTCCAAACTACGCTCAATATATAATTCAACTTGGTCTCCTTGTGGTTCTTCTTTTATTAACTCGAGATACCCCGAAATAACCGCCAGCATATTATTGATATCATGCGCCAGTTCCCTGATATTGGAAAGGCTTATTGGGGGCTCTTCCTGTTGCTCCCGAAGGCTGTTTTGAGCGGTAACATTTTGGATTGTGTCCAGATTTGACCAGCTTTCGTTGTGAAATATGACACTATTAAGATTTTGTTTTATTTGATTGTATAAATCAACATAATTTTCGATCTGGGTCATTATCCATTTCCTTTTGGTAAATTATTCGTTCCTGAAAAATATTTTGTATACCGTTTCAAAAGCAAACACCCTGCCAATTCCAGTCTATTCTCTTTATGCCCATAAAACCTAATTAATCAAAAAAAAAAATGATCCATACCTTGTCATTTCCACCATAGTCTGTGTGAAATAACCCGAAAAGATGCGGCTCATTAGGTTCAGGCAATGAATACGGGTTCTGCCAAGAAGAAGGCAAAGGCTCCGCCTGAGAATAATTTCGTTGCGGTAAAAGATTTTGGGAGAAGACCTTTTGTCCATTGACCGTGCGCTTCGTATTTTGAAAAAACGCCTTGATACAGTCTCTAAATCCGGCTTTTTCGATAGTTACCTCTATGGCGTAAATCACGATTTAAATATTGCCTTAGACAAGTTTTAGCGTTTTAATAAAACCTACCAAAGTAAATTTTATCCGAATCATCGGCTTATCAACAAGTAAAAACAAGGTTAAATAATGATCGCGAAGCGGCTAATGCACAGTCAAGTAAAGTAAAATCCAATAAATAAAATGAATGTTTTTTAGTAAATAAACATATTGCAGGATCGATACATATTTAAAGCATTCAATAAACCAAAGGAGCAAAAAAAGAAACACAAATCAAAGATCATGATATTTATACTGTTTTTACTGTATGGTTTTTCACATCTATTATTCGAACAGGAAGTAAATTGGTATGCCAAAGATTTGGGTATTACCAGTTCAGTCCATAAAAAAATGAGTCCAGTTTAAAAAGGCATGGCCATTGATTTCCACAGAAAGACACGGATTGTTTTTATTGAAATTACATTGAATAGATTCGTGTAAATTCGTGGAATTCGTGGTTTTTATAGTGAACTCATATATTGATGATAAAGATACCGGCGGAAGTTTCGGCATTTTTTATCAGGCCTATTATAATGAAATGGATATATAATCGTTACAGCGATTCTAAAAATCCGTATCGTAAAATGAGCGGCGCTGTTCTTTTTAGCGATAAAGATAACGATGGCGTTTGCCGTTTTATGACCAATAATTTTATTTCGGATAAAACAAGCACCGGCTGGTCGACGCCCCGTTTTCATTCCTTTTGCAACAGCTGCCCCAAAGGGGATGCGGAATGTCCCTGATTTTAGATTTTAAAAAACAAATCTAAAAGAAACTCTTTCTATTTCCGGCAGACGATAATAAGACGACTGCTCCTTTCGTTTTTTATCTGCTAGCTGTTCCAACCGTTTTCTTTTTATCTTTAAAAAGAATCCAGCGTGCCGTGTACCGTGGGAGTTATTGTTCCACTACATTTGCGGAGACGAAGCGCTATTCTGGCAAATAGATATAAAATGATGATAAACAAGCCAAACGCTGTTATTGCCTGAAAGTTTTCTATCGTTTTGCCGGCATAAAAAATATAGCGCACATGTTGCGTTTGTGTATTATAAAGCGGAACTGTTTATTTTGCACTCACAAAGCTTTCGCCGCCATTCTCCGATTTATATACGGCGCCCTCTCCGGCCAACCAGCCGGTTTGCTCATCAATAAACTGAATGGTATAAATCTCGGATTGGATACCACAGTTTTTGCATTGCCAATGTGCGCCGGAATCGGTAGTTTTAAGAAGTACTTCTTCTTTTGTGCGATGATTATATCCCGCTGCCCAGCCGGTTTTTTCATTACAAAAATAAATAGAATTTAGCATTCCGTTTACATTTTTTAACTGACGGCTCCAACGGTTTCCGCCGTTGATTGTTTTAAGAATAATTGCCGATGTCTTTTCTTTTTCCATGTCTTCCTGCCAACCACAGGCATACCCGTTTTTTTGATCCGTAAAATAAAGAGACTGAATCCATGTGGCCTGCCCACAGCTCTGTTTTTTCCAGGTTTTTCCACTATCGCTGGTTTTCAGAATAACAGCTTTATCCTCGTTATCGTAGTAAGAGCCGGCAATCCAGCCATTTTCGCTATCAATAAAAAAAATAGATTCAAAGCAGGCGTCCAGTGTGCTTTTTTGAACCTCCCAGTGTGCGCCTCCATCTGATGTTTTTAGGATAAGGTTTTGTTCTCCAACCGCCCAACCGGTCTTTGTATCAACAAAGAAAACGGCGTTTAGAACTCGATTCTCTATGGAATAAACCATCGTCCAGTCTATTCCGCCGTTATCCGTTTTTAAAATAATCCCCTGCTGTTTGCTCCAGTTATAACCCACGATATAACCAGTTTTTTCATCTGCAAAACGAACAGCATTCAGGTATAAATGTTGTTGAATTGACTGTTTTGTCCAACTTTCCCCGCCATTTACTGTTTTTAAAATAACGCCGTCTTTCCCGACCGCCCAACCATCTGCTTCATTAATAAACTGAAGGCTGTACACTTCTTTTTTACAGGATGAAAAAGAGTGCTCTCCCGGAAGACTTTGCGCCTGAAGAATATATGCCGGTAAAACCCATAAAACGAAAAACAGGACAAAAACCCATATATTCCGGAAAGGAATATATCGTCTTGGTAAAGTTATAAAGCTTTTTTTCCTGCAAAATAAAACGCACAACATAATACACCTCCTTTAAGTGGAGTGAAACCATATTTCTTACATCCCATATTGATCCGTCCGGGGAGTGGTCGAACAAATTGAGCCTGTTTTTAATGCATTTCATCGGTGTAAATCGGTGGTATAATTTTATTTAAATAAATACTGCCCAAACGAAATAATATGGTCCTTTTTAACAGTTGCTGGCAGAGTAAATGCGACTAATTTGAATTCAGCTACAAATCAATTACTGGAAGAAAGACGTATTTTATAAATCAATTTTTGCCCGAATATAAATAATTTTATTAGTGAATAAAAGAGTAAATATGGTTTTTTAATATCTATTTTTAAATCGTGGGTTTACTTGCTTCAAATAATTATTTGAGAGGATAATGATATTTAAGGTTCTATGTCGATGCGTACGGGTAAGAACAAATATAAAAAAATAAGCCATACATTACATCACGCCAGAAGCGGACAGGTCGAAAAAATATCCATTCAAAAAACCATCGGTTTTTTGGTATTCTTATATTTGCAGATTTCTCTCTCTTTTTTTAATCTTACGACAAAATTGTTTGGTATCTTTTTCTAAACAGGCATTGAACGATTTTGGTCAATACGTGCACTCACTATAAAAGCCTTTAATTTCACGAATTAATGCGAATGTTTTATCTGGCATAAAAAAACATTCGTCCTATCTGTGCGTCCGTGTAAATTCGCGGCTTTTTTTCGTGTTACCCTCACAAAATGAAATAGTATATTTTTTAAATATGAGTAATACGTGGCAATCCGTAAAGATTGCCACCTTGTTTTTCACGAGACACCTATATGATGTTCAAAATCCGGGAGCAAACATTATTTCTTTTTAACGTGTGTAATCAGCGGTTTTCTGCCCTTTTCTTTAAAACTAACAATAATTTTTTCGGCCAAATCAAAAGGTACGGTGATAAACGAAAATCGGTCCAGCATTTGCACATCGCTTATTTGCTGCGATTTTATGGATACCCGGCTCGAAATCATATCGACCAGTTTACGGGCATTCATCTTATCCTTTTTACCGAGGGCCACAAAAAGACGGGTTGTGCCATGCTGCGCAAGCGCTCTTCCTTTTGAACCGGTTTCGGCAATGGTGCCGTATGTCTCCGGGTTCAATTCTTCTTCGAAACAATAGGTTAAAAGAGCCGCCAAAATGTCTTCGGGATTTCTGTCTTCCAGCAATTTTTGGGCCCAGGCAAAATATTTTTCATCAATCTCATCCTGAAGAATCGCATGCAGATCTTCGTAAATTTTCCGTTTTTTAACTTTAATAACATCTTTAACCCGCGGTATTTTGGATTTTTTAATATCTGTTTTGGCAATACGCTGGATGAACATTAACTGTTTGTATTCATTAGGCGTAATAAACGTAACCGCGGTGCCCTCTTTCCCGGCGCGTCCGGTGCGCCCGATACGATGCACATACGATTCCGGGTCTTGCGGTAGTGAATAATTGATGACATGGGTCAGATTGTTGACATCAATTCCCCGGGCCGCCACGTCTGTGGCGATGAGAATATGAATCTGCTTCTTTTTAAAACGCTGCAATGTCTTTTCGCGCTGAGCCTGGGTAATATCGCCATGAATCGCTTCGGCGTCGTAGCCGCGATCCATCAGATGGGAGACGACTGCATTTACATCACTTTTGGTGCGGCAGAAGACCAATCCGTAAAACTCATCTTCAATATCGACGATGCGGCAGAGCGCTTCAAATTTATCTGAAGCCCGAACTTCAAAATATATCTGCTCGGTCAGATTGGTGGTCAGCGTCTCTTTTTTCACTTTTAAAAGTTCATATCCGTCCATATACTTGCGGGCCAGCTCTTTAATTTTTACCGGCATGGTGGCCGAAAAAAGCAGCGTCCGTTTATCCGGATTGGTGAACTTCATTATTTTTTCCATATCTTCGATAAAGCCCATATTCAGCATTTCATCGGCTTCATCCAAAATAAGATGTTCAATTTCGCCCAGTTTTAAGGTTTTGCGGCCTAGGTGGTCAATGATTCTGCCCGGCGTTCCCACCACAATCTGCACGCCTCGTTTTAAGCGGCGCAATTGCTGATCGATAGATTGTCCGCCATAGATGGGAACCACCTTTATTGCTTTTTTCCCTTTAAGGGAATTGATCTCTTCCGCCACCTGAATGGCCAGTTCCCTTGTTGGCGCCAAAATCAGCGCCTGAACGGCATTGGATTTTTCATTAATCATTTCAATCAGCGGCAAACCAAAAGCGGCTGTTTTACCGGTTCCTGTTTGTGCCTGGGCAATGACGTTAGTATCGTCCCGCAGCATTACGGGAATGGTGACGGCTTGTATGGGGGTTGGTTCTTCGAAGCCTTTTTTATTGACGGCAAATAGCCCGTTTTCCGATAGTCCTAAATCTTTAAATGTTTTCTGTTCTGTCATTCTCTCTCTTTTCTAAAATATAAGGTCTTTTGATTCTATGAGCATGCCAAAGATACACTATTATCCGCATAAATGATAAAAAACCTTTTTGGGATAAAAGGCTAAATATGAATATTTTGAATTGGAAAGAAACGCAGGTTTCCACAAAGCAGTGCATTTATCAGTGCAAAACGTTTAAATGATTCGAAGTCTTTTAATTCAATTCGTCTTTCTTTTATGATACCGTCGTCTAAAAGTTTTGCCCTGCAGGTGCCCTTTAACAGCGGAGTATCCGGCGTAACCCACTCCGAGCCGGTATCAAATACAATATTGGCAATTGAAGTATCGGTGATGCATTGATTCTGTATAATTAAAATATCATCATTCTGTTTCTTTTGTTTGAATAAATCATCAAGCAGGGATCGATCCGTTAATTTAAAAGAATAGCGAATGGAATCATTTTCGATAATTTTAAGGGTCTGTATCCGGCGCGGTTTATATTTCGAAAACTCAATTCGATATAAATCTACTCCGTATAAAAAACGAAGTTTCACCAGGCCTTTCGCAAATTTAGCGGGAATATTAATTAGCATTTGTAAACGAAACCTGGATTCCTGCTTGAAATACGATTCAAAAACAAAATCCAGACGGCGTTGATGATACAGTAAATTTTGCGGATGACCGTTTAGTATCTTAATTGTTTCAACGAATGGGAACATAAACCTTATCAATCATTTCGTTATATTCATGCAGGGGGTTGCTGTTGGCTGTAATGCCCCCTCCACTTCTAAACTGCAAGCCATCTCCGTTTTTTTCAATAAAACGAATAGTCACCGCGCTATCAATATTTTCTCCGTCAAAAATACCAAAGATACCGCTAAAATATCCTCTGTTTGTTTGTTCGACCTGCTTAATAATTTGCAATGTTTTTTGTTTTGGCGCTCCGCTGATAGAGCCTGCCGGAAGAAGTTTAATTAAAATTTCACCAATCGTTTCTTGCCAGTTTGTCGGGAGCATTCCCCTGATTTCTGAGCTTACCTGCAATAAGTTTTTTTGACTCGTAAAAATCTCACTGAGAAACCGGAATTTTGTAACCGTAATATCCTTAGATACCAGCGCGAGATCATTCCGGATGAGATCCACAATGGTATTATGCTCCCACTCTTCCTTTTTATTTTCTAAAATCAACCGGGCGGCATCCGGCAAAGCGGCGTTAATGGTTCCTTTCATCGGATATGAATAAATATAATCAGATTGTGTTTTTACAAAGCATTCCGGAGAAAAGACAATAAATTGTTCGTTAAAAAAAAGTTTATACGGTGCACGGGAAAAATGGAAGAATTCCTTTAATCTGTATTCGGTTTTAATTTCTGTAGGGAAGGTCAGATTTAAAAGATAGGTATTTCCTTCCAGAATTTGCTGCACCACTTTATCAAACGCGACCTTGTATTTTTTGTATGAAATGGGAGAGATGTCCAGACTTATTTTTTGATCTCTTTTTAAAGATTTCCGATAATTACCTATCTTCCCTATTTTGAAAAAAATATTTTTTTTGAGGGCATTACGAACCGTACACAGAAAGGGTTTAGTTAACTCAAAATCGATTACAAATATAAAGGGGGTTCGGCTTTCCCCCAAAGTATTTGCGCCACTAATAAAATCCTTCATATCCATTACATCGATCCAAAAATTTTAAATTTCATTAAAGAATTACAACTTATAGCTATCTATGATTAATTGTTCATTGTTATCTGTTTCACTACATTTCCGCAAAATTCTTTAAAATAGTAAATCCATTTTCCGTTAGATACGACTCCGGATGAAACTGAATTCCAAAAACGGCATATTTTTTGGAGGCGACCGCCATTATTACCTTACTTTCCGAAACCGCCGTAATTTCTAATTCTTCAGAAACCGTATCCCTGTCAATCGCCCAGGAATGGTACAATCCAGCCTTAAACGTTTTAGGAACCGAATCAAACAATCTGGATGATTTTGTAATTTTTACCGCATGAGCCTGCCCATGGATCACAGGAAAAACCGGACGACATTTAGCCCCGTAAAATGCGCCGATTGCCTGATGCCCCAAACAAATCCCCAAAACAGGTTTTGAATCGTGGTATTTTTCAAGGACACTAAAAAGAACGGGGAAATCTTTGGGAAGCCCCGGCCCAGGAGAGATAATAATCGAATCAAATCTTTTCAGGTCTGCAATGGAGAGTTTATTGGTTTTAAAGACCCTCAGATCAATCGTTTCAAGGCGCCGTAAATAGTCTACGATATTATAGGTAAAAGAGTCGTTATTATCGAGCAATGCTATTTTTTTAGTCTTCATTTAAACTCAGGTTTAATCGTCAAGAACTTAAAAGGTAAAATTTTAAAATTGTATTTCAAATTATAAGATAACGATTGGATATTGGTTTATTAGATAATAAAACTATGGTAAGGCTATAGAGTCAGCCAGGAGTCTGTTTCATCCAGTTTTTTAGAAAACAATTTTCCCGCATAGCGTTGGTCTTTTGCCTGATGATAGCGAAAATACATTCGCCCGTCCATTTGCCCGAGAATTTCTATTTTCCCGGTTCGGTGGGACATGATAAAGCGGAAACTCTTGGCCGGTCCATCCAGCCGCTTCCGGGCGTCCTCTACGATTTTAGACGCTGTCATCAAAGGCACCTGGAATATATGCTTTACCTTTTTCACCGGACGGCACTGCAAAACATAATAGGGAATGACGCCATGGCTATTTAATGATGTTTGCAAGTCCGCCAGCACTTCAGGTATATCATTTACGCCATTTAGCAATACGGTTTGATTGCGAATTACCAAATTGGCCTTGTGCATTTTATTAATGGATGTAATACTTTGCGGCGTAAGTTCCCGGGGATGGTTAAACTGGGTTATAATAAATAATTGTTTATTGATGCGGGAATACGTTTCGAACAGTTCCAACAATGCCGTATCATTACTAATCCTGTCCGGGTCAACCACCGGAATCCGCGTACCGATTCGAATAAAGCGAAGATGATCAATTTCGGATAAGCGATGTAAAATCTCGGCTATTTTTTGCGTCGGCAGCGTAAAGGGGTCGCCGCCGCTTAACAAAACATTGGTAATTTCGGTATGCTCTTTTAAATAGGAGACGATCAGATCCCAGTCGGTTACAATTTCGTCGGTCACCACGCCGGCCAGCCTTTTGCGAAAACAGTGGCGGCAGTAGGCAGCACATTGATTGGTCGTTAGAATCAGCGCCGTTTGTGCATATTTATGCTGTAAGCCGCGGAGTTTTGTATTCACCCGTTCGCCGCTGGTATCGTAACTACCCTGCGGCAGGTTTTCCTGAGCGGATGGAACTACGATTTTGCGGATAGGATCATCGGGATCCTTCCAGTCAATTAAACCCATATAATAGGGGCTAATCAGCATGGGATGCGCACTGATAATTTTTTTAAGCTTGCGCTTTTCATCTTTTGTAATAGTCGCATATGTTTCCAATTGTTCTAATGTCCGTATCCCGTTCTTGCGCATCTTTACACCTGTTCCTATTTTAGATAAATCATTCGTTTTGTTTGCACGATTCCATCCGAAACCAATTGATAAAAATACGTTCCGCTGGCAAGCCGCTGCCCCTTATCATCAAAACCATTCCAATTAATCTCATATTTTCCTGGAGACTTCTCACCTTTTACCAGTGTCCGTACTTTCTGCCCTAACGCATTGTAAATCATCAGTGTAACGTAAATCCTGCTGTTTAACGCATACTGAATACGTGTCTCGGGATTAAACGGGTTTGGATAATTTTGATATAATTGAATGGTATGGGGAATAATTTTTTTTGAAACAACCGTATTGATATCATACTCTTTTTCCGCTATAAATAGTTGCCAGCGATCGTTTACATGAGATTCCCAAATATTAAGTACTTTATACGGCTGCCCCAATCCTCTTTTTTCGAAAAGTTGCGGATGACGATCTTTCTGCTCATTATTGGAGATATTCTCAAAATCGAATTCCCCGGCAAATATCTCGTCCTGCGCATAGGTGGAATCAAGCACAAACGTCAATACGCTGCTTGGCGGCGCATTATTTATCACTCCCGCCTTGGTAACATAATTAATGAATAATATTGAGGGTTCCGTTTTATTGGAAGCAGGAGCGAAATCCAGACTGTCTACCGGTAGATTTTCTTCCATTCCTTTAAAAAATATATTCCATTTCGAAGCGGTTTTGTTTTGCCATACAAGGTAGGCCATACCATCCGGCTGATCAAAAACCAAATGGCGGTTATCCCCAATTCCATACAGCAAGGCGGGACTTTGCCATTCACCTTCTGCATAATTCGAATAATAAATATCTGCTTTTTCTCCGATAATCTTTTCCCAGGCGATATAGCCGCGTTCATGCAGCACCGGGTTTGCGCAATTGTTCTCATCAATTAAAAGCGGCGCTGAAAAATAATCGGTATAATCGTATTCGGAATAATACACATCATCTTCTTCTATCCAAACAATGGCAAAGCTGGTTGTAAAAATATTTTTATCCTCGTAAGCGGTCGCTCTGAAAGGCGCCGGCTCTGAAAACATACCGTTCTTTAGATATTTTAAAAAGTAAATATCTTTAGTTCCGTTCTGGTCGGTTTCATAAAACAGATAAAACAAGGTATCATTTTTGGCGCTTTTCATTATTTGAGGATTCGTAAAATGCACATTCTCCTGAGATAAAACTACTTTCGGTTCAGACATCGAATACAGATCCCGATAATAAATTGAAGTGGTGTTTCCGTCGGAGGACTTTTCCCAGAACATAAAAAGGGAGTCCGGTTGATAATCTCCGTCAAAATCAAAAAAGTCCGTTGTACAATTTATATTATCGCTATTTGAATCCGTCACCGGTACAGGCGTACTCCAGCCACTATCGGCAGATACTTTTGAAATAAATAAAAGTATAATCGAAAATAGAAACCATTTCATTTTATTACCTCTATTTTAACAGACAAATTACTGCCAATAAAAAACGGATTTTACCAGAGGGATTATTTTAAGATATGGTTTTTCCTAAGAAAAAACAACATGGTTCTGTTTCTGAATACTTTGCCTTTTATTTATAAGGCGTTAGGCCCTTTGTTGTTTTAATCAGAGTCTACTCTTATATGTGCCAAGGGTTTATCGTTTTCATCCCAAATGATTCGATAAAGAAACAATAGCGTGAATACAAGATTATTATTCTTCATTTCCTCACTTTATTTCTAAAAATGCTTTCTCTAATCGCTACTTCCGGCGTTAAATTTCCTGCTCTGTACGGCGGATAATTTCGTCCTGTAATTCTTCGGTTAAATCCACAAAATAGTCGCTGTAGCCGGCCACCCGAACAATCAAATCTTTATATTGATCCGGAGATTGCTGTGCCTTGCGTAAAGTGTCGGCCGTCACCACGTTAAACTGAATATGATGCCCGTCCATACGGAAGTAGCTGCGTACAAGTTGCACGGCTTTGGTCAAACCCGCTTCGCTGGCAAGCACCTGGGGAGTAAATTTCTGATTGAGCAATGTACCGCCTGTACGCAAATGGTCGATTTTCGCAGCGGACTTGATGACTGCCGTCAGGCCGTTCGTATCCGCGCCCTGCACCGGCGAAATACCTTCGGAAAGCGGAACACCGGATAAACGCCCATCCGGTGTAGCCCCAACCACCTGTCCAAAATAGACATGCACGGTTGTGGGTAACAAATTCACCCGATAGTGTCCGCCTTTTGTGTTGGGCCGACCGTCAATTTCTTTAAAATAGGTTTCAAACACCCTTTGAGTAAGGGCGTCTGCCCGGTCATCGTCATTGCCGTACTTGGGCGCTTCGTCCAGCAGTTGCCGCCGTAGTTTCTCGTAGCCTTCAAAATTCGCTGCCAGCGCCTGTTTTAGTGTTTCCATAGAAAAAGCCTGCTGTTCATACACCAGGGTTTTTATGGCGGACAGAGCGTCGGTAATAGTTCCGATGCCCACACCCTGGATATAGGAATTATTGTAGCGCGCGCCACCTGCATTGTAATCAGTGCCCGCGGCAATGCAGTCATCCACTAAAATGGACAGAAAGGGCGCGGGCATGTAGGCCGCATAAATTTGTTCAATAATGCGGTTGCCTTTTATTTTGATGTCAATAAATGCGCGTAGTTGCGTTTGAAAGGCTTCAAAAAATGCATTGAAAGAAGAAAAGGATTCTGCCGTGCCTGTTTTTAGACCGATCTGTTTGCCGCTGCGGGGATCGGTTCCATTGTGCAGCGTAATTTCCAGTATTTTTACCAGATTAAAATAACCGGTTAAAATATAGCTTTCTTTTCCGAAGACGCCTGCTTCCACGCAGCCGCTGGCGCCTCCGAGGCGGGCGTCGATGATGTCCTTTCCCTGGCGAACCATCTCCTGCACGATGGCGTCCGTATTAAAAAGCGATGGCTGGCCGTAACCGGTTTTAATGATTTTCATGGCCCGTTTTAGCAGACGGTCGGGATTTTTTTTACTTATCTGTACCATGGAACTGGGCTGGAGCAAACGCATTTCTTCGATAACATCCAGAATCAGATAACTCATTTCATTAGCTGCGTCCAGTCCCTCTGCCGTAACGCCGCCTACATTTATCAAGCAGAAATCGGTGTACGTGTTGCTTTCCTGTGCGGTTACGCCCACCTTGGGCGGCGCCGGCTGATTATTGAATTTAATCCAAAACGCCATCAGTAATTCCTTGGCCCGCTCTCTGGTCAGGCTGCCATCGGCCAAACCCTGTTCGTAAAACGGCAGTAAATGCTGATCCAACCGTCCCGGATTAAAGGAATCCCAGGTGTTCAATTCCGTTACAACGCCCAAATGCACAAACCAGTAATATTGAAGCGCTTCCCAAAAGGTTGTTGGCGCATGGGCCGGAACGCGGGAACAAATTTCCGCCATTTTTTCCAGTTCATTTTTGCGGCGTAAATCGCCTTCTTCTGCGGCCCGTTCGGTTAGCTTTTTTGCATGACGTTGCGCGAATAAAATAATCGCGTCTGCGGCAACCATCATGGCTTTTAATTCTTCCCGTTTTTCTAATGCATTGGCATCATTGAAAAAATCCAACTTCTGCACTGCGGCCGCCATATCCGCCTTAAAATCCAGCATACCTTTCCGGTAAATTTTATCATCCAAAACCGTATGCCCCGGGGCACGCTGCTCCATAAATTCCGTAAACACGCCGGCCGCATAGGCGTTCTTCCAGTCTTCATCCACTTCTTTAAAAATCCGGTCGCGAACGGAACGCCCCTGCCAGAAGGGTAAAATAGCTTCCGTTAAAACCTGTTTCGTTTTTTCCGTGGACGTGTAGGTAACCTTTTCGCGGTGGTGCAGAATGTCCAAATCCTGCTTTGTATGGACGCAGAGTTCCGGATAAGTGGGTACGGCTTTGGGCGACGGACCCCGCTCGCCAACGATAAGCTCTCCGTCGCCGATATACACGGTTTTATGCTCCAGAATATATTTAAAGGCCATGGCCCGGGCTACGGGAATAGAAACGCGGGCCGCCTGGGGCGAACGGTAAAACTCCGTTAGTAATACCGCCCGCTCTTGATCCAGCGTCTCCTGGGTTTCGAGGGATTGCGCGCGTAATTTCCGAATACGTTCGTTCATAACTTTTTCCTGATTTTAGTAAAGGGTTTAAAGCCCTCCGTTTTAATTCGATTTTCCTGTTCTCAAATTGTTTCCGATGAGCAACAATACGCAGAGAGCGCAAAGAAAAACAATTGATGAGAATCGTCCAAAACAGAAGAGCTTTTTTCTTTCGGCGAAGCTTAGCGAATGCTACCTTTTAATCAGAGACGGCAACACTTTCCAAAACGCCTCATATCACTACCTGAAAACCTTTTTGCCGGAAACGTTCCCGATTCGCTTCCATTTCAGTTTCACTTTGAATGGTGTGTTTTTGCAGACGAAATTCCATTTGCAGACGCTCATATTTGCTTTTACCCATGCTGTTGTACGGCAACAGTTCCACTTCCCGCAATCCGGTTTTATTAAGCAGAAAATCGCAAATCGCCTGTAAGTTTTCCATCGTATCCGTGATGTCAGGAATGAGCGGAATCCGAATACGAATCGGGTAGCCGGCCCGGTGCATTTTAAGCAGATTCTCCAAAATAAGCCGGTTGGATACACCGGTATATTTGCGGTGTAATGTATTATCCAAAAGTTTTATATCATATAAAAATAAATCCACAAAAGAAGCCAAGGATTCGATTGCTTCGAATGCAGCAACCCCGGTGGTGTCCACAGCCGTACGAATTCCTTCCGCATGGCAGGCCTGCAATGCGGCTTGTAAAAACCAGGGTTGCAGCAGCGGCTCCCCGCCGGAAAAAGTAACCCCACCGCCGGATTCATCGAAGAACAAAATGTCTTTACGTACCTCCCGTATCAGCGCATCCACGGTCACTGCTACGCCAATCAGGTTTTGATTATTCTGTAGAAGCGGCAAGTTTTTAATGGGGCGCATATTACCCCTGGGCTGCGGATTGGGACTGCGGCTTTCGGGATTATGGCACCACCAGCAGTTCAACGGACAGCCTTTTAAAAATACGGTCGTGCGAATGCCGGGGCCGTCGTGAATGGCATATTTTTTTAAATCATAAATTACGCCCGTAAGCGTTTGTTTGCGTATCGTCGTCATAAAATGTAAATCAACTCCGTTTGCGGGTGCGATAAAAACTGCGCATCTTTATCGGTGATCAGCACCATCTCTTCGATGGTGGCAGTGCCGCGCCCTTTTACAGTTAAACGGGGCTCCAGGGTAAAAACCATATTTTCCTCCAGTTTGCGAAACGGTTTTTCGGCATATTTTTCCCAGGCCGGCCCAAGAATAGCGGTCCCGTCGTGGGAAAACCGCCCCACCTGATGTCCCAAAGCATGCGGAAATTCTTCGTAGCCGTTTTTAAGCACCGCTTCCCTGGCCACCGCGTCGATAGCAATCCCTTCTCCGCCGGGGAACATGGCCTGACGCGCTTCTTCGATGGCCGTAAC
Source organism: Calditrichota bacterium (assembly GCA_024278755.1). Classification (GTDB taxonomy): domain Bacteria; phylum Calditrichota; class Calditrichia; order Calditrichales; family Calditrichaceae; genus JANTFQ01. Next base: position 6,661 of record JAJRSO010000038.1, on the reverse strand, counting down.
AATGGTATCGAATCCCTTCTGAACATCGGGCGGCGCTTTGGTTTCATCTTCCTTTAAGATGTAAAAAGTACGCTGCATATCCGAACAGTAGCCGTTCACCCGCACACCAAAATCCATATTTAAGATGTGGCCCCGTTCCACCTTTTTCCCGGTAGGATTGTAATGCGCCCCCGCTGTTTCCGGACCGCTGAATACCGCGGGACACACCATCGGTTCCCAGGCCAGATCCAGTCCGCGGCGTTTGGTTTCGGTCTTCATGAAATCGGCAATTTCCCGTTCCGTCATCCCCGGTTTTATGAAACGGGCCACCATATCAAAAATTTCTTCCGTATGGCGGATGGCCAGGCGTAGGTTCGCCAGTTCGGAAGGTGATTTTCGTTCATGCAGAGCGGATACAATTTTCTCGGCAGAGACTACCCGATCCGCCAGACCGATTTCGGACAATAGTTCCATCATGGTCAGGTACATGCCATGAGTCAGTCCGTCGCAAATTTCACTGCCCACCGAATAGTTTAGAGCGATAGTAGCCGGATTTAACTGTTTTATATAGTTTTTAAACGGTTCACCGATACCTTCCACAAAACCGATAACATTATCCCATACGCCGGTATCTTCCACGGTTTTTTGATCGTACAAACCCACAATCGCCTGACTGCTGCCATCCCGATTAATGATAAACGCCGAATGCCAGGTTAAATCCGCTTCGGCCAGAAAAGGTAAAATCGGGTCGCCGTTTATCTGGCTTTCGCGTACAAAAGTAATCCAAGTGTCGATATGCAGTTCTTTTAAAATTTCTTTTGCCTGTGCTGATTTCTCTTTGATTAACATCTATTCTCCCGCTTTAGTGATATATCGTCGGCGTCCCCTCTGTATTTATTGGGCGAAACGTTGCAATTTTTTCATAAAAAGTAAAACCAGCACAGCCGCCAACAGGGATATGCCTGTTAATACCAAAAAATAAGCATGATGGGGCATGGAACTGTAAAGACGGCCAAACAGTCCGGAACTTAAAGCTCCCAGGGCTGTGGAACCGAACCAACCGCCCATCATCAGCCCTTGTATTTTTTGAGGCGCCACCTTCGAAACATAGGATTGCCCCATGGGGGAAATTAGAATTTCGGCCAATGTAATAAACAGATACGTCATGATGAGCCACAGCGGCGACATGACCGGTTGATTGACATTGCCGCCACTTAGAGAAGCAATCACCATAATTCCCATAGCCAGCGCCATTAGCAGCAGACCAAAAAATATTTTATAAGGGGTGGAGGGTTCGCGGTTGCGTTTGCGTAGCCAGCTATAAAACGCCACTAAGGGCGGCGTTAGTAAAAGGATAAAGACAGCATTAAACATAACGTAGGTTTCTGGACGCAGAAAGGTATAAGTCACCGTAGAACGGTCGGCAAACAGAGTCAGGGCCATTCCGTTCTGATAAAACGGCATCCAGAATAAACCGGCGATAAGAAACAGAACCAACAGGGTCACGATGCGCTGAAAAGATTCTTTTTTGTTCATATCCTGTTTATTTTGCGCAATTTGTTTTTGAACCGTTGTGCTGTTGGAATCGGCTTCGGTCAGCTGTTTTTTGCCTATTTCCAGAGCGAGGACGGCAATCAGCAAACCAACCGCCGCTGCCCAGAATGAGAGGACATACAGGTTGAAAAAAGCGCCAATCAGCGTTGCCGCCAGCGGGCCGAGAGTGGCGCCCACATTAACGCCCATGTAATAAATATTAAATCCGGCGTCGCGCAGATCGCTTTTATTGCGGTAAAGATTACCCACAAACACCGACATATTAACCTTAAAGATTCCCGTGCCACTGGCCACCAGCATCAGTCCCGTATAAAATGGGTTTAAAGCCTCCGCAGAAGACAGGGCCAGCCCCACATACCCCATAATCATCAACCACAGACCGATTCGAACCGTATTCAATTGTCCCAGCGCCCGATCGCCCAGCCAGCCGCCCAGCAACGGAAAAAGATAGGCCGCTGCCAGAAACAGGCCGTACAGCAATCCTTTGCGCGCATCGTCAAAATGCAGCGCTTTGTCCATATATAAAACATAAATGGCAGACATGATGTAAAAACCGAAGCGTTCCCACATTTCCACAGAAAACAGTACCCAGAGTCCTGCCGGATGTTTCTTTAGCATTTTTTATGTCCTTTTTACATCTGAACTGTCTGTCCCAAATTCATTTTTAAACCGTTCTGCAATACGATTTCCGCGGCGGCTAAATCCTGTACCGCATTGCCAACGGATTTAAAGAGTGTAATCTGCGCGTTATTTTCACGTCCTTTTACCCGTCCGGCCGTCAGATCGCCAATTTCGGCGTAAATATGTTGCGCAACAAACACCCCCTGATTAATGGGAATAATCAGTTCGCCGGCTTCTTTTAAACAGGCCCGGCGTTCATCCACAACAACCAAAGCGCGCTGCATGGTTAGGGCCGGAATTTCCCGCATGTCCGGACGAAAGGCGCCCACGGCATTTATATGCACACCCGGTTTCAAATCCGCATCCTTAAAAACCGGCGCTTGTGAAGTGGTAGCTGTACAAATAATATCCGCTTCCCGCAATTCGGCAGAATTAATTGAAACGATTGTTTTTACATCATACCGTTCTACGATATGCTCCGCCAGCGTTTGGGCGCGCTGTTTATCCGGATCAAAAATAAGCACTTTTTGTATGGAACGAACGGACAAAACTGCTTCTATTTGCCAACCTCCCTGTACACCGGCTCCAAATAAGGCTAATACCTGCGCGTCAGTCCGCGCCAGCAGTTCGGTGGCCAAACCGGAAGCTGCGCCCGTGCGTATGGCAGTTAAGGCCGTTCCGTCCACCACGGCCAAGGGCTGTCCGTTTTGTGCATCAAACAGGGTGATTAAAGCCTGAATAGCGGGCTGCTTCCGCTGTGTATTGCCCGGAAATACGGTAACCGTTTTGACGGCTATCTTCCTGCTTCCCGGAAGATAAACCGGCATAAAAAGCGCGCTGTTCTCGCTTCCGGGAATCTCGATGGAACTGCGCAATGGCGTTACAGTCCTCTGACCGGACAACTGAGTAAAAGCCGAGGCCATGGCCCGGATAGCTTCTTGCATAGAAAGCGCCTTATGTACGTCCTGCGCGGAAAAGAATTTAAGTGTTGAGTTCATAGATAAATCCCGCTTAGCGTAAAATAAAACCGTCTTTCAACGGGTCATGCTTATCAATTAAAAACGTATGCTGCCCGGTAATATATGCGCTGCCGCTCACTTCCGGAATAACCGCCCGGTGCGGGCCAAATGTAGTTACTTCCACTACCCGGCCGCTGAACCGGCTGCCGATGATACTTTCGATAATCATCTCTTCCCGCTCCTTTAATTCCCCCCGGGCGTAATGCAGAGCCATGCGTGCGCTTACGCCTGTTCCCGTGGGACTGCGATCCACCTCTCCTTCGGCAAATATACAAACGTTACGGCTGTCTGCCTGCGGGCCGTGCGGCGCTCCTGTAAAAATAGTTCCGTATAGGAAATTCAGCTCTGTTTCAAACGGATGCTTGATTTTTTGTGAGGCCATCACGGCTTGTTTAATAGCCATGCCCGCTTCAATCAGTCCGCGGTAATTATCCGCTGTCATGGCAATATTTAGGGCGTCGGCGTCCACAAAGGCATAAAAAGCGCCTCCAAAAGCAATATCGTAACGCACGCGGCCGAGTCCCGGCACATCCACTTCCAACTCCCGCGCAGCTACAAAAGAGGGTACGTTTAAAAAAGAGACCTTCTGAACCCGTTTTCCCTGCAGGTGCGCGGTGGCCGTTACCAGACCCGCCGGCGTATCGATACGTAATACGGTGCGCGGTTCGGTACTTTGCAGAAATCCGGCTTCCAACATGACGGTGGTTACGGCAATAATGCCGTGCCCGCACATGGTGGAAAAGCCTTCGTTATGAGTGAATAAAACCCCAAAATCCGCATTCCCGGTAACCGGCGGCGTAAGGATGCAGCCGTACATATCAGCATGTCCGCGCGGCTCCCACATTACCGTTTTACGCAGCGCATCAAATTGTTCTTTGGCAAAGCGGCGACGTTCTAAAATGGTTTCCCCTTCCAACTCCGGAAATCCTTTGTAAACAATTCGCAGCGGTTCCCCGGCGGCGTGGGCGTCAATTGTGCAAATCCGTTCTCTGTCTGACGATGGCTGCCACTGAAAGGATCCCAGGCGGTTCTGAAAATTAGTCTCCGTCATTGGTTTTGCTCCTTTCCTCGAGATAAAGCCATTGTTTAAGAGCTCCGATTATTCTTTTCTGCTCCATCTGGGGAAGCGTGCGGATAAACGTAAAATGATTTCCCCCTCCAAGCGTCTGTTTAAGTAGATCCTTCCGCCCTGGAAAATCAATCGCGGAAGCAGACCAGGGATCGTTGCTTCCGTATATAAAGGCTATTTTCGAAGCGTTTTCTTTTAGCCAACGTATAATTTTTTGCATGCGCTGCGGACGGTATTTCAGAACCGCGTTTCGTGGCGCAAACAGCGCATTGGAATAACCGTAAGCGCCGGACAACCACGGTTCCAGCCCATCCGTTACATAACCGTAGTAGCCCAGTTCCGTGAAAAATTGGTACATGGCCGGTGAATTCAGCGCTGTATCTGAATAGGACGAAAGCGCTACTACGAGTTTCAAATGGTTAAAAATAGCCCGGGGAAAGGCGCTGTTTGTGGGAATGGAATCGCAGTTTAATTTGTGATACTGCCAGAATGAAAAAGGATATTCCAGAATCGCATATTCCAGCGCGGCCTGCAAGCCAATGGAAAACTGATATTTTTCCCGCAAGGCATATTTTTGAAAGAGAGGTAACAAATCCGCCTTGCGTTGTAAGGCCATTTTTTGAAAGGCTTTAATTTTTTGCCTGCAAAACGCCGTTCCCACATGGTTAAAGAAACTGTCGATGCGCGTGTCTTCGCGTTGCAGGTTAAATGGAGAATCATACGCTAAAGTAGCATCCACATCCTGTGGGTAAAAAAAGCGGTAAAAAACAGCGGTCTGCCCCCCTTTGCTCCAACCGGTGCTGATCCATTTTCCTTTATAAATCGTTTTAAAAATTTGCTGAATCCGATGATAATCGGCCGCTTCCTGAGCAATGGTCAGATTATCCCAATCCATGGAATCCGGTTTGGAACGTCCGAAAAAGCGGTGCTCCACCCGGATTTCGTTGGCCTGTAACAATTGGCTTAGTTCACGCGTATGATTGTCGTAAATACCGTAGCCCTCGGTGACTAAAACGGTTGGCGCCGAGAATGAACGGTGAGATAAAATAATCTGTTGTTTAAAATGAGCTCCTTCCGGATCTTGATGGTCCAACGGTTGTTCAATGAAAATCTGAAAACTAGCGCTAAACGATTTTTCGGCAGGCAGTTTTTTTACAGTAAGACCATGAACAGAATTTAATAAGCGCTGTAAATCCGCAGAACCGGCTACAGCAAGTCCCATTACAAATAGAAGAAGAAACAGAGATTTTTGCAACATACATATTCCGGGTTAGATATGAACAGCGGCTTTAGTAAATTCTTCGAGATAATCCATAAACGCGTCCGAAGCGTTTGCCGCTTTCTCTTCGTCACTTTCGGCGATGGCGCGCATAATGGCTGCGTGTAAATTGGCCGAACGCTGCAAATCGCCGTTTATCTGATAGTAGTACCAAAAACGACGGCAATGGGCATGAAAGGGCTGATTGGCTTTGACTGCAAACGGATTGCCGGAAGCGTTTTCCACCAAACGGTCAAATTTATTATCATAGCGCATAAAGGTTTCCAAATCCTTTTCCTTGGCAGCCTCCTGAATAATCTCCGCATAGGCTTGTAACGCTTTTCGCTGTTGCGGGGTGGCCCTACGCGCCGCCCGGGATACAATCAGCCGTTCTAAAACTCGCCGCGTTTCAAGCAGCGCCAAATGCTGGGTGATATTGATTTCTATAACCATCATACCGCGTCGCGGCAGTGTTTTTATTAAATTGTACTGGGTAAGTTTTTGCAATGCTTCCCTTACCGGCGTACGTCCAATCTGAAGTCTTTCCGCCAATTCGGCTTCGGAAAACACTGCCCCCGGTTCCAATTGCAGGGTAACGATCATCTCTTCGATGCGTTCGTAGGCAGTTTCCGCCAGGCTTTTTGTTTGTTTGGGTGTAAAGATAATACGATCTCCTATTAAATATATCTGTAATATATTAGTGATATGTTTAAATTGCAACCCGATTTTGAAAAGTTTAAACGGTAATTCAAATTTTTTACGGGAAAACTTCGTCGGATGATGGCCGATTTATAGATTCGGCCGAACAACGAGTTGAAAAGTATATTATAAATAAATACACAAGAAGGGTATAAAGTCGTTTTGTATAAATAACACAGGGTAAAAAATGCCGCGAATTTTCACAGATTTACGGATGGGGCTCTAAAAAAACAAAATAACAATGATTTTGAATCCTCCCTTGTGCGTATATCTTATAAAAAAAAGCCTGTTCAACTTACGTTAAACAGGCTTTTCCCCTCGTGAGCCAGCGGAGATTCGAACTCCGGACCAATCCCGACTTTCGGGACTGCTCTACATAATTTTAACTCTATCTTTTGAAAGTCCTTTTTTGATTCCTAACCAACTTAGGGCTCTAATTATTTAGAACGCTGATTGCATCCC
>JAJRSO010000003.1 GCA_024278755.1 Calditrichota bacterium | reverse complement strand
GCATAGGGGGGATAAACCGTTCGTCGTCGTTCTCTCCGCCGAGTAGAGCATAGGTAAATCCCTTACGAAATAATTTAACCTCCAGCGCGTCTCCGGGATACAAACGGCCCACTTCCAGCATTTTTTGGCGGGCGCCCCAGTAGATGGCTCGCGCCGGCGCCGGATAATCACGAATCTGTGAAAGGTCTGCCTTTTCGATAGCGCCGTTTTTACGGTAAATGGTCGCCTCCCGAATTTCTACCGAAGCGGAAAGCGGATCGTAATCCATAATTATCGTGCGATGCGACAGCCCTCCCTTGACGGTTAAAATTTTATACAGACGATGGAAGGAAACATAGCTTAATCCGCTTTCCTGCACATCGGCGGAAGTACTGTCAAAAACGGTGAGCACCGCAGAAGCAGGGTAATCTTCGGCTGTACCGGCCGCTTCGATTTTTTCCTGAATCGGATTAACCGCCGCCTGTGCAGACAGGGCGAAAACGAATAGGATTAAAATAAAATATAGGGATCGTGACATAGTGCCTCCATAAAAATGACGCAATAAAATACCACTCCACCGGCAAATCGGCAATAATTTTCTTCATCCGGTATTGTCCCGGAAGCGATCTGAATAAATGAGTTCACTATAAAAACCACGAATTTACACGAATCTATTCAATGTAATTTCAATAAAACACTCCGTGTCCTTCTGTGGAAATCGGTGGCTATGCCTTTTTAGACTGGACTCATAAATGCTTTGATACATTCCGTTCAAATAAGTATATTCCTAAAAAATGAATCCGGAACAGTTCTTTGGAGGCCCCTCCCGTGGAACAATATAAACGACTCACCCTGAAAGAAGTGCTCGAAAAAAGCGCCGCGTCCTTTAGCTCATATCCCGCTTTATCCACCATAAACGGCAATCCGCTAACCTATGCCGAGTTTTACAGACGAGTACAGGCGGTTGGCAGCTTCTTACGGAAACGGGGGGTGAAACCGGGTGATACGGTGGCGCTGGTGAGTGAAAATATGCCCAACTGGGGCGTTGCCTATTTTGCGGTTACTTCGATGGGCGCTGTGATTGTACCGGTTCTGCCGGAATTCCATCCCTCGGAAATTCAGCATATTTTACGCCACGCCGGTTGCAAAGCAGTGTTTGCCTCCGGACGTTTTGTGGATGTGGTTGCCGAAAGTGTGTCCGAGACTCTTCAAACGATTATCCGTTTGGACGACCTGCAGCATATTTCGGAAGAAAAGAAAACGGATTTCATTCAGGATATTCTGCAAAAAGGCGAAGCGCATTTCGAAAAATTAAAGCAGGGCGCTTTGCAGCTGGCCGGAAAAGAAAATCCGCATCCACAGTCCGAACCCGAAGAAGACGATACGGCGGCCATTATTTATACCTCCGGCACCACCGGACATTCCAAAGGCGTTATGCTTAGTCATAAGAATCTTGTTTTTGACGCCATTGCTTCGGAAAGCATCGTACAACTACTGCCGGAAGACCGGCTGCTTTCCATTCTTCCGCTGGCGCACACCTATGAATGCACCATCGGTTTTATTATTCCCATCATGCACGGAAGCTGTGTCTATTATCTTGATAAAACACCCACGCCAAGAGTTTTGGCCACGGCGCTGGAAAAGGTGAAACCCACGATTATGCTCAGTGTTCCTTTGGTGATCGAAAAGATTTTTAAAACGCGTATTTTACCGGAATTCAATAAAAATGGATTCATTCGAAGTCTGTATAAAATTACTTTTATCCGAAAACGCCTGCACCTGATGGCCGGGCAAAAGATGATGAAATTCTTTGGCGGTTCCATGCGTTTCTTTGGCATCGGCGGCGCGGCACTGGCTCCGGAGGCGGAAAGATTTTTAATGGAAGCCCGTTTCCCTTATGCCATTGGCTACGGCCTGACGGAAACGTCTCCGCTGATTGCCGGCGCCGGTCCCAACATTATGCGCTATCGCTCCACCGGTCCGATTTTAAACGGCGTCGAAGCAAAAATAGTGAATCCGCATCCCGGAACCGGAGAGGGCGAGCTTGTGGTGCGTGGCGCTAACGTGATGAAAGGCTATTTTAAAGATCCGGAACGCACCCGGGAAGTGCTGGACGATGACGGCTGGTTTAAAACGGGGGATTTGGGGCGTTTTGACGAAGACGGCTTTTTATATATCAGCGGGCGTTCGAAAAATGTGATCGTCGGACCCAGCGGAGAGAATATTTATCCCGAACAGATCGAAGCGCTGTTAAATGAATTTGACTGTATTGAGGAATCCCTGGTTTATGAAAAGGATGGGCAGGTTGCGGCAAAGGTATATTTGAATTACGAGTTGCTGGATCAGCGCTACGAAGTGAATAAAATGAGCAACCCGGAAATGCGGGGAAAAATTGCGGAACTATTAGATGATATTAAACGGCGGGTCAACGAGCGGGTCTCTTCTTTTTCGAAAATCAAAAGTGTCAGCGAACAGCCGGAGCCGTTTGAGCAAACGCCCACCCATAAAATCAAGCGCTATTTATATACCTAGCGCATATTCAATAAACATCAAAGAAAATTCAATATGCAGCATTTAGGAAATAGAAAAAGCAGGGTGGCTGAACGGAGTCGAAGCCACAGGATTGGCGATGTCCAAATCTTAGTTGAAATTTATTAAGAAAAGGTCACGCCACATTTTTTATAGTTTTCTTTTGTTTAGTCACTTCTTGTTTTAACACAGCACGCATTTCATGCAATTTTTTATAATTATCCACTCTGCGCAT
>JAJRSO010000037.1 GCA_024278755.1 Calditrichota bacterium | reverse complement strand
GCTTGGCGGAGAGACAGGGATTCGAACCCTGGATGGGCGGTTAACCCATACACACTTAGCAGGCGTGCGCCTTCAGCCAGCTCGGCCATCTCTCCGAATAAAAGGATTTTATTAAAAAGAGCGCGGAGGATGTAGGACTCGAACCTACAAGCCCAAAGGGCGGCAGTTTTCAAGACTGCTGACTTACCAATTAGCCTAATCCTCCAAAAGGATAAAAGTTAAAGCTGTTCTGTTCTATTAACTAAAAGGGCGTCCCGAGAATCGGGATGACTTACCAATTAGCCTAATCCTCCAAAACAACCAAACACATTTAGTTGTTCTATCAACAGTCAAATGTAATGACTTAAAAACGAGCGCTTAATATACAAAGCAGGTGTATTGAATCAAAATTTTATTCAAAAAAAGTGCTCAATATTTTAGTAGAGTTTCTGATAAGCACAGCGAATGGTACCAGGTGGTTCTCTTCTTATGGACTTAAAATAACTTTGCCAAAAAATCGCTAATTTTGTAAACTTTGGCTTGATTATAATCACATACTTTAAATGCCGACGGCAAGCGGGAAATCATTAATGGAACTTCGAAAACAACTCTTAAACCATCTCGGACTTAGCACCTTTATTGTCGTCGATTTGGAAACGACCGGATTGGATCCGGAAAAGGATCAAATTATTGAAATTGGCGCCATTAAATATGTGGATGGTGTGGAAGCGGAATCGTTTGAGCAACTGATCAATCCGGGACGGCCGATTCCCGAATTTATTACCCGTTTAACCGGAATAAGCGATACCGATGTGGCCGACAAACCTCAAATTGAGGACATCTTTCCGAAACTGGATACGTTTTTAGGAGGCTCTGCCTTTGTGGGACAGCAGGTCAATTTTGACGCCTCTTTTATCGAATATGAATACCGTAAACAGAAGAATGATTTTCAATTCTGGGAAGACCGGGTACGCCGTTTTAAATATCTTGATAATCTGCGTCTCGATACACTCTTTATCGCTCGTATTTTTCTGCCCTTTTTACGGCAGTTTAAACTGGCTGCTCTCGCGGAATATTTTGGATATGATCTGACCAATGCGCACCGTGCGGTGGAAGATGCGCGGGCAACCGGACATGTTTTTGTCAATTTAGTAGACCGTGCCCTTGCCATTGACAACTCTGCTCTGGTTAATATTATTAATCTGCTCTATCCCAATTCAAGACGGGCTAAAACGTTTTTTGTACCTGTATTGAATTTTAAAAAGATAAATAATATTTCGGCTTCGCAAGATTTGCTTCTGGATGACGCCCGGCAGGCACAGCAGTTCTATAATATAATCGGTGAAAAGGAATACAGATTCGAACCTCCCGAGGAAGAACCGCCCATTACGCCCGTTTCGGAAACACAAATAGATTCGTATTTTTCAGAAAAAGGAAGACTGGCCGCTTTAATAGATGGGTATGAATACCGGGAACCGCAGCAGAGAATGGCCGGGGATATTGGCAAGGGATTTAATGACGCCGCTTTCGTGATTTCCGAAGCGGGAACGGGAACCGGTAAATCAATGGCCTATCTTGTTCCGGCAATGGAATGGGCCGTGAAAAACAGGGCAGCCAATCAGCGGGTTATTATTTCCACCAACACAAAAAACCTTCAGGAACAGCTTTTTTATAAAGATATTCCAATGCTCTATTCGGCCGCAAAAGGGGGATTTAAAGCAGTCCTTTTAAAAGGGCGGGCCAATTATCTGTGCTTAGAGAAATGGCATACGGTTATGAGCGATTTAAACCAGCGTCTTTCTCAGGATGAACGCAGCCGTTTGCTGCCGCTGGTTTTGTGGGTACAGCAAACCCGCACCGGCGATATCGCGGAAAATGCGGCTTTTCAGTTGGAGCGAAATTTTGGACTATGGCAGAAATTCATTGCCGAACCTTCGTATTGTCCTGGGCGCTCCTGTAACTATTACAAAGAATGCTATTTGATGAAAGCCCGTGAATACGCCCGCCACGCCGATTTGGTTGTGGTTAATCATTCGCTGCTCTTTTCCGATCTCGCGGCCGATCATTCCATTTTGGATGAATATCAAAACCTGATTCTCGACGAAGCGCACAATATCGAAAAAAGCGCTGCCGAGTATCTCGGTGTACGTGTTAGTTACTGGTCGTTTCGTAATATTTATCATAAACTATATGAAGAAGAATCCAAGCGCAGCGGAAATTTACAGCAGTTGGATTTGCGAATGAATCAGGGCCTTTTATCCGAGGATGATAAAAAACAGATTGGACGGCAATCTCAAAAAGTAAAACGGCAGAGTACGGCGCTTAAAGAAAAAGTTCAGATTTTTTATAACGATTTAAACCGTGTCCTGCGTGAGCGGTATATGAATAACGGTACAGAAGAAAACCGGGTACGCTATTTTAAAGGTTTCAAATTCTTTAAAAACCTGTCCGATGAAACCGAGGCGCTTAAAAAGGCGCTCAAAGAACTTACTTCCGGATTAGACCGATTAATTAGCCTTTTAAGCGATATCGACCCCGAACAATTCGAATTTCAGGATCCGCTTCTGCGCGAATTTATCGCACTTCAGGCAGATGCCAAGGCCCTTTTGGAGGATTTTGAATTTTGTCTGCTCGGAGAAGCGGAGAACTATGTATTCTGGCTTGACATCCCCCGCAATGAACGCAACAATGATATCGTTTTGCACGGCATTCCCTTAAATATTGCAGAGCTTTTAAAAAGCCGTCTATTCGAACGATTACATACGACCGTATTCAGTTCGGCCACCATCGCCGTAAATGGAAAATTTGACTATTTTGCATCCCGGACCGGTTTGAAACTGCTGGAAAAAAGGTCTGTTTATTCTTCGGTGCTTGGTTCGCCCTTTAATTTTGCCGAGCAGGCCGGAATGGCTGTTTTGGATTTTATGCCGGACCCGCGCAATAATGATTTTACGGAAACTCTGGCAGGTGTTATCAAAGATATTTATTCCCAACATCAAACCGGAATGCTGGTCTTATTTACCAGTTACGGACTACTAAATAAAATGTACGATATGCTTAAGCCCTATTTTGACGGTGAACGAAAGTTACTTCTGGCGCAGGGGAAAAGTGGCAGTCGTACCAATTTGATCAACCAGTTTAAGGAATTTAAAGATTCGGTTTTATTTGGCACCGACAGTTTTTGGGAAGGAATCGACGTCCCCGGCGAAGCGCTGGAAATACTGCTGATTCCGAAATTGCCCTTTGACGTTCCCACGGAACCGGTGATTGCCGCCCGAATGGATGAAATTAAAAAGCGCGGGGGAAATGCCTTTTTTGAGTATTCCGTACCCGAAGCCGTCATTAAATTCCGTCAGGGATTTGGCCGGCTGCTGCGCAATAAATCGGACAGGGGCATTGTCCTGGTGGGTGACAATCGTTTGAGCCGTATGCAATATGGCAAACAATTTATTAATAGTATGCCGGTGGAGACAAAGATTTATAAAACCCGGGAAGCTATGATGGATGATATTAGCGCGTTTTTTCAGGTGTAACCCGAACCGCCGGTTCGAGGTTTACTATTAAAATATAACAAACACTTTCGCAATCCAGCGGATTGCGTTACGCGTCATTGAACAACTGGTTTGTGAAAACTAGCTAAACCAGAATTAAAACTTAACAATCGGCAGATTGCAAGATGTGTAAGCCGAACCGCTGGTTCGAGGTTTACTATTAAAATATAACAAACACTTTCGCAATCCAGCGGATTGCGTTACGCGTCATTGAATAACTGGTTTGTGAAAACTAGCTAAACCAGAATTAAAACTTAACAATCGGCAGATTGCAAGATGTGTAAGCCGAACCGCTGGTTCGGAACTAAAGGTTGAAGAAAGCAAATATTTTTACACGTAACTGAATTTAAAGTTCAGCGAATGAAATGAGAAAATAAAGATTGAAATTTTTTATATTATTAGTAATATTCATACTTCGTTGGTTCGAGGTGAAACATGTATTCGAATCTGGAATACAAACTATTCTACCATAGGAATTTGCCGCACATTCAACCGGAAAACGGATTTTTTTTCATTACATATCGACTGGCTTTTAGTCTGCCAAAAAATAAACTATGGGAGATCCAACAAAAACACAGGAATTTATTTGAAAACAAGGTATTAAATAATTATCAAAGAGACAGCCGGTTATTTAAGTATTATGATGATATTCTTGCAAAAGAATTGCCGCAGCCAAAATGGCTCGATATAAAAGAAATCGCAGATTTAGTTAAGGAAAATTTACATTACCATCATCAGAAAAGATATGAATTAATCTGTTACACAATAATGCCAAATCATGTTCATCTTGTTATTTATCCTTTGAAAAATAAAAATAACAACTTTTTTTCCTTAGCGGCGATACTGAAATGGCATAAAAATTATACTGCTTTAAAAGCAAATAAAGTTTTAAAAAGAAGCGGCCGCTTTTGGCATCATGAAAATTATGACCATTTTATCAGAAACGAAAAAGAATTAAATAAAATTATTAATTATATTGTATATAATCCTGTTAAAGGGAAGTTGGTAAATAAAATAACGGACTGGCCTTATACCTGGTTAAATCCAAAATATGGGAAAATTTCCGAACTATAGTTTGGTTTTAAACTAAGTTTTCAATAAAGAAAAAAACTGGCGAATTTCAAGATGTGTAAACCGAACCGCTGGTTCGGGATTAAAAACTGAAAAGTATAGCTATCTCCGCAATCTTGCGGATTGCGTTACAGTTAATAAAAGGGAAGCAACAATGAGTGATTCAACTCCAACACAGCCAACTAATTTTATTCGCACTATCATTGATGAGCACAATCAAAGCGGCCGTTTCGATCAACGCGTGCATACCCGTTTTCCGCCGGAACCCAATGGCTATCTGCATATCGGGCACGCGAAATCTATCTGTCTGAATTTTGGCCTGGCGGAGGACTACAACGGTATCTGCAACCTGCGCTTTGACGATACCAATCCCAGTAAGGAAGAACAGGAATATATCGATTCCATCATCAAAGATGTAAAGTGGCTGGGATTCGACTGGAAAGAGAACCTCTTTTATGCCTCGGATTATTTTCAGCAGATGTACGAATACGCGGAAAAACTGATCCAAAAGGGTAAAGCCTATGTAGAAGATTTAAGCGCCGAAGAAATCCGTTCCTACCGCGGGACGCTTAAAGAACCGGGAAAGGAGAGTCCTTCCCGCAGCCGTTCCGTGGAAGAAAACCTTGATTTGTTTCGCAGGATGCGCAAGGGTGAATTTGATGACGGCAGTAAAGTTTTACGCGCAAAAATCGATATGAGCTCCCCTAATCTGAATATGCGTGACCCGGTGATGTACCGCATTTTGCATGCCGAGCATCCGCGTACCGGAAATGCGTGGTGTATCTATCCCATGTACGACTGGGCGCACGGTCTGGAAGATTCCATTGAACGCATTACCCATTCCATTTGTACGCTGGAATTCGAAGATCACCGTCCGCTCTACGACTGGTTCCTGGACCAGCTGGATGTTTACCATCCGCAGCAGATTGAATTCGCTCGTCTGAATCTCAATTACACGGTGATGAGCAAACGAAAGCTATTGAAACTGGTTCAGGAAAAATATGTCAACGGCTGGGATGATCCGCGCATGCCGACCCTCTCCGGTTTACGCCGGCGCGGATACAGTCCAGAGGCAATTCGGGAGTTTGCCGATAAAATCGGCGTGGCCAAAACCAACAGTACCGTTGATTTTGCCCTGCTCGATCATACTTTGCGCGAAGATTTAAATAAACGGGCCATCCGTATGATGGCGGTTTTAAACCCACTAAAAGTGATTATCGATAATTATCCCGAAGGTCAGGTGGAAGAAATGGAGGCGGTCAATAATCCGGAAGACGAATCCGCCGGCACTCGTAAAATACCGTTCTCCCGTGAAATCTTCATCGAACGCGAAGACTTCCGCGAAGAGGCAAACCGCAAATGGTTCCGCCTGAAACCGGGTAAAGAGGTGCGGCTGAAACACGGTTACTATATCACATGCACCGACGTTATTAAAGATGCAGGCGGCGAAATTACGGAATTGCACTGTACCTACGATCCGGCTTCCAAAGGCGGCTGGACCGATGACGGCCGAAAGGTAAAGGGAACGTTACACTGGGTATCCGCCGCGCATGCCGTAAAAGCGGAAGTGCGTTTATACTAACATCTTTTTCTGAAAGAGAATCCTTACGAAGTGGAAGAGGGAAAGGATTTTACGGAGAATATCAATCCGAACTCTTTAAAAGTTTTAACACATCCTCTGATTGAACCCGCTTTAAAGGACGCGCAGCCGGGCGCGTATTACCAGTTTCTACGTCAGGGGTATTTCTGTGCCGATCCGGATTCCACGCCGGAAAAACCGGTATTTAACCGCACCGTACCCCTGCGGGATAGTTGGGCGAAAATAGAAAAAAAATTTGATTAATCTTATCCAGTTGATTCATAAATCCGGGCCAAATGCCCGGATATTTTCCTACTTAGGCTTCTACCAGATATATTTTTTAATTGCGTGCGTTAAACAATAATTTCTTTTATATTACGTTTAGATCAGTTTTATTAAAACAACCTGTAAGGTTTTTTAATTTCCTACGTCAAAACAAACAAAGAATATATTTGTGTCCTTTTTCGTTTCAAACAATATGGCTGCGACTACAGCTATCCCGCTCTGTTTAAAATAGGGAACCATCATGAAAAATGAAAAACCGAATATTTACACTCTGGAAAACGGACCGTTGGTAAATAAGCAACTTAAAAACCTAACCGAGGCAAATGGTACTGTTTTTCAGGTAGAACAAAAAAATATTGCCCTATGCCGCTGCGGCCATTCAAAGCACAAACCGTTTTGCGACGGGCAGCACTGGTATGTAAGATTCAGGGATGAAGGTTTGGTAAACCCCATTGGCCTGAATGCGGATGAAAAAACAGCAAATATTCAAAAACTTGCGCAAAGCGGAAAGAGTGAAAACTCGGCCATGCGTACCCTGAGTACTTTCCCCGGATTTGAAACACTGGTTTTTAAGGGCGCTCAATTGCATAAAATGCCCCTGAATGAAGATGTCAAAGTGAATACCAAAACTATTCTTGGTAAAACAGCCAAACAGCCCCTGAAAATAGAGATGCCTTTTTATGTATCCCATATGTCCTTTGGCGCGCTTTCGCGGGAAGCGAAAATTGCTCTGGCAAAAGGTACCAGCCTTGTTGGTACGGTTATGTGCTCGGGCGAAGGCGGCATGCTGCCGGATGAACGCAAAGCCGCGACTAACTATATTTATGAGCTGGGAACAGCCGCATTTTCACATGTAGACAGCGCCATCATGCAGGCCGATGCGGTCGAAATAAAAATTGGACAGGGCGTAAAACCGGGCTTAGGCGGCCATTTGCCGGGACACAAAGTGACCGGGGAGATTGCCAAAATAAGAGGTTTAAAACCGGGACAGGCGTCCGTATCGCCGGGCAGACTTGCACGGTAAATAATTTAGATGATTTGCAGAAAAAAGTTGCGCATATAAAAGAAATCACAGGCGGAAAACCGGTTGGATTAAAACTGGCGGCAGGGCACATTGAAGAGGACCTGGCATTTGCCCTAATGGCCGCCTTTACAGATATTGCGCATGTTTGAGAGACTCATTAGTGCTTGTCTATAAAGTGTAGCTGCATTGCTTTAAAATCAATTTAAAGCAAATTTTTAAAATATGAGCATTTTAACCCACCCGTCCCAATAATCGGGACTCCCTCCCTGATATCAGGGAGGGAAAATTCCCGGGAACCGGGAGCAGGGATGGTTAAAATCATGAACAAAATTTAAAACGTCTGGCGTCTTTCTGATTTTATAGACGAGCACTAGGCAGTGTCAAAGGCTCTATGAAAAAATGACGAAAGGATTTTAGATCAAAGGAATTCCTCCCCTGATACAACAAGGAAGGGGGGCAGACATAATTATCAAGAAAAGGAATATGCAGAAAGCAGTTCTGTCTGTTGCCGGCCGCCGCAGGGTTTGACCTTTTACATATAGAATCTGACTTCGTTACTCTGCAATCGTTAATCAAAACAATTTCAGATTGAAGATTAACGATTAACGAAAAGAGAAAAATATGAAAAAATTTGATGCAATCATTATTGGGTCAGGCCAGGCCGGGACTCCGCTTGTTTTTAAATTAGCGGCAAATGGTAAAAAAGTCGCGTTTATTGAAAAAGAGCATTTTGGAGGAACCTGCCTTAATGTTGGCTGTACACCCACAAAAACGTATGTTGCCAGCGCGCGAAGAATTTTTGAAGCCCGGCATGGTGCGGAACTTGGAGTTGATATCCCGCAAGGCACAAAAATAGACTTATCCCGTGTGAAGTCCAGAAAAGAGGCGCTCATACAAAAATCTGTAAATGGAATTCGCAATGGTCTGATAAAAAATAAAAACATTACCGTATTTGAAGGAAGTGCAAAGTTCAGCGGCCCAAAACAGGTTTCAATAAATGGCGAAGAAATTGAAGCGGATAAAATTTTTATTAATGTTGGCGGCAGGCCAAGAATTCCGCAAGGTTTTGAGGGCGTAAATATATTAAGCAATCAGGAAATACTTCAGTTGGAAGAGCTGCCCGAGCATTTGATCATTGTCGGCGGGAGCTACATTGGACTTGAGTTTGGACAGATGTTTAGAAGATTTGGCAGCAAAGTAACCATCATAGAAAAAGGTTTCCGTCTAATAAGCCGTGAGGATGAAGATGTTTCCGAAGCAATAAAAGAGTTTCTTGAAAGTGAAGGTATTGCCTTTAGGCTGAAGGCCACTTGTATGAGCGGCTTCCATGATAAAAACGGGAAAATTACCGTTCACGTTGACTGCACACAGGGCTCACCGGATATTAGCGGATCGCACCTCCTGCTATCGGTGGGACGTGTTCCAAATACGGATACTCTAAATCTAAAAGCAGCGGGAATCGAAACAAATGACAGAGGCTATATAAACGTAAATGACTTTCTGGAAACGAATGTGGCCGGCATATATGCTTTGGGTGATTGCAATGGACAGGGCGCTTTTACCCATACTTCCTACAATGACTATGAAATTATTGTAGAAAATATGTTTGAAGGTAAAAACCGGCGGGTCTCTGACCGTATTTTAACGTATGGCTTATTTGTTGACCCGCCCCTCGGCAGAGCGGGGATGACACTTGCACAGGCAAAAGCAAGCGGCAGAAAACTAAAGGTGGGGCAGCGGCCAATGAAATATGTGGCCAGGGCCAGGGAAAAAGGTGAGACGAACGGCTTTATGCGTGTTATAATTGACGCTGAAACAGATCAAATTCTGGGAGCAAGCATGCTGGGAATTGGTGGAGATGAAATTATCAGCAGCATTTTAAATATTATGTATGCCAGGAAGTCCTACGCCGTCATCCGTGATTCCGTGCATCCGCATCCTACCGTCTCAGAGTTAATCCCGACCCTACTTGAAGGCGTGTCTGTTATCGATTAATCCAATATTCGTATGAAATTCGTGAGCAGGGCAGAATATACAATTGCAAACGCTTGTGTATCAGCAAAACAATTATTTGTTTAGAAAGATGGAGTTCTACTATGGACAATGAAAAACCTTCGATTAAGGCGCAAAAAAACGGCCCGCTTCTGGTAAAGGAATTAACGAAATTTACCAATTCGCACAATGAACCCGTTGAAACTAAAAAAACTTTAGCCTTGTGTCGCTGCGGCGCTTCCAAAACAAAACCGTTCTGTGACGGAACCCATACCAGTATCGGTTTTAGCAGTAAAAAAAATGAAAAACGGGTGCCGGATAAAAAGGATACATACAAGGGCAAGTCCATTACCATTCACGATAACCGCGGCATCTGTTCACACGCCGGATTCTGTACCGCTAACCTGCCCGGCGTCTTCCGCATGGGGACGGAGCCCTGGATCGATCCGGACGGGTCGGATATCGAAGAGATAAAGCGCGTCATTCGTATGTGTCCGTCCGGAGCGCTCAGCTATTCCGAAAAAAATATAGAAGTAAACGATTTTGGGGCGGAAGCGGAAATACATATCTCCTTTAACGGCCCCTACTATGTGCGCGGGGGAGTAGAGCTTAAAAATGAGACACTCGGGGAGGACGCTTCGCAGGAACATTTCACCCTTTGCCGCTGCGGAAAATCCGGAAACAAACCGCGCTGCGACGGCGCTCACTGGTACGCTGCTTTTAAAGACGACGAAGCCTTAACCATTTCGGCTGCCAACCGCGCTTTGGGTAAAACGGAGGTCGTTTGGCAAAAGGCGGCAGAGGTTGATGAACTGCCGAAAGGCGCCGTTAAAGCTTTACAGATTAACAATCAGCAGATTCTTCTCTCTTTCTTAAACGGAAAATACGGGGCGATTGAAGCCGTTTGTTCACATCAGGGCGGTCCTTTAAGCGACAGCACGATCGAAGAGGGTGTTGTACGTTGTCCCTGGCACGGCCACGCCTTTAATCCCACCATCGGAAAATCGGAAGGCGGAGACAGCGATTTAAAAACCTATGAAGTGGAAAAAAGAGACGACGGGATTTATATCAAAGTGGAGAGTCCGCAAAAATCATCCTGGACGGTCAGCCACGTGATGGCGGAAACGATGGTGAACTGGGGCTTTAAGCACGTGTTTGGGATGGTGGGTCACTCCAATTTAGGATTAGCCGAGGCTATCCGGGTTCAGGAAAATAAAAACAACCTGCGCTTTATCGGGGTGCGCCACGAGGGCGCCGCCGCCTTTGCCTGCTCCGGCTATGCCAAAGCTTCCGGTAAACCTGCCGCCTGCCTGACCATCGCCGGCCCGGGGGCTACAAACCTGCTGACCGGATTATGGGACGCAAAAGTTGACGGCGCTCCGGTCTTAGCTTTAACCGGGCAGATTGATAACCAGTTTATCGGACCGGGTTCGTTTCAGGAAATTGATCTACAGGCGGCGTTCAACAGTGTGGCCGCTTTTAGTAAAACGGTGATTAAGGAGAGTAATTTTGCGGAACTGATGTCGCTGGCCATTAAAAATGCACTGGTAAAGCGCGATGTGTCGCATCTGATTTTCCCCGACGAAGTGCAAACCCTCGATGCCGGCGAAACGGGACCCGGACATCCGCTGGGCCGGTTGAGCGATACAAAAATCACCCCGTCGGATGAATCGGTGAATCTGGCGATGTACCGTATATTCGCCGCCAAACGGCCGGTGATTATTGCCGGGTATGGCGCGCGGGACGGAATGGAAGCGGTCATTGCTTTTGCCGAAAAACTGAATGCGCCCGTCCTGACCACCTTTAAAGCCAAAGGACAAATTTCGGATTTGCATCCGCTGGGATGCGGCGTGCTGGGACGCAGCGGCACACCGGTTTCGGCCTGGTTTATGAATCAGGCGGATTTACTGATTGTCTTCGGCGCTTCCTTTGCGCAGCATACCGGGATTGATAAAAATAAACCGATTATTCAGGTTGATTTCGAACGGATGACCCTCGGAAAATTTCATCCGGTGGATACGGCAATCTGGGGTGCTATCGCCATTACCGCAGACCTCTTCAGCCAAAAGCTAAGTACAGAGTTCCATGGAACGGATTTCCGTGACGAAATCGCAGAGCGGAAAAAATTCTGGCAGGAAGAAAAAAAGCGTCGTATGCTAAAGAAAAGCGAAAAGGGTTTAAACTCTGCTTTTATCTTTGATACCCTGTCTAAAATTGCTCCGGATAACGCCATTTTTAGTCTTGATGTTGGAAATAACACCTACTCGTTCGGACGTTATTTTGAATGTAAAGACCAGCGGGTTATCCTTTCCGGTTATCTCGGTTCCATCGGTTTTGGCTTTCCCGCGGCGATGGGCGCTTATATGGCGCAGGATGAACGACCGGTAATCTCCGTAAGCGGAGACGGCGGATTTGGCCAGTATATGGGTGAATTTAATACGGCGGTACGCTATGGAATGAATATGACCCATATTTTGCTCAATAACAATGAACTTGGTAAGATATCCAAAGAACAGCGCAACGGAAAATTTCCGGTTTGGCAAACCGGGCTGAGTAATCCCAATTTTTCAAACTACGCGAAAGAGTGCGGTGGCTTCGGAATCCGGGTTAAAAAGAAGGAAGCGCTGGAAGAAGCATTGAAAAAAGCGTTTGCCTATGAAGGGCCGGCCCTCGTGGAAATAATTTCGGACCCGGAACAAATATAAAGTATGGAACCGATTATGTGCGAAAGAACCGAAAAACAGATAGAAAAAGAAATATTTTTAAAAGATGAATTTAGCAGCAGTCCGTTTGCCCGGGATGTGCGCGAAGGGTTAAGCAAATCGAAGAAAACCCTGCCCTGCGTTTATTTTTATGATGAAAAGGGTTCGTTGTTATTTGAAGAAATTTGCAGTTTGTCTGAATATTATCCCACCCGAACCGAAGCGTCTATCCTGCGGCAGAATGCCGATGAAATGGCCTCTCTTTTTCTCCGGGATGTCAATATTATCGAACTGGGCAGCGGCAGCTCCGTAAAAACACGGGTTTTACTGGAAGCTTTTCTTCGTAAAAACAGGATGGCCGTGTATAAACCCATCGATGTCTCAAATTCAATTCTGCAGGAAAGCAGTGCTCATTTAGAACGCGCCTATCCGGGACTTCGGGTTTTCCCTGCCGCCGGCCGCTACGAAGAAGGATTCAAAAAAAGCATTTTACACAATGGGAAAGAGAATCTGATTCTTTGGCTGGGTTCCAGTATCGGAAATTACGAACGGGAAGAGGCTGTGAAGTTTCTGAAGAGTTTAAGACAGCTTGGTACGGGGAATACAAAATTTTTAATAGGTATTGATTTGCGGAAAGAAAAAAATGTTTTAGAAAATGCCTATGATGACAGCAAGGGAATTACCGCCGCTTTTAATCTGAATCTGCTGGAACGGATTAACCGTGAACTGAATGGAGATTTTAATTTGCAGTCTTTTCGTCATTCGGCCGTGTATGATGAAACGACAGGAAAAGTTGAAATGAGGCTTGTCAGTACAAAGCAACAAGCGGTCACCATCGCGGACTGCGGTATAGAAATTTATTTTGACGAAGGCGAAACCATTCACACCGAGAATTCTATAAAATATTCGTTAAATGAGATAGAAGCGCTGGCAGCCGGTTCGGGGTTGGCGATCGAGCGGCAGTGGTTTGATCAAAAGAAGTGGTTTAGTTTAAATTTGTTCTGTGCTTCTTAGAAAAATTACTTTTAATATAAACTGGGAACAAAAAGTACCTAATTCCCAATTCCTGATTTAGTGAGGATAAATATGAATTTAAATATACTTGTATTCTACGGCAGTGTGCGTCACCATCGCCAGGGGATCAAAGCGGTAAGATTTGTGATGAATGAATTAACGGCGCGGGGACATTCGGCGGAAATCATCGATCAGCTGGAATACAACTTCCCGTTGCTGGATAAAATGTACAAAGAATATGAAAAGGGCGGCGCTCCGAATAAAATGGAACTAATGGCCGGAAAAATAAAAAAGGCCGACGCCTTTGTGGTGGTCAGCGGCGAGTACAACCACAGCATTCCGCCGGCTCTCAGTAACCTGATGGACCACTTTATGGAGGAATATTTTTCCGGCCTTCGGCCATTGTCAGTTATTCCGCCGGTCAGTTTGGCGGGGTACGCGCGGCCATGCAGCTACGTGCTTTTCTGTCAGAAATCGGTACGGTAAGCATTCCGTCACTGTTTCCCATTTCCCGTGTGCAGGATGCCTTTGATGACGATGGGAATCCGACTAATGAAAAAATGCATACCTACATTAAAACCTTTTTAGAAGAACTGGAATGGTACGCTCAGGTTCTAAAAGATGGAAATGTAAAATTCAAAAGACCGTATTGAAAAGTAACGCAATATTTTAAAGCATATATGACTCTGGTCTCAAAAGGGTGATGATCGATTCCATCGCTTTTATAACTTGTTGTTAATATTATGACGAAAACTTCCATTCTATCAATGGAATCGGTTTTTAGAATTGACTCATATATAAATAGAATTGGAAAACTTTAAAAATTTAACTTCCTTTAAAGCACTCGGCCAGGGAATCGGAACTATACGTCTTTGCAAAGCAATCCCTGCTTCATTTAAGAGCGTGCAACCTTCCGATAAATAGGAATTGTACCGACAAAGTGCTTTCCACAATTCACAGAGGTATTATCCCTATTTGAAAATTTTTGTTGCCAAAGTGCACACAGTACAATAGATTAAACCAATGAAATTGTATAATTGGAACAGAGAAAAAAATGAATGGTTAAGAAAAAACAGGGGTATCTGTTTCGAAGATATTCTATTTTATATTGAAAATGATTTTCTGATAGATGATATCGAATATTCAAATCAGGAAAGGTATTCCGGACAGAGGATGATGGTTTTTAATATTGATGATTATATCTATTTGGTTCCCTATATTGAAACTGAAGATGAAATATTTTTGAAAACAATCTTTCCTAGCAGAAAAGCGACAAGTATTTATTTGGAGAAAAAAGATGAGTGATTTAGATAAATATGAAAAGGAATTATTAGATTCTTTTGAAAAAGATGAATGGAAATCAGCACCAAATCTTTCCAAAAGAAAAACAGAATTAAAGGAATATGCAAGAGCAACCATTCGCAAGGATAAAAGAGTAAATATCCGTATTTCAGAACGTGATCTTAAAGAATTACAACGAATTGCTTATCGGGAAGGATTACCATATCAGACATTGATTTCAAGTATTCTTCATAAATATGTTAACGGAGTTTCCATTTTGTAATATTTTAAAAGTATTTGGTCAAAAGCTTGTTTTTATCTAATAAAAGAGAAATTATCGGGCCTAAACCACCACTAAATGCTTCTGTTGTTTTGTCTGTTAAATTTCAAAAAGTGTTTTAATCGCTTTATGTCTAACCGTTGTATTGCCAGGGAAATAAATGTACACAGAAAATGAAAAACGCGCCATCTGCGGCATCTGCCCGGCAGGCTGCTGGGTTAAAGTCAAATATGATGAAGACGGAAAATTAAATGAAGTCCGGCCGGACGACAGCTCTCCGTTGGGAATGATCTGCACCCTCGGCCAGCATTCTAAAGATATTGTTTATTCTAAAGACCGCCTGCAATATCCGCTTAAACGAAAAGGCCCCAAAGGCACCTTCGAATTCGAACGCATCTCCTGGGACGAAGCCTACGAAATTATCGTTTCCAAACTGCAAACCATAAAAAACGAGAGCGGCGCGGAAGCGACGGCGGTTTACACCGGGCGCGGCAGTTTTGAACTGTCCATGTGCGATGTGTTTCAGCCAAAGGGTGTGGCGGTCTCGTCGGCATCCAGTGTTTTGTTTCCGTTTGGTTCCCCCAATACCCTCGGCGTTGGCGCCCTGTGTTACGTCTCCTTTGCCATGATTGCCCCGCACGTGACCATGGGCGGTATGTTCATCAATATGTTTACCGACATTGAACATGCCGAGCTTATTGTCGTTTGGGGCGCGAACCCGGCCACCGACTCACCGCCGCTGGACTACGATCGCATTCTCGAAGCGCATAAAAAAGGTGCGAAAGTTGTCGTTATCGATCCGCGGAAAACAAAAACGGCGAAGGTTACCGATGCGGAATGGATTCCCATTCGTCCGGGAAGCGACGGTGCGCTTGCGCTCGGTTTATGTCAGGTCATCATCGAAGAAGATCTGTTTGATGAAAAATTTGTAGAAGAATGGACCCACGGTTTTGATGACTTTGCCCGCTATACGCAGCATTTCCGCCCGGAGGTGGTAGAAGAGATAACCGGCGTTCCTGCCGAAACAGTGCGCAGTCTGGCCCGGCGTTTAGTTGAAGCAAACGGAGCGGCGCCCATCATGTACAGCGGTTTGGAATACAGCGACAGCGGCGTGCAGGCCATCCGGGCCACCATGGCTCTGTGGGCTTTGGCCGGTCAGATGGATGTGCCGGGCGGACGCTGCTTTTCGATGAAAAATAATGCCTTTCCCATTAACCGGGATGGACTCATTGCCAATCCGGATGAGAATACAGCGCTGGGCCGGGATCGTTTTCCTGTGTACAGCGCCTATCGCGGGGAATCCCATGCCATCTCCCTGCCGGAATCGGTGTTGGAAAGCAAACCGTATAAAATCCGCTCGCTGATCATTCTCGGCGGTTCCATAGTGACCGCCTGGCCGCAACCGAAAATCTGGAAAAAAACCCTGAACGGGTTGGATTTTCTGGTGACTATCGACCGCCAGCTAACGGCAGATGCGGCCTACGCGGATATTGTTCTGCCGGCGACGACCATGTACGAAATAGAATCTTATATGACCTATGGCCCCATTTTCCGGATTCGTGAAAAGGTCATTGAACCGGTGGGCGAAGCGCGTAATGATTTTTTCATCATGGCGGAACTGGCAAAACGTCTGGGATACGGACACCTGTATCCGCAAAATGAAGAGGAATTGTTGAACTACGTTCTGAAGGGCAGCGGCTTTTCGCCGCAAGAAGTGCGTGAAGCCGGTGGAACGGTACGGCTGCCAGGGAAGATTCAGGAATTTAAAAAATGGGAAAAGGGCGGTCTGCGCGATGACGGCAAGCCGGGATTCCAAACGCCGACCGGAAAATTTGAATTTGCGTCGGAAGTGTTGGAAGAACACGGATACGATCCGCTTCCCGTTTATACCGAACCTAAAGAGGGGCCGCTTAGTCAGCCGCAGCTTGCCAAAAAATATCCGTTAATTTTTAATTCCGGTTCGCGGGTGACCACTGATTTTCGTTCCCAGCACCACGGCGTCGTGTCTCTGAATAAAAAACGTCCCGAACCGTTGGTTACACTGAATACGGAGGACGCCCGCGAGCGACGGATTAAAACCGGGGATTTGGTTGAAATCAGTACCAAACGCGGCACGCTGACCATGCGCGCTTTTGTGACCGAAAATATTATAAAAGGAGCCATCGACGCCGATATGGGCGGCGGCGGACCGGTCGGCCCGGAACAGTGGCAGCAGACCAATATTAACGAATTGACCGACCTGCAAAATTATGATCCCATTTCCGGTTTTCCGGTTTATAAAACCTTACTCTGCCAGGTCAAAAAGGTTAGCGAAGGCAGCGGGGGACAAAATATTAATTCCGGCGAAGAAAACGCCGAAAACAAAACGTTTACAGAAACTTCAACCGGCAACGCCGTACGGCGGATCTATCTGGATCACAATGCCACAACCCCCCTCGATGCGCAGGTTCGGAAAGTGATGATTCGTTTTCTGGAGCAGGGGCAGGGCAATCCGTCGGGAATTTACAAGGAAGGAAAGGATGCCCGTACGGTAATCGAATCCGCCCGGCGCAGTGTGGCCAATCTGCTTAATACCACGGCCAAGCGCATCGTCTTTACCGGCGGCGGTTCCGAGGCGGATAATCTGGCGCTAAAGGGAATTGCCCTGTCAACGGAAAATAACAAGCGCCACCTGATTACCAGCGCTATCGAGCATCCGGCCATCATTAATACCTGCAAATGGCTGGGGCAAAAAGGGTTTAAAATAACCTGGCTTCCGGTTGATTCGCAGGGGCTTGTTCGTCCGCAGGATTTAGAAAAGGCCATTACGAAGGACACGTTTTTAGTAAGTATTATGGCGGCCAATAACGAAACGGGCTCTATTCAGCCTGTCGCAGAACTGGTTGAAATCGCCCATCGAAAGAATATTCTGTTTCATTGCGATGCGGTACAGGCGGTGGGAAAGATTCCGGTGGATGTGAAAAAATGGGATGTGGATTTACTAACTCTGTCGGGGCATAAGCTGTATGGCCCCAAAGGTATCGGCGCGTTGTATGTGAAAAAGGGGTGAAGATAAGTGCGCTGGTGCACGGCGGGAAACAGGAGACCGGTCTGCGCGCGGGCACGGAAAATGTGCTGGCTATTGCGGGTTTGGGAAAGGCGGTCGAACTGGCTGTTCAGCGGCTTCCACAGATTACAAAAATAAAGGAACTTCGTGACCGGCTGGAGCAGGGAATCCGTGCAGTGTATCGGGATGCGCAGTTGAACGGGCATCCGAATCGGCGTTTGCCGGGAACATTAAATATGATTTTACCAGGCCTGCGCGGGGAGTCTGTGGTGATGGCCATGGACCAAAAAGGCGTGGCGCTGTCTTCCGGTTCCGCCTGCCGGGCCGGTTCGCCTCATCCTTCCCACGCGCTTTTGGCCATGGGATTAAGCGAAGAAGAAGCGCACTGTTCGATCCGCTTATCTTTAGGGTTACATACTACCGAAGAGGAGATTGAGATAACCCTGCAGCGCTTTAAAGAAGTGATTGAGGAAACCCGCTCGGCCGTGCGTTTTGTACCCTGCCGGTAGGGAAAAGATGGCAGGTTAAAGCAAGCCTGCAAAATATAAGAATAAGCAAATTCCCCCTTGCCGGGGGAAAGTACAATAAAAACGAACAAGTATCGGAGTCTCATTTTTTAACTTCTTTGGCGAAAATTAGCGCACTTTGCGATCTATAAGAATAGCTGTGCTCATAACATAAAAAAACCGAAAAAAAGGTTTTATTTCCCCGGAAGAATTATGTAAATTTCATCAGTATTTTTTTAATCTGTGAGATAAACCTGCAAGGGGGATGTAATGATAAGTTTAACCGAAAATAAATTTGACCGTTTTTGTTTCTTCCTTTTAACCGGTTCCAGCGCGCTGATAACGGTTTTGTTCTTTTCGCTGATCCTTTAGTTTGGCGGAATTGCAGTGCGCAGCATAAAAACGTCCACGGATTTACATCGATTAAACCCAGATTTAAAAATAGAGTGGCAATTGGTTTTTAACCCCGCAAGAACATTTTTTCCTAAGCTAAACGATTCTTTTTCGCGTCGCCCGTCCAACTAAGCAAATTTTCCCTTAGAAAAGGGGGGTAGCCCTGATAAATCGGGATGCAGGCAGGCGTTGAAAAGACAGCAATCTAATGGAGATAGTACAGGAACAACCTCTGTCGTCTCTTTTATTAAGGGGACAGGAGCAGAAGAGTAACCGATTATTTGCTGTCCCAGGTCGTGCCCTGCGGCGTATCTTTTAACTCAATTCCCGCCTCATTTAAACGGTTACGGATTTCATCGGCCAAAGCAAAATTTTTATCCTTCCTGGCCTGGCTACGCATTTCGATCAAAATTTGAATCACCCCATCCAGTTTATCATCATCCGTCGCACGTAAAGTTTTAATATCCTCGGGTAAGATTCCCAGAACACTTCCAGCGGTTTTGTCGATGGTTTCAATGACGGCTTTTAGAGTCTCTCGCGCTGTCTGTCCGGATTTATCCAGCCAGCCGTTCACTTCACGAATGAAATCAAACAGGGCGGCGATGGCCTTGGGCGTGTTAAAATCGTCGTCCATTTCCTGCTTAAATTTTTCCAGATAGGCAGAAATGCGTTCTTCAAATACAGAATCGACGCCGGACTGTGCGCCGTCAAAATTCATTAAACGCAGGAGCGTCTGGTGGATCTTTTGCAATCCTTTTTCGGCCGCATCCAGCGCGGCGTCGCTGAAATCAACGGGGGAGCGGTAGTGGCTGCTCAGGATAAAAAAACGTACGGCCAGCGGTTTGTGCTTTTTTACGGCTTCTTTTACCAAAATAAAATTACCGAGCGATTTGCCCATTTTGGTACCGTTCACCGTAATCATATTATTATGCAGCCAGTAATTGGCAAAGGTTTTATCGTGCGCGCATTCGCTTTGGGCGATCTCGCATTCGTGATGGGGAAAGGTGTTTTCCAATCCGCCGCCGTGAATATCAAAGGGCTGGCCCAGATATTTGGTGGACATAACCGAGCATTCCGCATGCCAACCGGGGTAGCCCTTTCCCCAGGGACTGTTCCACTGCATGATATGTTCGGGGTCGGCTTTTTTCCAAAGGGCAAAATCAGCCGGATTTTTTTTATCGGCATTGGGGTCGATACGGCTGCCGCTGATCAATTCTTCTACGTTACGGCCGGACAACTTACCGTAATCTTTATCTTTACTTACGTCAAAATAGACCGTGCCGTTTTTTTAGTAGGCAAAGCCTTTTTCGATGAGGGTCCCCACCAGTTCAATCTGCTCCGGAATATGCCCGCTGGCCCGCGGTGAAATATCGGGACGCAGTACATTGAGAATATCCATATCTTCAAAATAGCTTTTGGTGTAGCGTTCCACCACTTCCATGGGTTCTAATTGTTCGAGACGCGCCTGTTTGCCAATTTTGTCTTCGCCTTCGTCGGCGTCCGAAACGAGATGCCCCACATCGGTAATATTCTGCACGTAGCGTACGCGAAAATCGGAATAGCGCAGATAGCGCACGATAACGTCGAAACTGATATAACTTTTGGCGTGCCCGAGATGAGCGTGGCCGTATACCGTGGGGCCGCAAACATAAATACCCACAAAACCGGGATGAATGGGTTTAAATACCTCTTTTGTGCGGGTGAGTGAGTTGTATAGTTTTAATTCAGACATAACCACCTCAGTAAAATTATAAATGATGAATTATAGATTCTAAATTAATCACTGCCGGTTACCATAATTCAAAATTTAGAATTTAAAATCTAAAATCATTTAAGGGCTTCTTCAACAATCGTTTCCACCAGGGCGTTAAAATTAATACCCGCCGCTTTGGCCGCTTTGGGAACCAGGCTGGTGCCGGTCATTCCCGGCAGGGTATTTACTTCCAATATATAGGGTTGATTCTCCGTGTTTAAACGAAAATCCACCCGGGAATATCCCGCGCAGCCCAAAATGCGGTGAGCCCTTAGGGCCAGGCTTTGTATGGATTTGGCTAAGGCGTCGTCCAGTTTAGCCGGAACCTGATAGGCGCTCATTCCGTCGCTGTATTTGCATTCGTAATCATACAGATTATGCTCCGGAATAATCTCCAGTACGGGCAGGACGCGGGATTTTAAAATACTTACCGTTAATTCCCGGCCGGCGATATATTCTTCTACGATGACTTTACCGCTGTACCGAAAAGCGTCCGATAAAGCCGGCTCGATTTGACGTGTCTCTTCAATAATATGAAGCCCGATGGTGGAGCCCTGATCGTTCGGTTTAATAACCAGCGGCAGTTGCAGTTGTTTTATATTCTTCCGCGAGGCTCCGGGACGGTTTAGAACCGTTCCCTTTGGCGTTGGAATATTGGCCTGACGGAAATACTGCTTGCTGATATCTTTTTCCATAGCCAGCGTACTGGCCAGTCGGCCGGAACCGGTATAGGGGATTTCAGCGGCGTCCAGCATTCCCTGTATAATGCCGTTTTCGCCTTTGCCGCCATGCAGCGCATTGAACACCACATCCGGTTTGAGACGTTTTGTAATTAAAAGATTTTTTAAATACAGCGCGCCCTGGTGCGCGGGCAGAAGCTCAAAATCGGGATAATCGATACCAATCCAGTGCCGGTCGGTTTTATTCAGGGCGGTCTGTTCGTCGCGGGAAGCGGCGGGATCGATTTTAATCACTTCGTGTCCGTTTTCGCTGAGCGCTTTGGAAATTTGATCGCCGGTTACCAGTGATACTTCACGTTCGGTGGAATCGCCACCCATAAGTACAACTATTTTCATTGCTGCAAGGCCTGATTTAAAAATTGAACAACTTTTTCTTTTCCTAAAATACTAAGTACAACGGGTAGCTCGGGGCCGCCGGTCATGCCGGTCATGGCGGCGCGCACCGCCATCCAAAGCTTCTTCCCTTTATGCCCGGTTTCTTTTTGAACCGTCTTCATCATTTGACTGAATTCATCCAAAGTAAGCCGGTCGAAGGATTGAATTTCCTGAAGCATGGAAGAAAAAATCTCCCGACTTTCCGTTTTACGAATCCATTCCAGCGCGTCTGTCTCATATTTTAACTTCTCATTAAAGAATAACGCCGCCTTTTGAGGCAGATCGCTAAATTTATTTAGCGCAGGGCGCACGGCCTTTAAAATGGCTTTATTCTTATCCGGGTCGCCCGTATCTAAATTGAATGATTGCATCCATTGCAGGCCGGCTTTCAGGTACGCTTCTTCGGAAATGCTGCGGATGTACTGACCATTCATCCATTCCAGTTTGTCTAAATCAAATACAGCGCCGGCTTTGTTGACCCGTTCCAAAGTAAACGAATCGATCAGTTCCTGCACGCTGAAAATTTCCTGGTCATCGCCGCGGTTCCAGCCCAGCATGGCGGAAAAATTTACCAGCGCTTCGGGCAGGATGCCTTTTTTGCGGTAATCTTCCACGGCCACGTCGCCCTGACGTTTGCTCAGTTTGCTACGGTCTGCGTTCAGCAGCAGCGGCAGATGGGCAAATTGCGGCGCTTCCCAGCCGAAAGCCTGATAGATGAGCATATGTTTGGGCGTGCTGGGCAGCCACTCTTCGCCGCGGATAACGTGGCTTATCCGCATCAGATGATCGTCCACCACATTGGCAAAATGGTAAGTGGGGAAGCCGTCGGTTTTTATTAAAACCTGATCGTCCAGCAAATTATTCTGAAAATGAACCGTGCCGCGGATAATATCTTGTACGATGGTTTCACCGCTCTGCGGAATTTTAATACGAATAACGTGATCTTCGTTTTTCATCCTTGCTGCGGCTTCATCCGCCGGAATAGTGCGGCAGGCGCCGTCGTACATCACCGGCAGATTCTGCGCGGTTTGCTCTTCACGCATCTTTTCAAGGCGCTCGGCGGAGCAGAAACAGGGATAAGCGTGTCCGGATTTGATTAATGCGTGAATATGTTCTTTGTAAATATTCAGGCGCTGCGATTGGAAGTACGGGCCAACCGCGCTTTCTTTGCCGGGACCTTCATCATAATCAATTCCGGCCCAGCGCAGCGCTTCCAATAGATTTTCGACGGCACCTTCTACAAAACGGCTTTGGTCGGTATCTTCGATACGCAGGATAAGACGCCCCTTATGATGACGGGCAAATAAATAATTATATAAAGCGGTGCGCAGACTGCCCACATGCACGTAACCGGTGGGACTTGGTGCGAATCGAACGCGAATTTCGGACATATCATTCTTTCGTTTATAGTATTTAAAAAATATTTTTTACCGTCATTGGGAAGCGGCTTTTGGCGGATGAAGCAATCCAATTAGGGGGAGCTTCGCTCCTGCATTGCTCGAAATGACGTTTTACTTAGATTGAATTATTTCTTTTTTCTTCAAAGAGCGTTTTTTTAGCTTTTTGTAAATTACAAATATAATGATCAAAACCGTAATGGCCAGCACCACTTTATTGTATTCGCTGATAATTCCGGTTAAAACCGTCCAGTTAACCCCCAGTTGGTAGCCGCCGTAAATCAGCACTCCGTTCCAAATCAGTGCGCTTACCGTAGAGAGTAGTAAAACAATGGGCCATTTTAAATGGAACAATCCGGCAAAAACCGAAACCACGCTGCGTGTACCGCTCAAAAACCGGTTGGCGGCAATCACCCATAAACCGTAACGGCTGAACCAGATTTCAACCTTACGAACCCTGGACTCGTCAAAGAGGCGTTTCCCCATTTTTGTCCGTAAAAAACTACGGCCATAGCGTAAGCCCAACAGGTACATTGCAAAAAAGCCGGCGGAACTGCCGGCTGTAGTAGAAAAATAGACGCCCCAAAAATCCAGTTTTCCGGAAGACACAAGATACGCGCCAATGACGGTTACCGTATCTCCGGGAATGGGCGGAAACGTGTTTTCCACAAACGCGCTAACCGTTAGCAGCGCATAAGCCGCAGCGGGTGTAATGTGTGAGAACAGGCTGTTCAGGTATTCGATCATCGCCGCTATAGAATCAACATTGCGTCACCGTAACTGTAAAAACGGTACTCTTTGTCAATTGCTTCCTGGTAAGATTTTAACATGGTTTCTTTGTCTGCCAAAGCACAGGTTAGCAGGAAGAGCGTCGACCCGGAGGTATGAAAATTAGTGATCAAAGAATCCACTATTTTAAACTCATATGGGGGATAGATAAACTTGTCTGTCCAGCCCGAGCAGGATTTAATCATGTTGTCGGCGTTGGCCGCGGTTTCCAGAACGCGCACGGAAGTTGTGCCAACGGCGATGATCCGTCCGCCGTTGCGTTTCACTTCGTTAATCTGCTCGGCGGATTCTTCCGTAATCTCATAATATTCCGAATCCATCTGGTGTCGGGATAAATCTTCTACTTTTATGGGACGGAAAGTGCCGAGCCCCACATGCAGCAGCACCGGAATTGTTTTGACGCCTTTAGCACGGATTTTTTCTAAAAGTTCATCGGTAAAATGCAGCCCGGCTGTAGGAGCGGCTACCGCGCCAATCTGTTTAGCGTAAACCGTCTGGTATTTTTCCTTGTCAATATCTTCCGCCTCTCGTTTAATATAAGGCGGAAGGGGAGAACTGCCCACTTCGTTTAGCAGGTTGAAAAAAGCGCTCCCGTTCGAATCGAATTTAACCACCCGCCCCCCGGATGTAGTATTGTCGATAACGTCGCAGCCAAAGTCTTCGGTAATCTGAATACGATTGCCCACCCGCACTTTACGCGCCGGTTTTACCAGGGTTTCCCACATAGTCTCTTCCAGCTGGCGTAGCAAAAGCAGCTCCACTTTGGCGTCGGTTTTATCTTTAATTCCAAAGAGGCGGGCCGGAAGCACTTTCGTTTCGTTCATAACCAGCGCGTCGCCTTCCTGAAAAAAATCGACAATATCTTTAAAGATAACATGTTCATTTCTTTTATTGCGCCGATCAACTACCATCAGACGGGATTCATCGCGCCGGTCGATGGGATACTGGGCCACTAGTTTTTCGGGTACATCGTATTTGAATTCCGAAAGCTTCATGCGTTTATTCCTCACTTCCTTGCCGATTCAAAACAGGCTGTTCTGAGTCGGATTACTAATGTTTGTAATATTAAGATGCTCGTATGCCAGGGCTGTGGCCATTCGGCCGCGCGAGGTTCTTTTAATAAATCCCTGCTGGATTAAAAACGGTTCGTACATTTCTTCGATGGTGCCGCTTTCTTCACCGGCGGCGGCGGCGATTGTATTAAGTCCAACCGGACCGCCCTGGTATTTTTCTATGATTATCAGCAGGATGCGTTTATCCATTTCATCCAGACCGAGTGTGTCCACTTCGAGCCGTTCTAACGCCAGCGAAACAATTTCTTTGTCCAGCACATTATTGCCCACAACCTGTGCGAAATCCCGGGTGCGCCGCAGTAAACGGTTGGCAATTCGGGGCGTGCCGCGGCTGCGTTTGGCCAGTTCCATGGCTCCTTCGTCCTCAATTTTCATACCGAGAATGCCGGCGGAACGTTTAATAATCTGAAATAAATCTTCGGCTTCATAATAATCCATACGCAACACAACGCCGAAGCGCGCCCGCATGGGTGACGTAAGTAAACCGGCGCGTGTCGTGGCGCCTACCAGGGTAAATGGCGCCAGATTGAGCTGTACCGTTCGGGCGCTTGGCCCCTTGTCAATCATAATGGAAATATTAAAATCTTCCATCGCCGAATACAGGTATTCTTCTACCACACTGTTTACGCGGTGGATTTCATCGATAAACAGCACGTCTTTGTCGTTCAGATTAGTGAGCAATCCGGCCAGATCGCCGGCGCGTTCCAGCACGGGCCCGGAAGTGCTTTTAATATCCACATTCAGTTCTTTGCTAAGAATCATAGCCAAAGTGGTTTTACCCAGTCCGGGCGGGCCGTAGAGCAACACATGATCCAGCGCTTCCTGACGTTCTTTGGCCGCCTGGATAAAAATGGCCAGATTATCCTTTACCTTGGTCTGCCCGATAAATTCCGAAAGTTTTTGTGGCCGGAGACTTAATTCAATATCCAAATCTTCGTCTAGCCGGGCCGGTCTGCCAATATCACTCATATTAGATTGTCTGCAACGCTTTCTTTATCATTTCTTCCGAGGATAGCACTTTGCCGGATTTCCGGATTTTTAATACCGCTTTTTCGGCCTTTTGCCGGCTGTATCCAAGAGACATTAAGGCCATCAATGCTTCACGTTCCAGCGAATCCGGCGTCATCGTTTCGTCCGTCGCACTTTCCGCGGAAAGTGTTTGCAACGGAGCCAGTTTATCTTTTAGTTCCACAATCAGCCGCTGTGCTGTTTTTTTCCCCACACCGGAAATACTGTTTAGGGTTGCCTCATCACGGTTTTGAATGGCCGTAACCAGCCTGTCTGTCGAAAGCCCCGATAAAATGGTTTGGGCCAGTTTCGGTCCGACGCCCGAAATGGCAATCAGCGCTTTAAAAACAGTGCGTTCATCTTCATTTGCAAATCCGTATAGTTGAAAAATATCTTCGCGAACATGCAGCCAGGTTTTAAGGGTAACTTCATTTTCTTCTTCCGGTAACTGTTCCGAAGTAGACATACTGACCCGCAACAGATACCCGATGCCGCGTACATCCACAACGACTTCGGCAGCCATTTTTGAAACTAGTTTTCCGCGTATAAAATCGAACATATCAAACTCAGCGTAAAGTACGCATCCGGTTCCAGTGGCAAAGCGCCGCAGCAAGCGCGTCCGAGGCGTCATCCGGTTCGATCTGCTCGCGTAGCTTTAAGATGCTGCGCACCATAAAACTAACCTGCGATTTTGCGGCGCCCCCGCTGCCTACGACCGACATTTTAATTTCTCGCGGCGAATATTCGTTAACCTCTGCGCCGTTGTTTACGGCAGCGAGTATTGCCGCGCCTCTGGCATGGCCCATCACAATGGCGGTTTTTACGTTATCCGCATAAAAAATACTTTCGATGGATACCACTCCGGGTTGGTGATTTTCTATGACTTCAGTCAGACCGGTATAAATTTTTCGAAGCCTTTCGGCCAGGCTCTTTTTTGAGTTAGTTCGGATATGGCCGTAAGTAAACAAACGCGGCGCCGGTCCGTTGGCAATTTCGATAATACCGTATCCGGTAATATGAAGACCCGGGTCGATTCCCAGAATGAGCTGCTTGTCCATTTATTCCGAAAAGATCCGATCCATCTCCTCATCGGCGATATCAAAATTGGCGTACACGTTCTGTACATCGTCATGATCGTCAAAAATTCCTATCAGGCGCATTAGTTGTTCCGCCTGTTTGCCTTCTAACTTAATAGTGTTTTTTGGAATCATAGTTAGTTCGGCGCTTTCCATAACAATATTTTTATCTTCCATCGCCTGACGCACACTCTGAAAATCTTCGTAGGCGGTTGTTATTTCGTACACTTCACCGGCGTTGGCCATATCTTCGGCGCCGCATTCCAGAGCAATTTCCAAGAGTTCATCTTCGGTGTACTGTTCCGTCGGAACGGTAATCAGACCTTTGCGTTCGAACATCCAGCTGACGCTGCCGTTTTCACCCATATTGCCGCCGTATTTGCTAAAGGTGTGTCGGATTTCTGCGACTGTTCGCACCTTGTTGTCGGTAAGCGCTTCGATAAAAACAGCCACACCACCCGGACCATATCCTTCGTAAGTGACGTCTTCATAAACCACGCCGGGCAGTTCGCCGGTACCTTTTTTAACCGCATTTTCGATGTTTTTATTGGGCATATTAGCGCTTTTTGCTGCGCTTAGGGCCGTCCGTAAACGGGGATTGGCTTCCGGGTCTCCGCCGCCCATGCGGGCTGCTACCGTAAGCTCTTTAATAATTTTAGTAAATATTTTACCCCGTGCCGCATCGACCTTGGCTTTTTTATGTTTAATGGAATGCCATTTGGAATGACCGGACATACGTTTCTCCTATTGTTGACAAGAAAAGAAGTTAATAAAATCGGGCAGGGTTTTCAAAAATATTTATACGGATGAGCACAAGAGGGAACAGGAATCATCGGGATTAAAAAGAAGGTGTAAAAATCTTTTTATCCTGCAAAACCAATAAAAAAATTATGCTCCGTTAGAAAGTTTGTCTTCAAAATAGCGGATGGTTTTCTTGAGCCCCTCTTCCAAAAGGATTGTCGGATTCCAGCCCAGCTTTTCTTTTGCCAGTGATATATCCGGCTGACGCTGCGTGGGATCGTCCTGAGGCAACGGGAGATGAATGATTCTGGATTTTGAGGCGGTTAGCTTGATAATCGTTTCGGCCAGTTCTAATATAGTAAACTCATTAGGGTTTCCGATATTTACGGGGCCGATAAAGTTTTTGGTATGCATCATTTTAATAACGCCGCTGAGTAAATCATCAATATATTGGAAGGAGCGGGTCTGGCTGCCATCGCCAAAAATAGTGATATCTTCATTCCGCAGAGCCTGAACGATAAAATTAGTAACCACACGTCCATCATTAACGGCCATGCGCGGGCCGTAAGTGTTGAAGATACGGATGATTTTTATATCCACCTGACTTTGACGGTAATAATCCATCATTAGGGTTTCGGCGACGCGCTTGCCTTCGTCATAACAACTGCGAATTCCGATGGGATTTACATGGCCCCAGTAATCTTCGGTTTGCGGATGTACATTAGGATCGCCATACACTTCCGAAGTGCTGGCCAATAGCATTCTGGCGTGTACCCGTTTGGCCATACCAAGCATATTGATGGTTCCCATTACACTGGTTTTAGTGGTTTTAACGGGATTGTACTGATAATGAACCGGAGAGGCCGGGCAGGCAAAATGGTAGATTTGGTCCACTTCCAAGAGGATGGACTCTGTAATATCATGTCGTATTAGTTCGAACGCAGGATGGTTGAAAAGGTGTTTAACATTTTGTTTGCTGCCCGTAAAAAAATTATCGAGACAAATAACATCGTCCCCCCGTTCAATTAAACGATCGCAAAGATGCGATCCAATAAATCCGGCTCCGCCTGTTACCAGTGTACGCATATCTGTTCCTTATATTTTAATTGCTTTTAAAGCCTGGCTTAAATCGTCAATCAAATCATGAACGTCTTCCAGCCCTACGGAAAGACGAACAAGGCCGTCTGTTATCCCTACTTTTACCAGTTCTTCCGAAGAATAGGTCGAGTGCGTCATAGAGGCAGGATGTTCGATGAGGGAATCGACGTCGCCCAGACTAACCGCAAGAGTGAAGATTTTAATGGAATTCATCAGCTTTTCACCTGCTTTGCGTCCGCCTTTTATTTCGAAACTGACCATTCCACCATAACCCGACATCTGTTGTTTGCCGATTTCGTGCTGCGGATGGGAAGCCAGGCCCGGATACCAGACATAATCGACTTTGGGATGGAATTGCAGAAACTTAGCAATCTTTAAGGCATTTCGCTGGTGTTGTTCCATACGGACAGGAAGCGTTTTTAGTCCGCGGACGAGCAGCCAGGCATTAAGAGGGGAAATGATACCACCCAGATCACGTAAAAAATTTCCGCGCAAATCATCAATAAATTCTTTGCCGCCAATGGCAACTCCGGCCACGGTATCGCCATGGCCGCCAATATATTTTGTAGCGGAATGTATAACAATATCGGCCCCGAGTTCGAGTGGCCGCTGGAAATACGGAGTTGAAAATGTATTGTCCACAATTAACGGTATTTTATGTTTGCGGGCTATTTTAGCGCAGGCCGCCAAATCGCTTATCATCAGCGTCGGATTTGCAGGAGTTTCAATATATAGGCAGCGTGTTTTCTCGTCGATGGCCTCTTCGATTTCGCTAAGGTTGGTGGTATCCACTTCGCGCGCTTCAATTTCCAGGCGCGGAAGCGTGTCCACAAACAGGCTGTGCGTTCCGCCGTAAAGCGTATTGGACGAAACGAAATTGTCACCGCTTCGACACAGGGAGAAAATAGTACTGCTGATAGCCGCCATGCCGGAACCAAAGGCAAGCGCCGCTTCGCCGCCTTCGAGAAAGGCCATTTCTTTTTCAAAAGCAGATTGTGTGGGATTACCGATTCGCGTATAAACATAGCCCTCTTGTTCACCGGAAAAAATATCGGCGCCGTGTTTGGCATTTTTAAAAGCAAACGTAGAACTCTGATATATAGGTATGCTCAATGCGCCGGTCGATTGGTCTACGCCACCTGAACCATGTATGCAAAGCGTTGCAAAATGGGCCTTTTTTAAATCAAACTTGCTCATCTCTTTCCCCAAATTTTAGATACATTTAAACGCCTCAATTTAGAAGTCCTGTTTTTTAAAAGCAAGATATATTGAGTTTATTATTTCCAAAACGCCAATTATAAAAAGTTGCCGATGGTCACAGACAGATGTAATACTATTGTTTAATGTGCCAAAGTAATTAACAGAAAATTAAAAATTACTCAAGGAATCAAACCTATAACCGAACGTAATTAAACATAATATATAAGGAGAAACAGATGCGTATTTATTCATTGGCAGTAGTGTTTTTATTTTCAGCTTTATTTTTATTTAATTGTCAGAACTCCACAACCGAGGACGGCGGTTCCCTGGATGTGGAAGATGTGGTTGCGGAACAGGCCGCTTTCGGCTTTCAGATTAACGATATCGCCAGTACAAGCGATGAAATCGAAGGTATTAATTCCGACCCGATGGATGTTGGTACAAATGTCGGTTTAGAAGGGAAAACTACTTTAAAAACATTAAAGGAACGTGCCTTAAATGCAGCAAAAACTCTGAAACAGAAACAGCTCAATGTTTCTGCGCTCGCTAAAACAGCGGGAGATTCTGCGCTTTTCGGAGGCGCTGATACGCTGGATAGTGGTAAAATTGTACGTTGGGGAATGTATTATGATTTCTTTACAGGCAAAGCCCGATGGGTTTCGGTAGCATATAATTTTCCTGATTTTCAAAATATGACATACGATTCCATGGAAATCGTAATTGATATGGGTGTTCCTTACGGTACCGGCAGTGGGAATGCCGAGAGTCTTTATGAATTGCAATTGTTTAAAGACTCCTTCTTTATCGAAAAAATTGAATCGGAAATCAGTCTTTCGGAATATAATGACGGTGAACCTGGCGCCATTACCGCCTCAACCGAAACCCATTATCGCCCGGGCCGGGAATTGTCCTGGAAAAGGATGACGGCTTCGATGCATGCTAATGGCTCCGGCACCGTTACGAACGAATTCCATTATAGTGACGGAAGCAGTTCTTCGGCAGCGTTTACATTTAATACCGATCATACCGGTACATTTACAAAAACACGCCGGGACGGCACTGTTGTAACCGGTACGTTTAATCAGGTATTTGACGACGGCGTTGGCAGCTATACCGCGCTGATTGATTTTCCGAACGGTTATTATCTGGATAAGATTGAAAAAGCCGCTTCAATGTCATTCTTAAATGAGATTTTAACGGTTAACTTTGCTCAGAAAATCTTTTTTAGCACCGGTGAGATCGATTCCTCCAATTCAACCATTACCGTAGAAGAAACAGAAAGCGGTACGGTTACCACCATTACGGCGCAAAAACGCAATGGAGCCCATGGAACGATTACGGTAACGGAATCGGTTGATGGCATTTCTACAATGAGCGGCGTATGGACAACCTGGGATGGTTACTACATCATCGTAAATGCCGAATATTACATTGACGGAAGCAGTCACATGCACTACGATGTATATACAAATGAAGATTCCTATGATAACGGAGATGAACCGATTATCACCGCCGACTATAATTTTACAGGCGAAGCAGGCGGCGAAGGGACAATAACCTACAACGGAACAGAATATCAGGTAACGTTTGATGGTTCCGGTAAAGCCGAAATCTCTGACGGTACCAGCATGAAAACAATTAATCTATATTTTTAGTTATTTGAAACAGTTGTAAACTTAAGGCCGTTCCCATTACAAAGGAATGGCCTTTTTTTTGTTGGACTTCCGGACATTTGCTGAATTTTTCTAAGTTATATCTATTTTTACACGAATACTGTATTTGTAAAAGTAAAAGCAAATCGGGGCGCTAAGTGGCTGCAGAATATTCGTAAGAGGAATTTTTTGAACTTAAATCACAGAAATATCTTTCCGGCCATTTTGTTTGGTCTGAAAGAGTTAAAACTAAATCCCTGGACACTTTCTTTTAGCGGTGTTAACAAACCATTAGAAAAAGAATTTATTGCATTCTATATTCGCGAAAAGCTTTTACAAATGCGTGCGGCCATTATTATCGGCGCTATTTTGTACGCTCTGTTTGGAATATTGGATGCGTTTCTATTGGGGGATTTAAAATACACGTTTTGGTTTATACGTTTTGGACTTGTAATTCCTTTTGGTACTATAAGCCTTCTATTTACCTATTCGAAGTTGTTTAAAAACGTTAGTCAGATTATTATTATGTTAAACAACCTGGTTGCCGGAATAGGTATCATTGC
Source organism: Calditrichota bacterium (assembly GCA_024278755.1). GTDB lineage: Bacteria > Calditrichota > Calditrichia > Calditrichales > Calditrichaceae > JANTFQ01. The sequence continues at coordinate 58,451 of JAJRSO010000037.1, read as the reverse complement.
CATGGTCGTTCTGGCAGGTCCGCCGGTATCTTATTCGTATTATGCCGGTTTAATTCTGGTTTTTATTTATATATACACCTTTAGCGGACTACGCTACACCTGGGCTGTGGGAACCAACTGGGGAATTGTTATTCTCTTCGAAATATTTGCCGTTTTTTTAAAAAAATTTCCGGCTACGGTTCTGATTTCTAATAGTTTCTTCTTTGTCGCAGCCAATATCCTTTCAATGATTGCCGCTTATTTTATCGAATACTCATTACGCAGAGATTTTTATCTGGCAAAACTGCTTGAAATTGAAAAAGAAAAAGTAGAACTGTCAAAAAAACAGCTTGAACGGTTAGTAATGGAACGAACGATTCAATTAAGTGAAACAAACGAAGAATTGAGCAAGGAGCTGCTTAAAAAAAGAAAATTAATAGAGAAACAAAAAAATCTTCAGGAACAATTGGTTCAATCCCAAAAGATGGAAGCGGTTGGCCACCTTGCCGGTGGGGTTGCCCATGATTTTAATAATCTGTTGACAATTATTAATGGATATAGCGAACTGATTTTATTGAATATGAAAAACAACAGTAAGTCCTTTGAACGTATGCAACAAATAATCAAAGCAGGTAAAAGAGCAGAAAGTTTAACACGGCAGTTATTGGCTTTTAGTCGAAAACAGATTCTGCAGCCGGTTGTGCTGGATTTAAATCAGCTTATAAAAGAGCTGGAAAAAATGCTGCGCCGTTTGATTGGTGAAAATATAAAACTCCTTTTTCAGTATGAGTCGGATATATTTAAAATAAAAGCAGACCCCGGGCAATTGGAGCAGGTGATTATGAATCTGGTGGTTAATGCGAGAGACGCTATGCCTAAAGGTGGAGAAATTCGAATTGAAACACAAAATATCGAAGCAGAAGACTCTTTAAAACAAAGGCCCAATGGTTTATCTCCCGGTCGAAAAGTATTGCTTACTATTCGCGATACGGGAACGGGTATCGATAAAAAAATATTAAATCATATTTTTGAGCCTTTTTTTACAACAAAGGCGAAAGGAAAAGGTACCGGTTTAGGACTCTCTACGGTTTACGGAATCGTTAAACAAAGCGACGCCTCTATTTATGTGAGGAGTAAAAAAGGAAAGGGAACGGTTTTTTGTGTGTACTTTAATACCGTTGAGGGAGATGCTTCGGACGCTATTGAAATAAAGAGCGAACTAAAAAAGCTTTCCGGCAGAGAGACCATTCTGGTCGCTGAGGATGAGGAAGCCGTTCGTGAATACGTTGGCGTCGTATTAAATAAATATGGCTATAATGTTATTCTCACATCCAACGGAACTGAAGCGCTGAATAGGATAAAGAATGAAATGGATAAAATTGATTTACTTATTACTGATGTCATTATGCCTGGTTTGAGTGGGAAAGATCTGGTTGATAAGATTATGCAGTATAAACCGGATTTAAAATACCTCTATATTTCCGGTTATACGGAAGATGTAATAGGGCAGCACGGAATTTTAGATGAACGGATTCATATCATTCAAAAACCGTTTACACACCGTGATTTCTTGGAAAAAATCAGGTCTATCTTAAATTAAAAAAATACAGAAAGAGTAGCTGATTTTAACATAAAACACCATATCCGTTCTAATCCTTACACAGGATGTTCTGTTTCTTTTAGCTGCGGATGAACACGGATGTTCACTAAATAAATTTATTGTATCGTTTGTTCTAATTTATTTGCGTTCTTTCGCACATTCGCGGTTAAGATTTTTTTTGTAACACCTTGCTTTAAGGGGGGGATAATTTATATGTGTATGTTTATTTAAAAGTAAGTAAATATCTTGATTATTTAGTACCGCTCTGATAAAACACCATGAAAAAAATATGTAAAACTTCGAAGCTTCATTTTCTTCATGGTGCTTTTATAAAAAATCCCGATAATAATTTAGTTGGTTTATTCGTTTCCTTCCGCTTCAGTTTCTTCAATGGAATCGGGATCTTCGTCGAGCCCCAGTGCAATACGTACTTTTGCCGAAACCTCTTCCAGTATATCCGGGTTCTCTTTTAAGAAGCGTTTTACATTTTCCCGTCCCTGACCCAGCCGGGTTTCGCCATAGGAAAACCAGGTTCCCGATTTCTGAATAATATTAAAATTTACCGCATTGTCCAGGATATCGCCTTCCTTGGAAATACCAAGCGAATACATGATATCAAATTCCGCATCACGAAACGGCGGCGCCATTTTATTTTTGACCACCTTGGCCCGGGTACGGTTACCCACCATCTCTCCGGCTTCTTTAATCGTAGCAATACGGCGAATATCGATTCGAATAGAGGTATAAAATTTTAAAGCGCGACCGCCGGTGGTGGTCTCGGGGTTACCGAACATGATGCCGATTTTTTCCCGAATCTGGTTGATAAAAAGAACGCTGGTATTGGATTTACTAACGGTCCCGGTCAGTTTGCGCAAGGCCTGAGACATAAGCCTGGCCTGCAAACCCATATGTGAATCGCCCATCTCTCCTTCGATTTCCGCTTTGGGCACTAAGGCGGCCACCGAGTCGATTACAATAATATCCAACGCCCCGCTGCGTACCAGTGTTTCGACGATTTCCAGGGCCTGTTCGCCGTTATCCGGCTGACTGACCAGCAGGTTTACCGTATCGACGCCTAACTTCTTTGCGTAGGTGGGATCCAGGGCATGCTCGGCGTCCACAAATGCGGCCAGCCCGCCCATCTTCTGTGCTTCGGCGGTTACGTGCAGCGCCAGTGTGGTTTTACCAGAGGATTCCGGCCCGTATATTTCAATAATTCTGCCACGGGGAATCCCGCCGATTCCCAACGCCGCGTCCAGAGAAATGGAACCGGTGGGAATAACGTCTACCTTTACTTTGGCTTTATCACCGAGACGCATAATGGCGCCTTTGCCAAAATTTCGTTCAATTTGCGATACCGCAACCTCAACCGCTTTATCTTTGTCTGCTCGTTCTGTCATTAATTGTGCCTCCCATAAAAGAGTTGTAAAGTATGTTACGAATGTACAATAAAATAATTATTTCCGCAACGAAAATTTTTGCAGGATTCTGTACTCTGCCCCCTCTGGTTTTAAAATACTGCGCATCAGCACAAAGTGGTTAACTTCAAAAGAGAAGGGCGGAAAAGGATGCGTTTCCACATATTCCCAGAGCGTACTGAAATCTTCCGGAATTTTTGAACGGCCCAGAGTCAGGTGCGGTCGAAAAGGTTTTGTCTCTTTTTCAAATCCCAGCGGTTCTAAACTGTTTTCTATCCGGTTGCGTAAATCAGAAAGAGTTGTTTGCGGCGTAGCGGCGGTTCCCAGCCAAAATACACGGGGACGCTGTTTCGAGGGAAAGGCGCCGAACTTGGTAGTTGTTAAGCGAAAGGGCGGAAGCGGTGGATACCCTCCAGTAAGCGCCGGAATCAGGGCGTTAATTTTCTCAGCGGGCTGATTGCCTAAAAATTTCAGGGTTAAATGCAAATTTGATTCTTTTACCCATTTCGTTTTGCCGGTTTTCTTCTGAAGAGAACGAATAAACTCTTCAAGTTTGAATTTTAAGAAGTTCGGCAGTTCTATCGCGAGAAAGCTGCGTATGGGGTCGGACATCTTATTGCTCCAAAATAAGCCGGCGCAATAATTCCAAACCGGCTATGGCGCCTCTTTTTTTATTGATCAGGCGTTCCGTACCAAAATGGAATTCCTTAATGATTTCCCTGTTTTTAAACCGGGCTGCCACATAGCATAAACCAACCGGCTTGGTTGCAGTAGCGCCGCCGGGGCCGGCAATTCCGGTGGTAGAAATAGCGCAATCCGTCCCGAAGCGGGACTGTACGCCACGTACCATTTCCTGTGCGGTTTCGCGGCTTACCGCGCCAAATTGTTTAAGCGTTTGTTCCGAAACGCCTAATAGATGCATCTTACTATCGTTGCTGTATGTAATCAGGCCGGCTGTAAAATAATCGGAACTACCCGGAATATTAGTAATCAGATCGGCGATTAATCCACCGGTAAAGCTTTCGGCAACGGAAAGCGAGAGCCTTTTTTTATGAAGAAGTTCTCCTAAAACCTGCTCTAATTCGATGGGTTTGTCGGTAACGATATATTTTTTTGCTTTCGAACGAATTTTTGTTTCCAGTTCCTGTAGGCGGATAATTTTCTTTGAATCGTCCGAAATGAGTTTAAAGCGAATATCCACGCCGATGTAACGAGGCAGAAAGGCGGTTTGGATTTCAGGGAAGTCATCCAGAATCGGTTTTAGTTTTTCATAGAGTTTTGATTCCGGAATGCCGGTGGTGCGCAGTAAAACGGTATGCACCGGCGTTAGCGCAAGACGCTGTTTTAAATAATCTAAAATGTGATCGCTGACCATACGCTTCATTTCACCCGGTACGCCGGGCATAAAAAAGAAATGGTGTTTATCACGTTCAAAAACCAGGCAGGGGGCTGTTCCCACGCTGTTCGGGATTACCATATCACAGTCGGGAATAAGGGCCTGCGCCTGATTTAGATCGGTTGGTTTAATGCCGCGTGTTTTTAGGAATTGCAAAACATTTTCGAGGGTGTCGGCATCCCGGCGCATCCCGACTTTAAAAAAATCACAAATTGCTTTTTTAGTCAGGTCATCCGGCGTTGGGCCCAGCCCGCCTGTTACCAGAATAGCGTCTGCGCGCCCTAAAGCCGTTTTCAGAGCCTGCACTATTTCGCCATTTCGGTCGCTGATGGTGCTTACCCACTGCACCGGAAGGCCGATGGAGAGCAGTTGCTGTGAAATGAAGGTAGCGTTTGTATTTACCGTGTATCCGGCCAGCACTTCATCGCCGATGGAGATAATTTCCGCTTTAAATTGTTTCATTAAAAAATTCCGGTTAAAAGAAGTAATTGAATTAACAGGTTTGCATATATACCGGCCATCACATCGTCGGCCATAATACCCCAGCCGCCGGGCAACTGTTCTAACTGTTTAACCGGCGCAGGTTTCCATATATCAAAAATACGGAAAAAGACAAAAGCGATTCCGAAAAATACCGGTGTATGCGGTACAAAAAGCAGAGCGAAGCCCTGGCCCACTACCTCGTCAATAACCACCATGCCCGGATCTTTCCCTTCCGCTTTTTCCACAAAAGCAGCGCTTCGGACGCCAGCAAAGAAAAGAATAATCAACAGAAGAATAAACAGGAATTGCCCCGCAGGCAGAAACCAAAACAAAAGGATAGCTGCAAAACTTCCGGCCGTACCGGGCGCTTTGGGAAAATATCCGCTTCCTAAAAAAGTAGCCAGGAGATAATGGAATGTGTGCATAAAACGAAACCCGAGAAAAATGTATAGTTATTTAAAAATGATCCGATATTGGTATCAGGAAATCCTGCGGAACAGCCGCAATATCAATTCATTAAGATGCGCCCGGTTGACAATCAGATAATGTATACCGCTGACAGCCGTGAGTAAAACAACAATCGAAAACAGAATCGTTGTCCACTGTATCCAGGGTGAATGTACAAGGTTCAGGCGCACTTCCGGGAAAACAGGAATATTCATATAGATAAGCAAGGCAAACACAAAGGTCATCTGAAAGGCGGTTTTCCATTTAGCCAGCGAGCTCGTAATGATCGGCCGGCCGATATATTCGGCAAAACTGCGTAAAAAAGTAATGGTGAAATCCCGGATGATGACAATCAGCACCATCCACCAGTAAACATAGTGCAAATAGGCAAATACCGCCAAGGCTGTTGAAACCAAAAGTTTATCGGCCAGCGGGTCCATAAACTGCCCCCAGCGCGAAGTCATATTAAAACGCCGGGCGATATAACCGTCATACCAGTCCGTTATGGAGGCGATTAAAAAAACAATGCTGGCTACAATTTTCAGATTTGCATCCGGTTGAATAATCAGGTAATAAAACACCGGGGTCAGAATAATCCTGGAAATCGTCAGAGCGTTAGGAATTGTCATTTTCATGGTTTTAGCGTAAAACTCCCATCTGGGGCGCTTAAATAGTTTGATAAAACATTTGATCTTTCGGACAACTATAAAATTTATTGTAAAATATTAATTATATCAAGTTTATAGTAATGCGCTCAGTTAAACAGACAATATGACAAAAGAAAGAAGGGTAAATATATTTTATTTTTGCAAATAGAAGCAATTTTGTTAAATTATCCTCTTAGAGCTTGTGAATGATTTAATTTGAAACAGAAGGTAAAAGCAAATCACATATATATAGGAAGAAATATGGCAGAATATAAGCTGAAAAGAGGATACGATATCCCTTTGGCCGGCGCCGCTGAAAAAACTCTGGAAAGCGCTGCGGTTCCTGATAAGGTCGCTCTGCTCCCAAATGAGTTTCGAGGTATCAAACCCCGCTTAATGGTAAAAGAGGGGGATTTGGTAAAAATAGGGACCCCTCTTTTTACGGATAAGCAAAATCCGGACATTCGTTTTGTTTCTCCCGTCAGCGGAAGGGTAGGAGCGGTAAACCGCGGAGAACGGCGCATGCTGATGGAAATTATCGTTGAAAACGATAAAAAGGGCGATACCGAAAAAATAGGCGACTGGTCGGAAGAGGCTGTAAAAAAGATGCAGCGGGGCGAGTTGATTCGGCATTTGTTGGCCGGCGGTTTATGGCCTTTCATTATTCAAAGGCCTTTTGGAATCATTGCCAATCCGGAAGAGAGGCCTCGCGATATTTTTATTTCCGCATTCGATACGGCGCCACTTGCGGCAAAAACCGGTTTTCTGTTAAAAGAGAAAATGGATGATTTCCAGCGCGGGATAGACGCTCTTGTTAAATTAACCGAAGGGAAGGTCTATCTGTCGCTACCCAAAAAGGACAGCCTGTTTGCCGGTATTCAGGGCGTCGAAAAGAATGTGTTCAACGGGCCGCATCCCGCGGGTAATGTTGGTGTGCAGATGCATCATATAAAACCGCTTAATCGTGGCGAAATTGTGTGGCAGGTTAGGCCGGAAGCTGTTGCGTTGATTGGTGAATTCTTTCGCACCGGTTGTTTTCCCACCGAACGCATTGTTGCCGTGGCCGGTTCTTCGTTAAAAGAACGCAAGTATTTTAAAACCATAACCGGCGCTCCTTTTATTACGCTCATTCCCCAGGAAAACATCATTGACAGAAGTATCCGTCTGATTTCGGGAAATGTTTTAACGGGGCGTACCACGCGCTGCGGTAGTTATATTGGCTTTTATGATACGCTGATTACCGTTATTCCGGAAGGTGAAACAAAGCGTAAGTTGCTTGGTTATTTTCGGCCGGGATTTAAAACCGAGAGCTTCTCCAAAACGTTTATGTCAGCGCTCATTCCCACAAAAAAAGAATATACGCTGGATACACGGCTAAAAGGCGGTGTTCGTGCATTTGTGATGAGCCCGACCGATTATCAAAAAGTCTTACCGATGGATATTATGCCGGTGCAACTGGCTAAAAGTATTCTGGCAAAAGATATCGAAGAAATGGAAGGATTGGGCATTTTGGAATTGGATGAAGAAGACCTTGCGCTTTGCTCGTATATCTGTCTTTCCAAAACCGATTTTGGTAAAATATTGCGCGACGGTTTAAATATGATTCAGAAAGAAGGATAAAATATAACAGGTATCAATGATAAGGTGAACTACATTGAAGGCATTAGAAAAACTATTCGATAAATATCGTCCCCAGTTTAAAAAAGGCGGGAAATATGAGTTCTTTTTTCCGCTTTTTGAAATGACCGACACCATTTTACTGTGGACGAATGAACGCACCAAAAGCGGACCGCATGTGCGGGATGCGCTGGATTTGAAGCGTTTTATGATGATTGTAATCGTCGGTTTGATTCCGGCTACGCTGTTTGGTATCTGGAATGTTGGATATCAACATTATCAGGCCATTGGTGTAGCTGCGTCGTTTGGTGAGCTATTCACCTACGGCTTGTGGAAATTTCTCCCCATTTTACTGGTATCGTATGCCGCCGGCGGTTTTTGGGAAGTATTGTTTGCACTGGTGCGCAAGCATGATGTAAACGAAGGCTTTTTAGTAACCGGCTTTCTCTTTCCGCTGGTTTTGCCGGCAACCATTCCCTTGTGGCAGGTGGCGGTGGCTATTTCTTTTGGGACGGTTATCGGTAAAGAGGTGTTCGGCGGAACCGGAATGAATATTTTAAATCCGGCCTTAACGGCTCGCGCCTTTGTCTTTTTTGCTTATCCCGGTAAGATTTCCGGGGATAAGGTTTGGACGGCAATCGAACCTCTTAAAGATAAAATTATTGACGGTTTTTCCGGCGCCACGCCGCTGGCGGTAGCTGCTTCTACGCCGGCCGGAGGGAATGCAGTTCAGCACGCGGCCGGCGCGGGATTTCATTTTATGGATCTGTTTTACGGCTTTTATGCCGGTAGTATCGGTGAAACGTCGACACTTGCCATTTTGATTGGCGCGGTTATTCTAATTATTACCGGGGTTGCGAGCTGGCGTATTATGGTCGCGGTCTTTGCCGGCGGGTACGGTGCGGCTCTGTTATTTAATGCCCTGGCCGGCGATGGAGCGGCCGGGATGTTTACGCTTCCGGCCTATTATCATCTTGTTATGGGTGGTTTTGCCTTTGGCGCGGTGTTTATGGCTACCGATCCGGTATCGGCCGCACAAACTAATACGGGAAAATGGGTATATGGTTTTCTGATTGGCGTGCTGGCCATATTGATTCGAACGGTAAATCCGGCCTATCCCGAAGGCATGATGCTGGCCATTTTATTTATGAATTTATTTTCACCGCTGGTGGATTATTATGTGGTGAAAGCAAATATAAAAAGGAGGTTAAGCCGTGCACAGTGATGCTTATACCTTTCGGTTTGCCGCCATCGTAACGATTGTTTGCAGCGTTTTGCTGGCCGGTGCGGCGACGATTCTCAAGCCGAGGCAAATTGAAAACGAAAAACTGGATATGAAAAAAAATATCCTGGTTTCCGCCGGAATTCATTCGGAACAGGGTGAATTTTCACGTAGTGAAATTACAGACCTCTATAAAAAATATATCCGAAAATTTTCGGTTAATAAAGAAGGCGTTTCGGTACCGGAAGCAGAAGCCGCCGATGATAAAGAAACAGATGTGCTCTCATTATACAAATATGAAAAAGACGGAAAAATTTCCGCTTATATCATTCCGGTTTCCGGTAAGGGGCTTTGGTCAACCATTTATGGATATATCGCGCTTGGGGCCGATTGCAATACGGTAGAGGGAATTACTTTTTACAAACACGGCGAAACGCCTGGTCTGGGCGGCGAAATTTCCAAAACCTGGTTTTCCGATAATTTTAAAGGCAAACAAATTTTTGATAGTGCCGGCAATCTGGTTTCCATCAATGTTGCCAAAGGAAAATATACGGGCAGCGAACCGCAACACAATGTGGACGGAATCAGCGGCGCCACATTAACCGGACGCGGTGTGTCGCACTTTTTAAAAACAGAACTTGAAAAATATAAACCTTTCTTTGCCAATGCCACACATCACGAAGGGGATAAAGAATGAGCGAAAAATTCTTTTCTAAAAAAAATATGGCAATTTTTAAAACACCGCTTGTTGATAACAATCCCATAACCTTTCAGGTGCTTGGTATCTGTTCCGCCCTTGCGGTAACGGTTCAGATGCGCACCGCGCTGGTGATGTCGCTGGCAGTGATGGCTGTAGTGAGCCTGTCCAATGTAAGTATTTCCATGCTGCGAAAAATGATTCCTTCTAAAATTCGCATTATTGTAGAATTGACCGTCATTGCCACACTGGTGATTTTAGTGGATCAAATTTTAAAAGCGTTTCTGTTTGATATCAGCAAACAGCTCAGTGTATTTGTCGGTTTGATTATCACAAACTGTATTATTATGGGACGCGCGGAAGCCTTTGCCCTGCAAAATAAACCGTGGCCTTCCTTTTTGGACGGGTTGGGCAACGGTCTTGGTTATGGATGGATTTTAATGACCATCGCGTTTTTCAGAGAACTTTTAGGCAGCGGTACATTCTTCGGTTTTCAGGTTATTCCCGATAGTCTGTACGCAATGGGTTACGAAAATATGGGCTTAATGGTTTTAGCGCCGGGCGCTTTTATTTTACTCGGTTTGCTGGTCTGGGTACAGCGTACCATCACTAAAACCGTTTCTGAATAAGCAGAGGATTACCAATGTTAGAACATTATTTAAGTTTATTTGTAAAAGCAGTCTTTGTAGAAAATATACTGCTGGCCTTCTTTTTGGGCATGTGCTCGTTTTTGGCCGTTTCCAAAAAGGTAGAAACCGCCATTGGGCTTGGCCTGGCCGTTACTTTTGTAATGACCATAACCACGCCGGTGAACTGGGCTATCAACACCTATCTCTTAAAAGACGGAGCGCTCTCCTGGATTTGGTCCGGATTTGCCAATGTGGATTTAAGCTTTTTGGAATTTATTACCTTTATCGCTTCCATTGCGGCCATGGTACAGCTTGTGGAAATGGTGATCGACCGTTTTTCGCCGAAACTCTATGCGGCCCTGGGAATCTTTTTACCGCTGATTGCGGTGAACTGTGCCATTTTGGGCGCCTCCCTATTTATGGTGGAGCGCGATTATACGCTTGGTGAGTCCATTGTTTTTGGTTTTGGCTCCGGTACCGGCTGGTTCTTAGCCATTGTGGCGATGGCCTCTATTCGTACAAAAATCCGTTATTCCAATGTGCCAAACGGATTAAAAGGATTAGGCATTACCATGCTGATCACCGGTTTAATGTCGATGGCATTTATGCTGTTTTCTGGTATTCAACTTTAAAATTTGAGGTTTGTTTTGGGTACATTAAGTATTATAGGGATAAGTACACTTGTATTTACCGTGATTATACTGTTGCTGGTTTGGGCGCTTAATTTTGCGGAATCTAAGCTGGTAAACAAAGGTAAGGTAAAATTACTGATAAATGATGATGAAGAAAAAAGTCCCGAAGTGGAAGCGGGTTCAAATCTGCTTACAACCTTATCCAATAACGGTATTTTTCTGCCGTCTGCCTGCGGAGGCCAGGGAACCTGCGGCATGTGTACTTGTCAGATTACCGACGGCGGCGGGGATGTTTTGCCTACGGAAGAATCGCAATTATCACGCGGACAGATAAAAAATAACGTCCGTCTGGCCTGCCAGGTTAAAGTAAAACAGGATATGAAAATTCATATTCCCGAAGAAATTTTTAATATTCATAAATTTAACTGTACCGTTCGTTCCAATGACAATGTGGCCACTTTTATAAAAGAACTGGTTTTGGAACTGCCCGAAGGGCAGATAATGGATTTTAAAGCCGGCGGTTATATTCAAATTTATATTCCTCCATACAATATTAAATACAGCGACTTTGATATTGAAAAGCAATACCATCCCGATTGGGATAAATATCATTTATGGGATTTAAAAGCGTCCAATGACGAAGAAATTTTCCGTGCTTATTCCATGGCCAGTCATCCCGCCGAAAAAGGGATAGTAATGCTAAATGTGCGTATTGCCACGCCTCCTCCGGGAACCGATTTTCCTCCGGGCATCTCTTCTTCCTTTATTTTTAATCTGAAACCGGGGGATAAGGTTACGGTGAGCGGCCCCTACGGCGAGTTTTTTATAAAAGATACCGACCGCGAAATGATGTATATTGGCGGCGGCGCAGGAATGGCGCCTATGCGCAGCCATATTTTTCATCTGTTCAAAACACTTAAAACGGGACGCAAGGTAAGCTTTTGGTATGGCGCTCGTTCCAAGCGGGAAATGTTTTATGACGATCAGTTTAAGGCTATCGAAAAGGAATTTCCTAATTTTACGTATCATGTGGCTTTGTCGGATCCGTTGGAAGAGGATAATTGGGATGGTCCGGTTGGTTTTATCCATCAGGTGGTGCTGGATAACTATCTGAAGGATCACGAGGCGCCGGAGGATATCGAATACTATCTCTGCGGCCCGCCCATGATGATCAGCGCGGTAAATAATATGCTGTATAATCAGGGTGTGGAAAAAGAAAATATCGCTTTTGATGAATTTTAAGTTTTCCTAACGCCCGACCCGAATATTCATTAAATCCGTTTGTCGAAATCCGGCAGGCGGATTTTTTGGTTCTACGTGGTTTTTTAGGTGTAATAACTAAAATACATTTTTTTCATTTTCTTATACCTAAATTGAGCAATGCCTGAGCTGTCATTGCGAGTGAGCGAAGCGAATGTGGCGTTCCACGGCAAGATTGTCACTCCCGATGCTTCGGGATCGCAAGGACAGGTTCAATAACGAGCTAAAAGAACTAGCGCTCAATTCAGGTTATAATTATTTTTTGCTGACTCTAACTTTTTAAAAGTACGACTCCATTGTTTCGTTTCTGTTTTTTACAGCCATTGAAAGATTTTGGTAAATACATGCAACTCCTATAAGCGCCGCTAATTTTACTAATTAACGCGAATGTTTTTAACCTGGCTTAAGAAAAACAATCGTCCTATGCGCGAGTCTGTGTTAATGTGTGGATATTTTTAAACTATGTATACCCACTTACGGCATAATACCGTTTTGGTTTTTTCCTTTGCCTTCTCTGCGTTGATATTACGAGTTATTTTGAAAGTTAATTTTTGTTAAGACTATTTTTTTTGCCCGCTTTCCACTATATTTAGTAGTTTATTAAAATTTTACGGAAGAACGCCGAAACTTCGGATGAAAACACTCGTAGAAAAACAAGTTTTACATCCATAAACCAAACGGAGCTATTATGCGCAGGAATACTTTACTCAGCGTTTTGATCATTATGATACTGTCACTTTCTCTTATTCAATGCGGAGGAAGATCGAAGCCGGGTGACGGGAAGACCGCACAGGATTCGGTACAGAAAAAGAATGAGGACTTTCAAAACAAATCTCAGGATGAAGAAACGATCCCTGTAGAAGTGACAACCGTTACCCGCGGTGATATTTCCAATTATATTTTGCTGAGTTCCAATCTGGAAACCGAAATAATGGCCGACGTCTATTCCCGTGCTCAGGGGATTGTTCAGGAAATATTTATCGAAGAAGGGCAGTGGGTTAAGAAAGGCCAGATAATGCTTACCCTCGAGGCCAAAGAATATGAGTTATCCGAACAAAAAGCTAAAATTGAATATCAGCAGCAATTGAGCAATTTTAAACGTCTCGAAGCCATGCATGAAAAATCGTTACTCAGTAACGAAGAATTTGAAAAGGCCAAATATGCCTTGCAGGCTTCCGAAATTCAATGGAAGGAAGCGCAGCTTAATTTAGATTATATGCAGATTCGTTCGCCTATTTCCGGACGGGTGGGTGAGCGGCTGGCTAAAATCGGTAAACGCATCCAACCCACCGATAAATTATTTTCCGTGGTCGATAATTCGCAGGTGATTGCCGTGGTTTATGTGCCGGAGAAAAATCTGAATCAGTTAAAAATCGGTCAACGGGTTATTGTCTCTTCCGACCATCTAGAAGGAAAAACCTTTTCTGCCTGGATAAAACGTATCAGCCCGGTGGTGGATCCTTCCAGCGGAACCTTTAAAGTAACCATCGGCGTGAAAAATAAAGGCAGTGTGCTGCGTCCAGGAATGTTTGTCAATGCCCGTATCATTTTGGATACCCATCATGATGTCGTACTCATTCCCAAAACGGCGGTTGTATATGAAAATGAATATATGAATGTTTTTATCGTACGTGATAATACTGCCCATAAAATTCGTCTGGAACCGGGCTACGAAGACAATGAAAAAATCGAATCACTAAAAGATATTGAAGAGGGCGACCAAATTGTTGTCATCGGACAGGCCGGGATGAAAGATAAATCCAAAGTAAATATTGTGTCCGTGCGTGAAAACAAACTTGCGAAAAAAAAATAGCACTTACGGATTGTTAATTACTCATTTTTAATGTGGAAAATGTATGAATACAGAAAACAAATTACGGACTAATTTTTATAATTTTACAACCAAACGTCCCGTTGCCATTTTAATGGCGGTTATTGGCGTTGTTGTTTTTGGCTGGATTTCGTACAAACAGTTGCCACTTAACCTGATGCCGGATATGACCTATCCCAGTTTAACCGTGCGTACCGAATATCCGGGAACTGCGCCTCAGGAAATAGAAACCACTATTTCCCGCCCTATCGAACAGGCGCTTGGCGTTGTTGATAACCTGGTAACCATCAGTTCCATCTCCAAAGCCGAACAATCCGACGTTATTTTAGAATACACCTGGGATACGGATATGAATTCGGCTACCGCCGATATTCGGGAAAAGCTGGATCAGGTCTTTTTGCCCACCGATGTAAAACGGCCCATTATTTTGCGTTATGATCCTTCACTCGATCCCATCCTGCGCGTTGGCCTTTTTGGCAAAGCCGGATTAACCCGGCTGCGCTATATCGCCGAGGAGGAGATTAAGCGTGCCCTGGAAACGGTGGACGGCGTTGCCGCTGTAAAAGTAAAAGGCGGACTGGAAGAAGAGATCCGGGTGGAGATGAATGAGCAGAAACTAACCCTGATCGGCATGGATATTCAAACCGTTAAAAACCGTTTACAGGAAGAAAATGTTAATTTGGCCGGGGGAAATTTAAAAGAGGGCGAAACCGAATATTTGGTACGGACTCTGAATGAATTTAAAACGGTTAAAGAAATAGAAGAAGTCGTTATCGGCCGCTGGAATAATGTTGATATTAAAGTGAAGGATGTGGCAAAAGTCCGTCGTACTAATAAGGAACGCGAGGTCATTACCCGCATCGACGGGCACGAAAGCGTTGAAATAGAAATTTACAAAGAAGCGGACGCCAATATCGTTTCCGTAGCCAAACGTGTAAAAGAAAAACTTTACGGCACACCCGAACAGCAGGCGTTTATCGCCCGACTGAATCGCGAAAAAGACCATCCGCGGCCTCAGCAAGCGCAGCAAAATAAACGGCAACAGGAACGACGCGGGCTGATGATCAAACGGATGACCAATTTTTTAACCAATAATCTGCCCGAAGGCATTCACATCGAAACCCTTTCCGATCAATCTGTTTTTATTAAAAATTCGGTGGACGAAGTAACCAAAACAGCCGTGCAAGGCGGTATTCTGGCTATTTTGGTTTTATTCCTGTTCCTGCGTCGTTTGGGTCCCACGGTAATCATCGGTATTTCCATTCCCATTTCCATCATTGCCACATTTGCGCCAATGAAAATTTTTGACGTTTCTCTGAATATTATGTCTCTTGGCGGTCTAGCGCTCGGTATCGGGATGCTGGTGGATAACTCTATTGTGGTGTTGGAAAGTATTTCCCGCTACCGGGACGAGGGGATCGATTTAATTACAGCGGCGTTGCGCGGGGTGAGCGAGGTCGGCGGGGCGGTTATTGCCTCAACGCTTACTACGATTGCCGTATTTTTACCCATTGTTTTTGTAGAAGGTGTGGCCGGACAGGTTTTTGGCGATATGGCGCTAACGGTAGTTTTTTCGTTACTGGCTTCTCTCGCAGCCGCTCTGTTTTTGATCCCCATGCTATCGTCACGAAGTACAGAGACGTTTGTAAATAATGTGGATTCGGATAAAATTCCGAAAGATTTTATTTTGAATACAACGCTTCGTAAACAGATAACGGATCTGTTTGAAAATAGTCCGCATCTCTCGTTTTGGGCTAAAATTCCAATGTTCTTCCGGCTGTTTGTTTTAATATTTTTTACCTGGATCCGGAATTCCCTGAAAGTATTAGTCGCCATTACCGTTTCATTTATTAAACAGGTTATACTTGCGGTTTTGACGCTTGCCGGCGTTCTTCTGCTTTGGTGGTCGGATCAATATAGGGAAATGCTTCTGAAGATTGCCCGCAATCAATTGATTAAAATAAAGTTTGTCGATTCCATCTGGTCCGGATATTTGGTCTATAATTCGGCGCAAAAAATTTATGCCAGTTTTAGCGCGATGGCAGAGCAATACCGCGCATATTCGGTAATAAAAAAAATAGTCTATTCGCCTTTAAATCTGCTTAGAATGGTATTTTATGTCTTTGAATATATTTTAACCGCATTTTCGGAACTTATTTTCAGGTTCTCCCATGGATTTATCTTACTGATAGGTTTATTTGGTTACCTGCTTTTACTACTTTTCCAATTGGCCTTTTCACAGCCTATCCGTTTTATCGTCTGGCTGTTCGACATAACATACACGATGGTTGAAAAGGGGTACGAACCTTTTTTAAGGAAAGCAATTAAAAACAGCTATGCGGTGGTTGGCGGTATTGTTGTTTTATTTCTGTTTACCATATTTGTTATCTGGCCCCGATTGGGCAGCGAACTGATCCCCGAAGTTCACCAGGGCGAGTTTTATGTGGAACTGAAACTGCCGGTAGGGACGCCCGTCGAAAAAACGGATAAGCGAATTTTACCCATTCAGGAAAAAATCGAACAGATACCCGGTGTTGCCCGTGTCGCTTCTGTTTGCGGAACCGACAAAAGCGCCACTTCGGATTCGGAAGAGGGTGAGCATACGGCCAGACTTACCATTACTTTAAAAGCGGCGGCTAACATTGCGAAACAGGAAGAACGGATTTCGCGGAAGGTACGAAAAATAATGGAAGCCTATTCGGGAATTGAAGTTAATATCTCTCGCCCTGTCCTGTTCAGTTCCAAAACACCTGTGGAAATTTATTTAAAAGGATACAGTTTACGCGATTTGCAAACCTACAGTCGAAAACTGGAAGAAAAAATGCGCGGCATTGATGGTCTGCTGGACATAAAATCAAATATCCAGCGCGGTAACCCGGAAGTTCAGATTTTTTATAACCGGAAACTTCTGGCCCGTCATAATCTGAATATCCGTACCGTGGCATCGATTATCCGTAACAAAGTACGCGGCGATGTGGCCACCGAGTTCCGTGAAGCCGACCGCCGGATTGACGTGCTGGTACGACTGCGGGAAGCGGATAAAGAGAGTCTGGATGATTTGCGCCATCTTGTTGTAAATCCGGGCGGCACTATCCCCATTACGTTGCAATCGGTAGCGGAAATCCGCGTTAACGAAGGGCCGTCGGAAATCCGCCGTATAAGCCAGCAGAGAACGGGGGTAATATCCGCAAATCTCGCCCCGGGGTTTGATCTGGCGGGTGTAAATTCTAAAATCTATGATGAAATTCAGAAGATGAAACTGCCGATGGATATTTCATACGAAATTGCCGGGCAAAATAAAGAAATGGAAACCAGCTTAAACAGTTTGATGATGGCTTTGGCGCTGGCCGTCTTTTTGGTTTATATCGTGATGGCTTCGCAGTTTGAGTCGCTTGTACATCCGTTTATAATTATTTTTACCATCCCGCTGGCGGTAATCGGTGTGGTTATTTTTCTGTATCTTTTTAATATTCCGCTTAGCATTGTGGTCTTTCTGGGGATGATTATGCTCGCCGGAATTGTGGTGAACAATGCCATTGTTTTAGTCGATTATATTAATTATCTGCGAAAATCCGGCGTTGCTAAATTGGATGCTGTTCTGCAGGCGGGTAAAGTGCGCTTACGGCCTATTTTAATGACAACCTCCACCACAGTACTCGGACTGTTTCCCATGGCGCTGGGCTTGGGCGACGGCGCCGAAATCCGTACCCCGATGGCCATAACCGTCATTGTAGGGCTACTGGTTTCCACATTGCTGACTCTGGTGGTGATTCCCACGGTATACAATATTTTTACCAGGGAAAATCCATCGGAGAATGAGCTAGCTTCGATAACAGAATGAGGAAGCGGATAAACTTAAATTTAACAGACAGGTAAATAATGCAGGATAAATTTACGCAAAAAGCCCGTTCATTGCCGGAACTGGCACTAAAACGTCCCATTACAGTGCTTATGTCCTTCTTAGCGCTGCTCGTTGTGGGCGTAATAGCCTATTCCCAGATAGCGGTGGAACTGATGCCCGCCGGATTTACGCCGCCTTTTCTCGGTATTTGGGCGCCTTATCCCAATGCCAACCCCGAAGAGGTGGAGCAGCTGATTGCTCGTCCCATAGAAGAGGTGGTACATACCATAAAAGGCGTAAAAACCGTTCAGACGAACAGTCAGGCCAGCGGCTGTTGGGTTTTTATCAAATTTAATCAGGATACGGATATGGATCTGGCATACAGTCAGTTACGTGATCGTATCGATCGTGTTAAGCCGGAACTGCCCGACGATGTGGAACGACTTTATATACGTAAATGGAATCAGGACGATCAGGCCATTATGTGGGTGGCTATCATCCCGGATAAGAAGTTGGAAGACGCCTATTATTTTTCGGAACAGATGTTTAAAAAACCACTGGAGCAGATAGACGGCGTGGCCAATGTGGATATCTACGGCGCCGATGAAAAATCGATTCAGATTTATATCAACCAGGATGCGGTAAAAAGCTATAAGATTAATTTATACACTGTTATCGAAGATCTGCGCCGTGATAATTTTGCCCTTTCATCAGGCAATATCCGTACCGGCGGACATAAAATATTTGTACGTTCTTCCGCAAAATTCCGTACCCTCGCTGATGTACGAAACCTACCCGTAAAAGGCACCAATCTCCTGTTAAAAGACATTGCTGAAATTCGTTATGATGTTCCGGAACACACGTGGACGCAGCGCATCAACGGGAAAGCGGCTATTCAGCTGGGAATAAAAAAAGAATCACTGGCAAATACCGTTGATATTTGTGATAAGATTGTAACAAAACTAAACAAGATCGTTGCCGATAATAATGCACTTGGCGGCTTTGAAGTACAGGTTTTATTCAATCAGGGCACCTATATAAAAGAAAGCGTAAAAAATCTGCAAAATGCCGGCCTATGGGGTGGCTTTTTTGCCCTGCTGGTTTTATTCTTTTTTCTGCGCCGTATCCGAATGACGATCATTTTGAATGTTGCCATTCCTTTGTCTATTCTGGTCAGTCTCACAATATTGTATTTCATCGGATGGACACTCAATTTGATAACGATGATGGGGCTGATGATTTCCATTGGTATGGTGGTGGATAATTCCATTGTGGTATTGGAAAATATCTACCAAAAACGGTCCGAAGGTCTGGATGACAGAACCGCTGCCGCTCGCGGAGGCAGTGAGGTAGCGCTGGCGGTAACCATGGCCACCTTTACCAGTATTGTGGTATTTATGCCGTTGATTTTAATGAATGATGAAGCCGGTTTTAAGTTTTATATGACCCGTATCGGATTGCCGGTTATCTTTTCTCTGCTGGCCTCGCTTCTTGTGGCTCTTGTTTTTATTCCGCTTACAGCCAGCAAGGTGGTTAGCCATCGGGTCGTGGAAGAACCGGCAGCTATCGTTAATTTTAATAAAATATATCAAAATACGTTGCGCTGGGTTTTGAAACGGCGTACCGAAACCTTTACATTTCTGCTTCTTATTTTGATTTCTGCCTTTTTTGCATTAAGCAATATTACTAAGACCGACAATATGCAGGGTAATATTAATGATTTTAATTTGCGTCTGGAAATGCCGGATAATTATACGGTTTCGGACGCGGCTCGTCTTGTGGCGCAGATAGAAGATAGCTTACGCGTTAAAAAAGAGACGTATAATATCCGCACGATTGATGTACGTTACCGCAATAACAGCGCCCGTATACATGTCTTTTTAATGCCGGAGGAATCCGAAAGCTGGTATGAAGTGATTTATAAAGGCGTTTTGCATATTGCAGGGGTAGAAACAGATAAAGCAATGGCGCGGGATGAAGTAGTGGAAGATATAAAAGATCGTTTGCCGGTATTTCCCGGCGTGAAACTACGTACAACCTGGCAGCAAAGCGGAAGCGGTGATGCTTCTATAAGTCTGAGCTTGTTTGGCGATGATACTAAAAAACTTTCCGAATTAGCAGAGGAAGTAGAACGGCGTATCCGGAAAATTAAAGAAATTGTAAGTGTCGAAACCGATCTTGCCGAAGGATCCGATGAAATTCGTTTGATTATAAACCGCGAACAGGTGCAAAAATACGGTATCAACCCGCGGGTAATTTCCAGCACGGTGATGTATGCCTTACGCGGGGTACAGCTACCGAAATATCAGACCAATGAAAAAGAAATACGCATGCTCCTACAGCTCAGGGAAGAAGACCGTGAAACATTGGAACAGTTAAAAAATATAACGTTTTTTACCAATAATGGCCGGGAAATTCCATTAGACGCCGTAGCCACCTTTGAAGTAACTAAAGGTTTTGGCAATATACACCGGGAGAACGGGAAAACCTATCTGAATATTAAAGCCAATACCACCTCCGATGAAATCGGTAAGGTTTATCAAAAGATCGATAAGGTGATGGCCGGATTCGAACTGCCGTTTGGTTACACCTGGTCCAAAGGAGAACGGTTCAGAAATATTAATCAGAGCAGCGGAAGTATGTTTTATGCGGCTATCCTGGCCGTTGTTTTTGTATTTATTCTTATGGGAATCCTGTTCGAATCGTTTGTGCTTCCCTTATCGGTTATTATCTCCATCCCGTTTTCATTTGTGGGCGGCTTTTGGATGCTCTATTTAACCAATACGCCTATGGATATGATGAGCATGATCGGTATGGTTATCCTGATAGGTATTGTCGTGAACAACGCCATTGTGCTTATCGACCTGGTGAATCGCCTGCGCAAAGAAGGGTATTCCCGGTATGACGCTTTGCTGGAGGCAGGGAAGAACCGCTTCCGCCCGATTTTAATGACCGCTTTTACCACTATTGGCGGTTTGATTCCCATGGCCGTTGGAAATGCAAAGATGATTGGTATTTCGTATGCCCCAATGGGGCGTACGATTATCGGCGGGTTGATATTCTCCACGATGGTTTCGCTGATTGCCGTCCCCTGGGCCTATACGATTTTTGACGATATGCGCGGCTATTTTAAACGTCTTACGGCAGGCATTATACACAGTACAGCAAAAGAGGCTGCAGTATCCGGAACTAATCTCACAGAGAGTAGTTGAAAAAATAAAAAATTAAAGGAGATATAGATATGCAGCAAGAACAATATTATCAACCGTCAATGAGCGCTGTCAGAGAAAATGCCCTGATGCGCACTGTTTTTAACTGGATGGCTGTGGGGTTAGCCGTTTCCGGTTTTACAGCCTATTTTACAGCGAACAGCCCCTTTCTGTTAAATTTAATTTTTGGCAATTCCTTTATGATGTTTGTGCTGATTATCGGTGAGTTGGGAATGGTTTTTGCTATTTCGAGGGGCGTCAATACCATGCAGGTATCCACGGCCTCAACTCTGTTTTTATTGTTTTCGTTTGTAAACGGTTTAACGTTATCGGCGGTACTTCTCGCTTACACCTACGAATCCATCGCCTCCACTTTCCTGGTAACGGCGGGAACTTTTGGGGCGACAAGCCTGTACGGATATGTAACAAAGAAGGATTTAACTTCCATGGGCGGCCTGCTGATGATGGCCCTGATCGGGCTGATTATCGCTTCGGTCGTTAATATGTTTCTGGCAAGTTCTACATTGGGCTGGGTTATTACCTATGCCGGGATTTTAATTTTCGTTGGTTTAACGGCTTATGATACACAGAAGATTAAAAAAATGGGTTTAACTCTGACACCAGCGGACGGCGATCAATACGGACGAATTTCTATCGTCGGTGCATTGATGCTTTATCTGGATTTTGTAAATCTGTTTTTATTGATGCTGCGGATTTTGGGCGGCAGGAGAAATTAATATTTCAGGAAGGATAAAGCTCTTTCTCTGGCATAAGAGCAGCTAATTAGCAGAACTAAGGAAAGCATTTTTTCAGCATACGCAGAATAAGTAGTCATACCCGTTTTATTAAAATTATAATCCTATTTTGTTTTTATTTAAACCCCGCTTGATAGCGGGGTTTTTTATTAGAGATACCAGCCTATTTAGTGAAGCTTTAACCGAAATGATAAAAGCCAGCGATATTTCACCGCAAATAGTTTAATGGGGTTTCAGGTATCATTTATAACGACGCTTTCGGGATTTGGAATTTTACTTTTCTCTGCATTAATGTGGTTCTTTTTACGTTGGCGCTATAAAGACATAGTTAGAAAATAATGAAAGAAGAGGCTGCTCATTTACCTTTGAGACAGCCTTGTTTTTATCATTTTATTGCTTCGTTATATACTCCGCTGCGCTTAAAGCGGCAATGGTACCGTCCGCCACGGCGGTGGAAACCTGACGCCAGCGTTTGGCAATGCAGTCTCCAGCGGCAAAAACGCCTTCGATACTGGTTTGCCGGTTTTCATCCGTTACAATTTCCATCCGCTCGTTAAGCGAAATCAAATTTTTAAAGGGTTCGGTATTGGGCACGTAACCGATAAAAATAAATACGCCGTCGATGCGCATATCCGACTCTTTTCCGCTGGGAATATGCCGGATGATCGCTGTTTTTAGAGACGTGTCTCCTTTAAAGGCGGCAATGGTGGATTCCATAATAAAATGAATTTTATCGTTTTTCCGGGCTTCTTCCACAGCGGAAGGGTAGGCCTGAAAATGATCGAATTCATGAACGATGGTTACTTTAGATGCATATTTAGTAAGCGCAACCGCTTCTTCCAAAGCGGAATTTCCGCCGCCCACCACAATAATTTCTTTATCCTGAAAGAAGTCTCCGTCACAAGTGGCGCAGTAGGAAATACCACTACCCTGAAATTCACTTTCTCCGGGAACATTTAATGTTCGTGCACGGCCGCCACTGCTGATAATGACCGCCTTTGCCGTATAGGTCGTTTTATTGTTTACTTCAATGGCTTTGATCGCGTTGTCCAATTCCATTCCTGTAATTTTTGCATTGGATTTAATGGTGCAGCCAAATGTTTTGGCTTGTTTTTTCATAACCCGGGCCAGTTGAAAGCCGCTGATGTTTTCCACTCCGGGATAATTGGCGATTTCATCGGTCAGCACCATTTGACCACCGACCACACCTTCATTTAGTATAAGCGTTTTTAATTTTGCGCGGGAAGTGTAAATTCCGGCGGAAAGACCGGCTGCCCCGCCGCCGAGAATAATAATATCGAAAGTATTTTCATCCATTTTTAAACTTCTTTACTTTGCAAACTGTTCGTCTAAAATTTCGGTAATCTGATCCATACTTTGCAGGCTGCTGGTTGCTTTAACAACGGTTCCGTTTTTATAGTAAACGGTAAACGGCAGCCCCATAAAACCCGCGCATTCCGGGAGACTGCGAATGACATGTGCATCGGGAATATCAAATTCCATATCTGCAAACTTTACGTGTGTATATTCATCTTCCAGTTCTTCCATTGATTCATAAACCGGAACGCACATCGGCCCCATACGTCCACAACAAATCATTACATTTTCATTTTCATTAATAATCTTGTTAAACGCATCCTGCGATTCGATGTGAGTTAATCCTGTCTGAAGCATAGCATATCCTTTGTACTTGGTTAAACATTTTGTGTATGGGTATGAGATGAAGATATTCGTGGGAAGTTACAGGTCGGTGTTTTTTTTTAGAAGTTAAAGGCAAATCGTATCTGGTTTTTAATGTCTGCCTAAAATTACGGAGAATAACGCAGAGACAGCACGGTTATGTCATCGGATTGCGGAAGACCCCCGGTAAATTCCTGCACTTTGTCTAAAACGGCCTGGTTTAAATCGAATAGACTCGAATCGGCAAACTGTTTTAGAGCGTTCTGCAATCGTTTTTCCGAAAATTCATTTTCCTCTCTATCCATAGCTTCATCAACGCCATCGGTATAAAGAAAGAGTGTATCTCCCTTTTGCAGGGTTACGGTTTGTTTCCCATACGGGAAATTTCTTAGATATCCTAAAGGAATTCCATCCACCGGGGGAAGTGTATTTACTTTGCCGCTGGAATTGATATGATAGGTTGGATTATGCCCGGCATTACAATATTCCAATACACCGGTTTGAATATTTAAAATACCGTAAAATGCCGTAACAAACACGTTAAGCGGGCTTTCTTTTTCTAAAGTATTATTCACAGACAGGAAGCATTCGTTCGCAGCCGTCCCATTTGAGGCAATTGATTTTATCGCTGTTTTACAGACGGCCATAAAAATAGCCGCCGGGACGCCTTTTCCGGAAACATCGCCAATACAAAATCCCAATCGCTGTTCATCAATCATAAAGAAATCATAAAAATCACCGCCCACTTCTTTCGCAGGAGATAACAGCGCTGCCAGTTCAATTTCTTTTATCTCCGGTAACGGCGGATTGCCCTGCGGCAAAATTGATAATTGAATGTTACGCGCAATATCCAGTTCTTTTTGGACGGCTACAAAACGATCATGGGTTTCCGCCGCGTGTTTCTGATTAGTTATTTCCAAAAGTGTTTTACGGATTGTAATTTCCAAATCTTCAAAATTAATCGGCTTGGTAATAAAATCAAAGGCGCCCCGGTTCATTGCCGTACGAATATTATCCATATCTCCATAGGCAGAAATAACAACAGCTTTTATAACAGAACTATTCATTTCACAAATTTTTTGTAATAGGGTTAAGCCGTCCATTCTGGGCATATTTATATCTGTTAACACAAGGTCTATTTTATTGTCTTTTTGTAAAATGTCCAAGGCATCCAGGCCGTTAAAGGCAGAAATGAATTCAAATTCATCCTGACGGATTTGTTTACGGAACTTCTGCCGGATAAGCTGTTCCAGATCCGGTTCGTCATCGACTATTAAGATACGATACGGCATTCATTTACCTCATTATATTTGGTGTTAGTTTCCTCTTGGCAATCGGATAATAAATTCGGTGAACGAATTTTCTTCCGTTATAAAAGATATTTCACCTTTGTGTTCTTTTACAATGATATCATAGGCGATAGACAGTCCTAAACCGGTACCATCACCGGACGGTTTTGTACTGAAAAAAGGATTAAATACTTTGTTACGTATTTTTTTTGGTATTCCGGGGCCGTTATCACGAATACGAATAGTCAATTTGTCGCCCATGTTTTTTGTAATTACCCATAAGGTCGGTTCCTGCTGAAATTCGGAGGCCTTTTTTTCTGTTTGATCAAAAAGGTGGGGCTGTTTTGCAGTGGACTTTTGATAATCCTGGGATTGTGAACGCATTGAAGCATAAAACGCGTTTTGCAGGATATTTAAAAATACGCGGCTTAAATCCTGAGGAACAACCACCGGCGTACCGATAGTACTGTCGAAATCCTTTTTGATTGTTATATTAAATTTACTATTTTGTGCCCTAAGACCATGATAGGCTAAATTGATGTTCTCTTCAAGCATGGCATTTATATCCGTTTCTCTGCGCTCACCGGATTTCCCCCTGGAATGTTGTAACATACTTCGCACGATACTGTCGGCACGCCTGCTGTGCTCGTTTATCCGGAGGCTGTTTTCTTCTAAAGTTTTTAGGATGCTTTCTATTTCTTCCCAGTCAGAATCTGTCATTTTTTCTTTATAAGTACTTAACTCTTCCCGCAGTTCCTGCATAAGTTCAACGGAAAGCTCAGCGAAGTTTTTAACAAAGTTAAGCGGATTCTTAATTTCGTGGGCGATTCCTGCGGTAAGCTGTCCGAGGGAAGCAAGCTTTTCCTGAATTATAAGTTGCTCCTGAGTTTTAACTATTTTTTCATTTTTTTCCTGTAGTATTTTTAGAGACCTGGCTTTCGAAATTGCCGAAACAGCATGCTCGCGAAAGCGGTTTAAAATTCTGGCAGTGGACGGATTAAATGCATTTTTAGTCGCAAAGCTGTCAAAAACGACGTAGGCTTCCAGCCTGTTTTCCCACTCAACAGCCATCACTAACATTGCCTTTGCTTTTTTGAAAGAAGTTAGTTTTTCATCTCCCTCTAATTTTTTTGTATCGCTAACAATGTAAATTCCTTTTTCAATTTCATCAGAATTATCTGCATATCTGCTTTTTAATTCTTCGGGTAGAAATGTAATTTTTTCCAAATCATCGATTTTATAGCCGAAAGTATAGGCTATTTTGAAACTATTATCCTTATGGTCCAATAAAAACAAAGCTGCTTTTTCGGCCTGCGGAATAAAACTGATTGTTTTTTCCAGAAGGGATTTAAACAAGGTCTCAAGGTCATCCGCTTTATTAATCACACGGACTAACCTGTCAACTGTTTCGAGTTCCTGCGCCTGTTTTGAAACGAGTTCAGCTTCCCGTAGTTTAGCCTTTTCGCGCTCCCTTTCAATTATCTTTGCCCGCATATAGCGGTCTACTAAGAAAATACCGGAAAAAATAAAAAATGTATATAATATGTAAGCCTGCCAGGTTAGAAACCAGGGCGGCAGAACGGTAAAACGAAACACATCCTCTGCGCCTGTCGTTCCATATACATTTTTTGAACGCACACGAAACGTGTAATCACCGCCGGAAAGATTTGTATATCCTTTTGTAGATGCGGTCGACCAGTTTGACCATTCGGTATCATTCCCTTCGAGAAAGTATTGATAAAGAGACGCTTCCGGTTTATCAAAACTTACTGCCGAAAATTCGAAGCGAACATCATTTTTAGAAAACGGCAGAACAATGCTTTTCATTCTATACTGTTTAGTGGACAGTCCATTGAAAATAATGGAATCGTTATGAACAATTACTTTTCTAATCAGTGTTAAAAAATCAAACTGAAAATTTTTGACTATCTCAGGATTGTAGCGCACCAGCCCTTCATCCGTACTGATCCATAAAATTTCTTTATTTGAATTGGGGCTAATATCGGCGTAAAGAGCGTCTGTATTCTTTAACGCAGCTCGCCTGAATACAGGATACGGTTTCCAGAGATAACGTCCGTCATTTTGGAGAAAAGCCTTTCCCAGTTCATTCGTTCCGTTTTGTCTGCTTAAAATCCATAAATCACCGTTTGTGCTTTTTTCGATTAAAGAAACAATGTTCGGGGGACCGGCTAGATTTGCGCCAAGCGTCGAATCGGGAATGAAGCGCTGCGTTTTTCTGTCAAAAGTAAAGATGCCTGTATCGGTGCCAAGCAGCATTTTACCCTGAATTTCAAAAAGTTTCCATTCATTTCCCGGAAGTATATTCTGCTTATTATAAGATGTAAAACTAACCCCATTATCAGTACCATAAGACAGCTCTTTTATATTACCCGAAATATGATAGATGCCGAGAAAATGTCCGGTAAGCCATAAGCCGCCGTCTTTTTCTTCAATGACAGAAAGAACTTCATCATTTGTTTTAAAAGTATATACAGCGCGGAGCTGGTTATTTTTTTGTTTTAAAATAACTGTTAATCCATCATGCGTGCCGGCATATATTCTGCCGGGGTATATTTTCGAAGCTATTAGACTGCCGGTTTGAGTTTCCAATAAAAACGGTTGAAGTTTTTTGTTCTTTACGGCGGCAAGGCCCCAATTGGTTCCGGCGAGCAAAACATCTTCGTATCCAAATAGTTCATAGGCTGGTTTATTACTTCCTTCCACTAATTGAAAGGCAGAGTTCTTTTTAGATAAGTAGAGGACGCCTAAATCATTTGCTGCATAAATAGTGTTTTTAAAACGAAGCACCGCATTCGATTTGTCTTTTAAGGCGCCGCTGTTTTGAAAGATGGATAAAGGAGAAGGTGTTTCACAATAAATTATTCCGTTGTTTGTGGCCAGCCAAAGCCCACCCTGCCGATCTGCATAAATATCATAAATAACATTTGTAAGCAGCCCGGAATCTTCGTTGATAAAACGGATCAAACGCCCTTTGGAATCAATAATAACTACTCCGCCGCGCTGTGTGGCAAGCGCATAATTCCCATTCAGCATCCGGCAGGCATTATAAACCTGATTTGCCATTAAAAATGAGTCTACCTCTGTTTTGAACGGATGAAATTTCCTGCCGTCATGCAGAAAAAGCCCCTCGCTATTTGTTGTGACAAGAATGTGGCCTTTTAGTCCGACCTGTTCGGGAATATAGGGCAGCATATTATAAACACCGATTTCGGCAAAGAACGCGCCATCAGGCATTAGTTTCAATGAATCGCCGTCAATCACCAGTAGGCCGTCATTTTGGCTCCTTGAATATATTTTATCGTCAATTTTATATAATCGGTAGGCAAATGCGGAGTCCAGAACTGTGATTTGACGTCCGTTCCATTTAAAGATTTTATCTTTTGTCTTAAAAAAAGCATCCCCGGATAAGGTGATCACATCCCACATTTCACCGGAATTGTGATATTTTTTATCCAGAAATGGTTTGAGTGAATGATAGGTGATTTGTCCTGTAGAATCGGGTCGGAGGTATCCGAAGTCACCGAAAGCACACACATAAATTGTGCCATCCCCTGCGACAGACATCGATCGGACGCTGGTCAAATTTGGTACTTTGATTTTTTGCCAGGAATTTCCATCGTATTCTAAAATGCCCGATTCATTTCCAAAGTACATAACGCCGCGCTTGTCTTGCACAATTTTCCAGTTCTCCGGCAGACCGTCATAGGCCTTTGAACTGAAATGCGTAAAAAAAGGCTGTCCGGCTTCTGAGTATGCGGCGGAGTTAGCGGCTTGAATAAAAGTAAATATCAAAAATACCAAAAAATACAGTATTCTTTTAATAAGAGAATAACAACTGAAAATATTTTGGATAGATGTGTAGATATCCTGCCTCCGTTTTTTTGCATTTGTCAAGCGTAGATTCTTATATCCCGGTTTTAAAAAAATCAATTCAAAACGATGCAATCAATTAAACGAGGAGAATACTTAATAATTCCCTGAAATTGAAACTATTGAAAGTGGTTTAAGAAAAGAAGGGGCCGGGGCGATCCATGTGGATAAGAATAACTAAAAAACGCCGCGGATTTCATCACCCCGGAAACGGACAGGCCGAAGAAACAGTGATTTTAAAAAGATTACAGGTCTTTGTCGTATTTCTATAATTGCTCTTTAATGTTTCCTGTTTTTTAAAACGGGTGTTGGAAGGTTTTGGTTTTAATATATGTATTCACTATAAGGGCCGAGAATTACATGAATCAACGCGAATGTTGTTAGAATAACTTTTAAGCGATAGGTGTTATGTTGCGGCGAAAATCGGTTGTATTGTCTGCCTAAAAGAGGCTCATTCGTGGTATTTAAGAATCGGCGAATCAGATGCGATCGTTTTTAACAAACGGCCTGTTGTCATTTCTTTGTAGCGTCATCCGTGAAAATCCGGAGAGATGCACGGTATTTTTAAACCAAGTTATCCATATAAAACAACAGAGCGCCGAAAAGAATTTGTTTGAAACGAATTAAACCTGTTTACTCTTTTGAATTTTCATCCGAATCCATATAAACGGAAACAGCATTGAGACCCGTTGTCGGTAGTCGTTGTATTCTTTTCCGAATTCCTTAACCAGTTTTCGCTCTTCGAGGTGACTGCCGATGATCAAATAAGCCGTCATAATGATATTCTGAATTAACACGCCGCTATCAATATTCCGTGTCCAGATGATTACTATAGAACCGGCATACCATGGGTGGCGGATAATTTTATGTAACCCTTTAATTTCCAGTTTCCCGCTTGTATTCAACATTTTATGGTTAGCGGCGCTTTTAAGCTGACGCAATCCCAAAAATCGCAGGGCATCATACCGCCGGGCTCCGGCAATAAATAAATAGAAACTCACTGCCATCAGACTAAACTGAATAAATTGAAATCCGCCATCCCAGCGAAAAAGCATCTCTGCGGGAAGGGTTTTAAAATAGAAAAGAACAAGCAGAAAAGTGACAAGGGCAAATAGATTGAAAACGATCCGATAAAAGCGGAACCGAATCCCGATCTTTCGCTCTATCAATGTCGTAACGGAATTTGAAATCAATAGGCTGTGAAAGGTACACCAAAGTATTAAGGAAAATGAAGCGATGATATATTTGTAGTAAAGCATTGATATGTCTTATGTTGTTCATTTGCATAACAAGCAGTAAATCCATACGGCGTTATGTCTGATCGGTTAACCGCGAAATACCGAAGAAGCGTTGCCAAATCACTTTCTCGTGTACTTCGCGGTTTATTCGTTTATGAATTGTGGCGTTTTACAATCGCGATTTAACCCAGTTTTCTAATCCGCCTTCGATAATAATTTCCTGCGCCGCTGCGCCGATGGGCGCAATGGAGTATGTTTTTCCGTTTACCGCCAGTTGAGCGGCCTCAAAGTTTATTTCGGCCTGAATGCCTGTCTTGATGGTTAGTTTCGAATTGTCAAACTGTGTACGTAAATCATTTACCAGTTCGGGCGCTTCGATCACCAAAAACCCATTATTGATAGCATTGCGCTTATAGGTTTCACTAAAAGAGCCTGCCAGAACCAGTTGAATGCCGCGGTATTTTAAGGCGGTAGCCGCCTGTTCGCGGGAACTGCCGGTACCGAAATTGAATCCGCCGATTAAAATATCGCCTTTCTGAACGATCGTCCCGAATTCCGGGTCGTAGTTTTCCATCACCACTTGTGCCTGTTCTTCCGGAGTGATATCGTCTTTGTAGGTGTATTTCCCGGGATAAATTCCGTCGGTATTCATATTATCCTGCGGACAAAAGACGAGTTCTCCTCTTAAAACGGTTGGAAAACCATCCAGTATTTTAACCTGCGCTTTTTGAGCCGGCTTGCGGTGTTCTTTCAATTCTCCCTGCGGTTTTACCAGATCGTTTTTAGACGGTTGAACTATTTTCCCGGCCAAAGCCGATGCGGCCACAACCGCCGGAGAGGCCAGGTAAGCCTGTGCATCTTTGGAACCCATGCGGCCTTTAAAATTACGATTCGTAGCCGAAATTCCCACTTCGCCGTCTTCCAGTAAACCCGCGCCAAGTCCGATACAGGGGCCGCAGCCCGGGGGCAGCTCGGTGGCGCCAGCGTCTAACAGCGCCTGCCAGTCGCCACGATTTTTACTTTCGACCAGCACTTCGCTGGAAGCGGGTGCGATGTAAAACTGCACATCGGGATGAATCCTTTTACCCTTGACAACTGCCGCCGCCTGGGCGATATCTTCCACACGACTGTTCACGCAGGAAACGAGATAGGCTTTATTTATTTTTATGTCCCTTTCTTCCATAAGGGAAACCGGCGTGGAAACCTTAACCGTATCCGGTCCGGACACGATGGGCCGTACGCCGGATAAATCGAAAATAATTTCTTTTGCATAAAAGGCGTCCGCATCGGCAATCGGTCTGTTATGTTCCAGTTCGGTGATCCGTTTGCCGTTTAAACGCGGATGAACGCCATTCCCGTCCGCATCGGAAGGAACGCCAGCCAGGCCTCGTTTCTCGATAAAAGTCTGCCTGTTTTTCAGCCAGTTTACGGTCACTTCATCAATGGGAAAAACACCGGCCAGGGCGCCCCATTCGGTAGTCATATTGGCGATGGATAAACGCTGGTCAATCGATAATGCTTCGATACCGTTGCCGCTGAATTCGATGGCATGATTTAAAACTTCATCGTTGTTAAAATATCCGGCCAGGGTAATGATGACGTCTTTTCCGGTAACGCCTGCCTGAAGATTACCATTCAGTATCACTTTGACTACCGGTGGAATTTGCCACCAGGTTTTGCCGCTGGCCCAGAGTGCGGCGGCGTCTGTTCGTACCACCGGCGTACCCAAAACACCCAAACCGCCGTACATATTGGAGTGGCTGTCGGAGGCCACCACGACGGTTCCGGGAAAAGCATAACCTTCTTCGCACATAATCTGGTGACCGATGCCGCGTCCGGCCGGGTAAAAATCGACGCCCATTTCATTGGAAAAGGCTTCAATTTTGGCGTATTTAGCGAGATTGGCTTCGCTTTTATCCTGGATATTGTGGTCGAGTGTATGCACCACCTGACGCGGATTGGCGATTCTTTTGGCGCCGATGGATTTGAATTTAGGGATTACGGCCCCTGTGTTATCGTGGGTCATTACGTGTGCGGGTTGTAAAGTGATAAAATCACCGCTATGCACTATCTGGCCTTTTTCCAGGCCGACGGCAAAGCGCTGGGCAATTTTTTCGATTAGATTTTGGGACATACCGACTCCAATGATTGTGCGTTTCAGAAAACCGAAAGTTAATACATTTTGGGATTTGTTCAAACAGAATTCATTCCATTCTGAGAATATTTAGTATTTTAAAACAACTATTCTCAGGACAAGCGTAATAAGCAGGCTGTCCTTCAGCTAAGCAAAAAAGGAAGAGGGAATTACAGAGAAGAATGTTTTACCGTTTTTAGGAACAATTATCTTTCTGTTTGTCATCTGTGAGAATATAAAAACAGTCGTTAAAAAAAGATTTTAGGAAAAACAATAACTTACACCGTAAGCAGAATTACGGGAAGATTGGCATTTATTTTGCAAAGCTACATTTTAAAATGTAGAAAAAAGATATTGAAAAAAACAGAAAAGGTGTTTGTCAAACTGTGGAAAATATGGATATCTACGAACCGGTATTTAATATCGGCATTATCGCCAAGAAATTAGGCATTGCCGTTCAGACGGTGCGCCTCTATGAACAGGAAGGGTTAATTATCCCTTTTAAAACGGAAACTAACCGGCGCATGTATTCCATGCACGATCTGGAACGGCTGCGTTGTATCCGCAAAATGATCAAAGAATACGGCATTAATATTCAGGGTATTAAACGTATCATGTCCTTTATTCCCTGCTGGGAGTTTAAGGGCGGTTTGGATAGCTAATGCCGTAATTGTCCGGCCTATTACGAAGCGGCCGGCCCCTGTTGGAGTACGGTTGGAGTGGGCAAAAAATGCGAACTTGAAGATTGTCGTTCCTGCGCAGTCTATCGAATTGAAATTAACTGTTCTAAATTAAAAGAAGTGATTTTCGGACATACACGAGACTAATAATTATCTGCGTTAAATAGAAAGGAATTCGTATGAAACGTCTAT
The DNA here is from genome assembly GCA_024278755.1 of Calditrichota bacterium. Lineage (GTDB taxonomy): Bacteria > Calditrichota > Calditrichia > Calditrichales > Calditrichaceae > JANTFQ01. Next base: position 25,684 of record JAJRSO010000037.1, on the reverse strand, counting down.
TAATCCTCGGCGGCGGTACAGCCGGAACCATGATGGTAAATAAACTCAGGCCTGTGCTGGACGAACAGGAATGGCAGATCACGCTGATCGATGAATTTGAAACACATTATTATCAGCCGGGCTTTCTGTTTATCCCTTTTGGGATTTATAATAAACAAGATGTCATCAAACCCAAACGCGATTTTTATCCTCCGGGCGTTGATGTGATCATGTCCAAAATTGACGTAATTGAACCCAAAAAGAACCGCGTTAAATTAGCCGATGGTAAAATAATAAGTTATGATTATCTAATAATTGCCACAGGCAGCAAGGTACATCCTGCTGAGACGGAAGGCATGGCCGGAGACGGTTGGTATAAAAACATTTTTGATTTTTATACCATCGAAGGCGCTCTTGCCCTACGTAACTTCCTTAAGTATTGGGAAGGCGGGAAGATGGTTTTAAATATTGTAGAGATGCCCATTAAATGTCCGGTCGCTCCGCTCGAATTTGTCTTCCTTGCCGACTGGTGGTTTACGGAACAGGGGATTCGTGACAAGGTTGAAATTGAATATGTAACGCCCTTGCCGGGCGCTTTCACAAAACCCATTGCATCAAAGTTTTTAGGCCAGTTTCTGGAGAAAAAGAATGTTCATATCGTTTCGGATTTCGGCACCGGCCGGGTGGATAGCGCCAATAACAAAATCATTTCCTTTGACGATAAAGAGATTAATTATGATTTACTGGTTACCATACCTACCAATATGGGTTCCGACCTTATAGAGCGTTCGGACATGGGAGATGACTTAAACTTCATTCCAACCGATCCGAATACGCTTCAGTCTAAAGAATATGAGAACATCTTTGTGATTGGTGACGCCACGGATCTGCCCAGTTCCAAAGCCGGTTCCGTTGCCCATTTCGAGGCGGACGTACTGTTCGAAAATTTTCAGCGTGCCATCGATGGACGTCCGTTAAAGAAGGCGTTTGACGGTCATGCCAATTGTTTTATCGAATCTGGATTTGGCAAAGGTATTTTAATTGATTTTAATTATGATGTGGAACCGTTACCCGGGAAATTTCCCTTACCAGGCGTTGGCCCCTTTTCTCTGTTAGAAGAAACCCGAATGAACCATTGGGGTAAAATGACCTTTCGCTGGGTTTACTGGAATCTGTTATTAAAAGGCGCCGAGTTGCCCATTGAAGCACAGATGACCATGGCGGGAAAGAAGAGGCAATAAGATGGACACTAAAACTATTGAATTCGAAATCAGCGCCATTCATAAAAAGCTTGATCTCATAACCGACCAGCTTCAACAGAATCAGGCGCGGAATATGGAAATGCAGGAGTTAAAGAATGATCTTGCTCTAATCGGTAAGGATATGTTTGACGCCGCTGTGGAAGAACTGGAAGATGTGGCGCCTTATTTTGACACATCCGATTTGATTCATCTTGTAAAAAAACTGCTGCGAAACACACGTAATCTGAGCAAGATGCTCACGCAACTGGAGGGGGCGGAAGATCTGTTCCGTGACCTGCAACCGCTGGGAAAACAAATCTTTGATGAAATTTTGGACACCTTAAATGAATTTGATAAAAAAGGATATTTCGAATTTTTCGGAGAGGCGCTTAAAATTGTGGATACTGTTGTAACCACATTTAACGTGGAAGATGTGCGTTTACTGCGCGAAAATATCGGCGCCATTTTGCTTACCGTTAAAGGGATGACACAGCCGGAAATGCTTGGCTCTGTGAATAATGCCTTATCCTTTTTCAAAAAAATGGATGTGGATATTAAAGGGGATGTTTCGTTGTTATATTTAATGAGACAATTACGGGATCCCGAGGTAAAGAAAGGCATTGCCTTTTCGCTTGAATTTGTAAAAAATATGGCTGGGCCGGGGGAATAAATACACTTGAGTATACATAATTTAAACTTTAGGAGATTTGATATGGCTGAGAAAATAATTGCGGGTAAAACCGTACAGGTAGATGAAGAGGGCTTTTTGGTAAATCCGGATGACTGGACAGAAGAAATGGCGCCCGAGCTGGCTGCCGATATGGGGATTTCCGAACTGACGGAAGGACACTGGAAAGTAGTTCGCTTTATGCGTAAGGATTTTGCGGAAAAAGGACAGGTCCCCTCAATCCGGCGTATGAAAAATGCCGGCGGAATCCCTACTAAGGATTTATACGATCTCTTTCCTGAAGGTCCTGGTAAAAAAGCATCGTACGTTGCCGGACTGTCTAAACCACACGGTTGCGTTTAATTTAATTTTAATCGGAGAAAAAAAATGGCAGAAGAAAAAATTAAAAAAGTATCAATTATTGTGGCTCAGGGTTCACTCGAAGGCGTCTATCCGGGTCTGATAATGGGGAACGGCGCCCGTATGGAAGGCATGGAAGCAAATATCTTTTTTACGTTCTTCGGCTTAAACGCCCTGCTAAAAAAATGGTAAAAAAGCTTCGTGTTTCAACGGTTGGAAATCCCGCGTTGAATATGGCAATGCCCATGTTAAAAATGCCCATTACCATGCCTTTTCCCACTCTGTTAGGCGCGGTTCCGGGGATCTCTAATTTTGCAAGCTGGCTGATGAAAAATGAAATGGAAAATCTTGATATTCCGCCGGTGGATGAGTTTTTGGAAATGATTAGTGACGCCGGTGGAAATATTTATGCCTGTAAACTGGCAATGGATATGTTTAAACTGCAGAAGGATGATTTAGTGGATGAAGTGGACGAAGTCCTGACGGTTGGTCAGTTTTATGAAAAAGCGGCCGGCGGTCCCATTATTTTTATTTAATTGTATCGGCTTAAGCCCCGGTCATCCAAACTGCCGGGGCTTTCTGTTATATAATCTTTTAATTCGATCGCTTCTATGAAAATAAATGAATCTATTCTTTATCCGATTGGCGTCGTGGCTAAAATGTTTGGGATTTCTGTCGCTACTCTGCGTTTATACGAAAACGAAGGCTTAATTCTTCCGCAAAAGAGCAAAGGACAGCACCGTTCGTATACAGACAAGGACATTCAGCGCATTGCCTGTATTCGTGATATGATCAATGAAAAAGGTCTGAATTTAGCGGGAATCCGCATGGTATTTTCGACTCTGCCCTGTTGGAAAATAAAAAACTGTTCCGAAGAAGAAAGACAAAACTGTCCGGCTTATCAGGATTCCCAGGATCCCTGCTGGATTTCTAAAAATGCAGACTCTGTTTGCGGAACAGAAGATTGCAGCATCTGTCCGGTGTATTCGGAATTTGCCGATTGCCGCAATATTAAACATATTTTAAAAAAGTATTGGAATCCTTCATCCATACAGGATCCGCTAAAAGTATAAAACTTTTTGCCCCATTTGATTCTTAAATATAATTTGCTATTTTTTATCTGATTCATATCCCGGTTACGATCGCTTAAATTAATGAGGGTTCTGTAAAATGCCTAAGTCAAAGTTTTATTCTTTTGTACTCGTTTATATCTTTTTTCTTATTCCCGTAAGTGTTTTCTCCCAGGGCAAGTCGCCGCAGGCGGTAACCGTCATCAAAGGCGATACGCTTTTTAAACTATTAGATCCGAATGTCATTCCGGCAATTACCAAACCGCTTTACGTCACCGGTACTGTGGCCGCTACGCAAATGTCCCCCGATGAACCGGTAATGGGTTTATTGATAAACGGAGAAGCACACGCCTATTCGCTTTGGCAATTGGATCATCACGAAATTGTAAACGATTATTTTGGGGATATCCCTGTTGCCGTCACCTGGTGACCGCTTTGTCATACAGGCGTCGTGTACGTCAGGAAAATTGCTAACCAGGTAATCACGCTCATTGTCAGCGGCATGCTGTGGCGAAACAGCCTGGTGATGATGGATAAAGAAACGGGTAGTTTATGGAGTCATGTGGTTGGTGAAGCGCTGCAGGGACCGTTAAAAGGAAACGTATTAAAAACACTGCCGGCAGTGCAAACAAGCTGGTCTGCCTGGTACAAGCAGCATCCGCAAACGAAAGTATTGAAAAAGAATGAACAAATCCGATCTTCGGCATATGAAAAATATTTTAAAAACCCAAAATTGCTGGGCTTGTTTCGAACCTCCTGGTTAAAGGATAAAATGCCAGGCAAAAAACTGATTTACGGAATCCGTTACGGCGTACATACTCTGGCCGTAGTGGACGAAGTGCTAACGGTTGATAAGCTGCTCGGCACTGTATTGGGAGAATCGAAGATTTTAATTTTAAAATCAGAAGACGGGGGCGTGCGGGTTTTTAGAAATGAACGTTTTACATTTGAAAAACAAAAACAGATGCGTTTGTATACAGATATGGCCACACATTCTCTCTGGGATTTGGCGCAGGGTATTTGTGTTAAAGGAGAATTGAAAGGGACGCGTCTGGAGGCAGTTCCGGTTACGGTGGCTTACTGGTTTGCCTGGAGTACCTATTTCCCCAACACAGCGGTGCTTGATTAGCGTCACCCCCGAAGGCCTTTATAAAAAGGAAACTGGATTCCCACCTTTGTGGGAATGACTATTTATGGGTTCAGGAAAAAGTCATCCCCGCGCAGGCGGGGAACCAGAAATGTATGTAAAGAGGAAACTGGATTCCCACCTTCGTGGGAATGACTATTTATGGGTTCAGGAAAAAGTCATCCCCGGGCAGGCGGGGAACCAGAAATGTATGTAAAGAGGAAACTGGATTTCCACTTTTGTGGGAATGACTATTTATGGGTTCAGGAGAAAGTCATCCCCGCGCAGGCGGGGAACCAGAAATGTATGTAAAGAGGAAACTGGATTTCCACTTTTGTGGGAATGACTATTTATGGGTTCAGGAGAAAGTCATCCCCGCGCAGGCGGGGAACCAGAGGTAAAAATAAACTAAAAGAGTTTAAAAATGTCTGCCTATGTCTACATTCTTGCCAGTAAAAGGAATGGAACACTTTATGTTGGTGTCACCAATAATATTGCTCGCCGCATTTATGAACACAAAAATGATTTACACGATGGATTTACAAAGAAATACAAAGTACATATTCTGGTTTATGCAGAAAGATATGATGATATTCGAGATGCTATAATAAGAGAAAAACAGCTCAAAAAATGGAATCGTGCATGGAAAATTCGTTTGATTGAGGAATCAAATCCAGATTGGCGGGACTTGTACGAAGATAATTTATTACAAGATTAACTGGATTCCCACCTTCGTGGGAATGACTATTTATGGGTTCAGGAGAAAGTCATCCCCGGGCAGGCGGGGAACCAGAAATGTATGTAAAGAGGAAACTAAATTCCCGCCTTTACCTGCCCGCTATCCTGCGGATTGGAAATGAACTTACAAATGATTACATTTCCCTAAACCTAATTCTGGAGAAAACAATGAAACATTCTGAAAGTACGTTTAGCGGTTATGAGAATTTATCTCTCTTTTATCAATCCTGGCTGCCGGAAGGCGAAACAAAAGCGGTGGTTGCCATTGTTCACGGTTTTGGCGAACACAGTGGCCGCTATATGAACGTGGTAAATAAACTGCTGCCCCTAGGATTTGCCGTTTACGGATTCGATCACCGCGGGCATGGAAAATCGCCCGGACAGCGCGGACACATATTGCAATGGAAAGAATTCACAGAAGATGTACATCGTTTTCTCGATGTTGTGCAGGAGGAACAAAAAAATACGCCGCTGTTTTTGATGGGGCATAGTCTCGGCGGCTTAATCGTTCTGAATTATGTGATCGCGAACCCGCAAGGTTTAGAAGGTGTAGTCGCTTCCGGGCCGCTGTTGTCACAACCGGGTATTTCTCCGCTACTGCTTATGCTGAGTAAAATTATGTCTAAAATCTGGCCGGGATTTTCCATTGACACCAAACTGGATGTCAATACCATTTCCCGCGATCCGGAAGTAACTAAAGCCTACGAGCAGGATCCGCTGGTGCACAGTATGGCCTCGGCCCGTTTTGGCACGGAGATTACGGCGGCTACGGAATGGACACAGGCACACGCGGATAAAATAAACCTTCCGTTATTAATTGTTCATGGTGAGGCGGATGTCTTGGTCGATCCGCAGGGCAGCGCCGTTTTTTTTGAGAACGTAACCTTTGCAGATAAACAACGGATTGTCTACCCGGACGGACGTCACTAATCACATAATGACATCGAAAAAGAAAAAGTATTACAGGACCTTTCGGACTGGCTGGAAAAGCACGTTTAACAATGCCAGCCCTGAGCGTAGTCGAAGGGAATAATAAATAGTGAACAGTGATTGGCTTATAGCTACCGATTAAAGATTTTTGGTAAAAGATTAATCTGTTCATATGTTTTATGAGTCCAGTCTAAAAAGGCATAGCCACTGATTTCCACAGAAAGAAACGGATTGTTTTTATTGAAATTAAATTGAATAGATTCGTGTAAATTCGTGGTTTTTATAGTGGACTCTTTTATAAAAAGACCATATAAATTATCGTGAATAAACTAAAATAACAAAAACCGTTTAAATCTTGGCAATTGGCGTTTATTTATATGCTGGGATTTGATAGTTGTGTTTTCTGGTTGATACGGTTTAAAGGAAAGGAAATTAGGTGTGGGTCCTTCTTCCTATTTTAACGCGCCCTGGAGCGGACAGTTAAAAATAATGAGCTTTGTGGCTTCTGCTTTTATGTTAGGCATTCCTGTTTTACAGTTTCTCCCCGGACTCGGCATCCGGAACGGCGGGCAGTTTTTATGGCTTTTACCGTTGCTGGTTGTCGGCATTTCTCTATTTACGGTACGCGGATATTTTTTGGGGCAGAATACGCTCTATATTCAGCGTTTGTTTTGGAAAACCAAAATTGATTTAAGCAATCTTAAACGTGTCTCCGTAGATCCGGAAGCTCTGTCCGATTCTATCCGGACGATGGGAAACGGTGGTTTGTTTGCGTATACGGGAATGTTTCGCAATAAACAGCTGGGCAGTTACCATGCCTATATTACCGATCATAAACGCGCCGTGGTGCTGCGTTTTTCGAATCGTGTCATTGTAATTTCTCCGGAGGAACCGCAGGATTTTGAACGGCAGATTAAACAATACTGCGGTTTATCTTAATGTATTTTGACCAATAATATAAATCGCCAAAGCAGGTTTTTGGTAAGCAAGCAAAAAAAATCTTTTACGGATGAAAAGGGACTATTCGAACCTTTTTTGAACCGGGTGAGATATTGGAATTATTTCCGGCCGATCTTGTTTTACACCACTGGGAAGGAACGGGTCCCAGACATCACCACGGAAATGGGATTTTAGAACAACACGAAATGATGGAAACGGTTATTAAAAAATAAACAAGTTTTAATGGTCGATTCCCACACGGCCTTTTAGTTTGGGAATCGACCATTGTCTTAAATGGCTCGTTACGCTTTTTTCTTTTTATCTTCAAAAATATAATAAAAAGCAGGGATTACGAATAGCGATAAGAGCGTAGAAACCAGCAGTCCGCCGATACTAACCACACCGAGTGGCTGGCGCATTTCCACTCCGGCGGAACCGAAACCGATAGCCAGCGGCAACATGCCCAGAATTATTGCAATGCTGGACATAATGATTGGTTTCAGCTTTGTCGGGCAGGCTTCTACCAGGGCGCTTTTTACATCCATACCGCGTTCACGCACCAACTGGTTCGTATAATCCAGCATTAAAATAGCGTTGTTTACGACGATACCGATAAGCATAATAATAGCCATCATCGATGTGATGGCAAAGGAAATATGGGTATAATAGAGAGACGCCAAAACGCCGATAATGGCCAGCGGCACGGTAAGAAGGATAAAAATAGGCTGAATAAAACTTTCCAAAATGGCCGCCAACAGAAGATAGGTAAGCAGCATAGCAAGGATAAAAGCGAACGACATATCTGCTATCATCTCTTTCATCATCTCGGCCATCCCGGCCCATTTGATTTTATAACCGGGAGGGAATTGAATGTCGTTTAAACGATTTTCAATTTCACTGGTGATATTACCCAGCGGCACACCCGGCGCATTGGAACCGGTAAACTGAATGGCTACATATTTATCCCGGTGCAGGATTTTGGAATAGCTTTCGGTGAAACTTATATCGGCCAATTGCGATAAACGGAACATAACGCCGCGACGTGAGGGAATGGTAATGCGCCCGATTTTCTCCGGCGAATCCACCGAGGCGTCATCCATTGTTACGGTAATATCGTATTCTTCCCCGTCTTCCAGATATTTGGTGGCGGTGATTCCTGCCAGTGATGCGCGCACGGTCAGTGCAATTTCCTGTGCGCTTATGCCTGTTTCGGCCAGCTTTACCTTGTTTGGCGTAATTGTGATTTCCGGTTTTCCGGGGCGTGCACTTTGATCCAGGTTGATCAGGCCGGGCACGTCGTGAATTTTATCCATGATCTGCGTTCTCAGGCGGTTCGCCACTTCTAAATCCTGACCCATTAGAAAAAATTGCAGGGGCGCTGTGCCTCCACCCATCCCGGATTTATAGTCCACGGTAATCAGCCTTGCATTGGGGATATCGGAAAACTCTTTTACAAAGGCATTAATATAATAATTCAGTTTCTTTTCACGCTGATCCACCGGCACAAAATTGACATCCATCAGCGCCATATTGGTTCCGGTATTTACATTATTAGTTTTACCCAATTCAGTTACAATGTTAATAATTCCGGGATAATCCTTAATTTTATCTTCAATGGATTTTAACACTTTCCCCGTTTCCCGGATATTGTATTCCTGCGGTAATTCAACCGTAATTTGCAGCATTCCGTTATCCGATTGCGGCATCATATCAAACCCAATACGCGGGCCGTAAAATAAAACGGCAAAAATAAACAATATAAAGGAGACTGCAATTATTACGAGACTCGTAACTTTATTATGTAATGATTTCGATAGAATATTCCGGTAGAAATTATCCCAGGATTGGTAAAAGCGGTCCATCTTTTGGGACATTTTTCCTGTTTCGCCGTCTTTACGGATCATCAGGGAGGCCAGCATCGGCGTAAGGGTAAAAGAAAACAATAATGAAAACAGAGTCGAAAAAGAGGCGGCCAGGGCCAGTTCTTTCATAAACATACCAACCATGGACGACATATTTGCGATGGGTAAAAATACAACCACATTGGTCAGGGTTGCGGCCAGCACCGCCACGGCAATTTCCGTTGTTCCTTTCAGCGCCGCTTCTTTAGGGCTGTTGCCCAGGCTTTTATGCCGGAAAATATTTTCCAGCACCACCACCGAATTCGATACCAAAACACCAACCGAAACCGAAATTCCCATAAGCGACATCACATTCAGACTCATATCAAAAAACTGAAAGGCGAGAAAGGTGGAGATGATAGAAGCCGGCATGGAGAGCGCTACAATTATGGTAGATCGAATATTGAATAAAAACAAAAACAAAACAATGGAAGTAAAAATGATACCAAGAATAATATTACTCATGGTGTCTTCTACGGTGCTGCGGGTAAAATTGGCATTGTCGCTGACAATGGCAAGATGCATTCCCCGTGGTAATTCTTTACGAATTTCAGGAAGTACTTCGCGCACCGCGTCAGAAACCACAATTTCATTTCCATCGGAACTTTTTACAATGGAAAGACGCACCGCATTGGAATCACTTTTTTGGGTTTTTCTGTCAAAATAAACCGTTCGCCGGATGATATCTTTTCCGCCGTCCACAACATCGGCAAGCTGGCCCAGTTTTTTATTGCCGAATGCGGTGGAAATCTGCAGATTACGCAGAGCCTCCACACTTTTAAATTTACCCTGAACCCGGGCCGCATATTCCTGATTTAGAATTTTAAATGTGCCACCGGGTAAGTCGACATTTTGTGAACCTAAAATGCCCAGCAATTGCGGCATAGAGATAAAATTTTTATAAACGATTCTATTCTTTAGCTCTACTCTAATTTCCCGTTCCTGACCGCCGCTGATTTTCACCTCGGCCACGCCGCTGATCTGTGCAAAGCGGTCCTTTAATTTACTGTTTGCCTGCCGGAACAATGTTCTGGGATCGATATTGTCGCCGCTCAAAATAAGATCCATAATGGGTTTGGCGTTAAGATCTATCTTTTGCACAATGGGTTTTTTCGCATCCGAAGGCAATTGGTTGATTATTTGATCAACTTTATCTTTTACTTCCTGACTGGCCACATTGACATTCTTGGTTAGTTTGAATTCGATTAAGGAAATTGCCGCGCCATCGAGATTGTATGATTCGATGCGCTTAATTTCGCTGATTGTGGAGATGGCGTTTTCCACTTTTTTCGTAATCAATGTTTCGTTCTCTTTGGGGCCGGAGCCGGGGTAGATGGTTGTTACCGTGACGTACGGAATTTCGACCTGAGGCATATTGTTTAGTTTAAGCGTGTTGTAAGCCAGGCCGCCAAAAATAATAAAAACAAGCAAAATAACCGTGGTAAGTACCGGACGGTCAACCGATAGTTTTGCTAAAAACATGCAGCCTCCTCTACTTTACCACTTTAATTTTACTGCCATTATTCAGGCGGGCATTTCCTTCTACAATTAAAGGATCGCCCGCTTTGAGCCCGCTTCCTATTTCATAAAAAATACCGGATTCGTGTGCAATGGTTATCTCTTGCCTTTGTGCTTTTCCCTCTTTTGCCAGAAAAACATAAGGCCCGGAAGCATCTTTTTTTACAAGACTGCGCGGGAGCACAACCGCCTGTTCCTTTTTATACAGGACGACTTTGACATTTGCGGTCAGACCCGGAAGGATTTCGCGACTTTTATTGTCAAAAATAAGATCCGCCGAAAAGGCCTGTTTCATGGGGTCTACGCCCATTGATAATTCTGCCACTTTTCCGGAAAAGGTTTTACCGCCGGCCCGGGCCAGAACCGGCATCCCTTTTTTTATCTGCATGCGTTCCGTATCGGAAAGCCAGATGCGGATTTTCATTTTATTTAATTGCGCTACGGTAAACAGTGGGGTTTTGCTTTTAACATTATCACCTTCGTGCACCATTAGTTCGGTAAGCACGCCGTTATACGGCGCGTCTAATTCCAGCATGTCTTTCATGGTCTCGTAATTACGTTTGTCCACGCTGTATTTTGTGGCTATTCCATCGTATTGTGCCTGGGCAATTTCGCCTGCGTCATACAGCGCCTTCATGCGCCTGTATGTTTTTTTAGAATTTTCGTAGGCCGACTTTGCCTGCCGGTACTGCGAGGCGGGGGAGTCTTCCGGAAATCGAATAATTACCTGATCCTTTTTTACGGCTGTTCCCGGTTTAACTAAAATTTTATCGATCCGGCCGCCGATCATGGCGCCGACGATGGTTTCCTGCAACCCTTTAAACTGACCGTAAAAGGTGAGGTAGGTTTGGAATTCTTTTAACTGAACCGGTTGTACGACTACCGGAAGCCCCTCTTCTTTCTGGATTTGTTCCATACTTTTGGAACTGCCTTTGTCGTTTGAAGAACAACCTGTAAACAGAATTTCGGAAAATATGATAGTGAGAATTAGGGCAACGATTATATACATTCTGGATTTCATTGTCGTTTCCTTTATTTATGTAATAACTCTTCGATAAATTGGTACCAATGCGGTTCAACGCGTCCGGCCAAATCGAATAACTCTGCTTTGGCGATCAGATAATCGTGTACCGCGTTACTGTAATTCGTCTTTGCCTGGCTCAGGGCTACATCGGCGTCCTTTAATTCCAGTTCACTGCCCAAACCCTGTTTGTAGCGGTTTCCGGCGATAGTGTAGGCGCGTTCGGCCAAATTAATATTGCTTTGCATGAGTTCAACCAGAGTTTCAACCCGTTTTAAATCATTTAATTTTGATTTGATTTGTGCGCTAAAAGCATCCGAAAGCGTGGTTATCTGTTCCTGTGTTTGGCGGGATACGATCTGGTCTTGTTCTACTTTACGTGCTGTGCGTCCACCCTGAAACAGGTTGATGGAAAAACTCACACCAACAATCGCAGATGTGTAGTTGCTTAAATTCCATCCCTCGCCGGAACCGGCATACGTGTAATTCCCAAACGCCGCCAAAGTCGGCCAGTATCCGCCACGATCGATGGCAGTTAGTTCGTCATCGAGTTGTTGTTTTATACGCAGTGTATTCAGCGTAAAATTTGATTTACGGGTTTCACGGATTAAATCCGCTACGGACGGCATAGTCTCTTTCTCGTATTCCAGTGTTCCGATGATTTGAACGGGGGTGTCCTGATCGATATTTAATAGAATTTTTAAACCGTTCTTTGCGCTTTGCAGCACATTTTCCAACTGTAAAATAACAGGACGGATATTTTCGACCCGTACTTCGGCCTGCATTTGCTGAAAATCCGAAATGAGCCCCTGAGCGCGCATCGCTTTGATATTGTTCAGGTGTTCATTGGCATTAGCAAAGCGTGCCTTGGCGATGTCTCGTAAATCCCGGGCCAAAAGTACGCCGTAAAACGCTTTCTTTACATCCAAAATAGTTTTGGATACGATGCTTTTTAGTTTCTCTTTAGAAAGATTTAGATAGATATGCGAAGCGCCGATGCCGCGCAGAACGGCGGAATTAAATAAAATTTGTGTGATTTGAGCTTGCGCCTGATAATTATTTTCCTGGGCAAAAGTTTGCAGTTTTGTACCCATAGGCAGAAACTTGGATTGATCAAACGGAATGATACCTTCATCAAATAAAATACCGTATGATGCATTGTTGAGCATGGCCCTGAAATCGGGGAAAGCCATTTTGGGTTTTTCTATAAAATGGGAAAAATTAGCCGAAATATCCAGTGATGGCAGGGCATGACCAAAGGCTTCATTTACCGCCGCAGACGCCCGGTCTACTTCCAATGCGGCGCTTTTGATGGCACGGTTGTCTTTGAGCGCTATCTGTACCGCATCTTCTATGGTTAGGCGTTGTCCCTGCGCACATAAGGTAGCGGTTATTAGGAACAGCAGCGGGATAAGCAGGACTCGATTCTTCCTTCTTTGCATCTGAAACTCCTTAAATCATTCTATTCCAAATATAAATATTGTTTGCTAATTACGCGATTGTTTTAAAAAGGTTTGGTCCTAATTCCGTTTAATAAATACTGTACCAGCCGCCCTATCTCTTTTTCGGCCGCATCAAATTCAACCTCCGAAACGAAATTTGATTCTGAAATGAGATAATTATTATTAAATACTGCCGGTATCCAAGTACAAATATCTACGGCTAACTGTTTGGTATTGTGCCGGATAAATTCGTTGTTCGCGATACCTTCTTTTAAAAGCATTTCGATCATTTCTTTCTGCTCCTGCTGAAAATCGGGAAATGAACGGCGAATAACGTTACTGATTTCCAGGTAAGAGGAGAGGGTAACGCTGTATTTTATGTTACGTTCCTGGATGAGTTTCGGAATATGGCTGGTTATATGTTTAATTTTTTCCGAAGCGCTTAAACGACTCTTTATAATCCTGTTAAGCTGTTCAGAAAATTCCAAAAGAGTGTCTTCGATAATTTCTTTAAAAAGGGCTTCCTTGTTTTCAAAATAATAGTAAAGAGAGTTTTTTTTCATCCCCAGCATACCGGCAATATCTTCCAGAGTTGTTTTATAATACCCGTATGCGGCAAATGATTTTATACCGGCCTGTTTAATAGTATCACGTTTTTTGTCAAATTTTTTCATCATTTTTCGAACCTTTTACAAATAAGTTCGAAAAATAAAAAAATGAAAATTCCAAATCAAATTTATTTAGGCTTGCTGCTTCAAATCTTTTAAAAAGTAAAATGGCTTCTTTGCATCTTGATTGGAAGATGCCTATTTTAAAGGAAATTATATGGAATAAAAACAGTTAAACTATCGAATTTAAGGAGGTTAATTATTTCCGTTTATGAAATAATCTGCACTTTGTCTCCTCTTCCTAAAACGAACTATTTGTCCTCATTTGTTTCTGATGCAGAGGTCGACCGGATAAAAATTAAGTATTATTTTGATAAAGGAAGCCATCGTTTTTATGCGCGGGTTGTTTTTGGTAGAAAGGCGCAGGGGCCTCCGGGGCATGCGCATGGCGGCGCGGTGGCGGCCGTGCTGGATGAGGCGATGGGAGGCGTTTCCTGGCTGAATGGCTATACGGCCATGACGGCAAAACTGGAAATAGATTACCATAATGCCCTGCCTCTGGAGAGTGAAAATTATGTTGAAGCATGGGTGGAGAATGTACTGAAAAACAAGATTCAGATTTATGGTAAAATAGTTTCAAAGGAGGGAACCGTCTTTGCTGAATCGAAGGGACTGTTTATAGAAAAAAGTATTGCGCATTTTAAATCAATGGGGAAAATTCCCGAGACATTTTTTAACTTAACCTAATCGTTTAGTTTTGGACAAAATCTGTTAATGCTTTGAATAACCAGTCTTAATTGCGGTAGGAGCTCTTTATAATAGTTAAGAAAATTTAAAAACAGTGTTTTAGGGCGGAGTTTTAATGAACTGGCTTATTTTTTTTATAAATCTTAGTTTTATCTTAGGTACTCTTGTAATTGTGTTAGCGTATATGGTTGTTTCGTACCGAAACCGGTTTCAACTTTATGAACAGGACAAAGGTATTCTTAAAAGGCAGGAAGAGGAAATAGAATGGCTGTTAAATGATTCCGGAATATTGGTTTTTAAACATGATATTTCCGGTAAAATTACACATATCAATACGGCAGTAAGAACACAGTTGGGATTGAGTCCCGAAACCATGACGGGAAAGCAAATACAATCCATTATGTGTTCAAAAAGAGGAGTAAGCTGGGATAACTATATTCAGGATGTTTTCCGGGAGAAAAAGTCGGAAGGTATTTTTTATTTAATAAACTCCGATTCGGATGTGATTCCATTTGCTTACAAATGTAATGGTATGATTGAAGATAATTTAATGGTCGGTGTCTATGGCTACGCATGGAGAGTGGAAACAGAAGGACAGGGCTATGCCTCGCAGGAAGCGAAACCGAAATCGTTTGAAAAACAATTATGGCAAACTCATGAGAGGTATAAAAAGACGGCTCATAATTTAAAAAATATTTTTGCTGCGGTTTTAGGGTTTAGCGAAATAATAAAAGAAGAAGAATTAAGTCTGGAAGATATCCGAAATTATAATACGGAAATCTGTGCAGCCGGGAAACGTGGTGTCGATTTGCTAACCGAATGGTTGGATTCGCCGAGTGTCAATCTCGTGGAGACGGAGGGGGGAGGCGAATTTGATAAAACAGATGAAGACCATATTCAAAACCATACAGCGGCTTTAAAGAAAGGAAAAGGCCGGATTATGTATGTGGATGATAACAAAGCCTTACTGTTAATGTATGAACGTTTTTTAGAGAAGCTTGGTTATTTGGTTGACGGGTATAACCATGCGAATGAGGCGCTTTTAGCCTTTGAACAGGAGAGTGAACAATATGATCTGGTAATTACGGACTGGCTGATGCCGGAGATGTCCGGAAAAGAGCTTGTGGAAAAAATAAAAAGTAAAAAATCCGATATGCCGATTATTGTATTGTCGGGTAAAAACATTTCGGAGAGCATAAATTTTGAAATTTTTTCTATATTAGAAAAACCCGTTAATCCGGTCAAAATGAGTGAAATAATAGGGCAGGCTTTGGCATTGTCTAGCCAGAAAAATTAGAAAAATATGAGTAGTATATTTGCAAGAACTCTAAAAAGACTGTATATTTACTCATCTGATAAAAACAATTCGAAAGGTGGCAAATATTCGGTTTTCAGGCTTCCCCCGGCCTTAGCTGATGTGTCACCTTTCTTTTTCTATAGTCGAATTTATTGGGGACGATTCTGGATTCGACGGGCAGGAGAAGGATTTAAACGGCAACCCGGGCTCCTAACTATCCCGTTAAACTGGTTAGAGCATAATAATTGCTGATTACGATTACGCACTGGCAGCTTAATTAGCAGCCACGATTGTTCTATACTCCAATCCGTCGGGGTTTGAACAATCGCCGATTTTGACGGATTACAGAGCAGCGCTGTCCGGACGCTGATTTGTAACTTTTACGGACTGGTTTGATAATAGGATTGTCGGTTGACCGATTATCAAATGAGATTTAATAACCGACTATGGTTGTAGATGTTTATTTTGGTCCCTGTTAGGACCCGGGTTCAAATCCAGGCGTCTCCACAAAATATGAAAAGTCTAATTCTAATATTTCTTGCCTTTTTGTTTGTCTGGCTATTGTTGATGGCACAAAAAGAGCAGAAAAAAATCAACCGGAATAAAAAGCGTTTAGTGGATAAAATTCGTAACAGAGAGCGCTAAAAAGACTTGACATAAATTTTCAATCGGTTTATATTTAACGTCTTCAAATATGAAGATTTAAGCGAGAGTAGCTCAGCTGGTAGAGCACAACCTTGCCAAGGTTGGGGTCGCGGGTTCGAATCCCGTCTCTCGCTCTTTTTTATGCTGAAAATCGGCGACGTACCCAAGTGGTAAGGGACAGGTCTGCAAAACCTCTATGCGCCGGTTCGAATCCGGCCGTCGCCTCAATAAAAAGCAAGATGTGCCGGGGTGGTGGAATTGGTAGACACAAGGGACTTAAAATCCCTCGGAGCTTAACCTCCGTACCGGTTCAAGTCCGGTCCCCGGTACTGTAGATAAAGGGTTTCCGATGAATTTCGTAAACCCTTTTTTAGTTATTGTGAGTCGTGAGACAGATATGTAAACGACTGGAAAAACGGGCGATGTCCAAATCTTAGTTGAAATTCATTAAGAAAAGGTTACGCCACATTTTTTATAGTTTTCTTTTGTTTAGTCACTTCTTGTTTTAGAACGGCCCGCGTCTCACATAATTTTTTATAATTATCCACTCTGCGCATTCTTCTTTCTATCTCAAATAATGCGTCGGACGCCCATTGGTACCTTTGCTCTGGGGTTAACCGGTGGTATCCTTTCATAAGTGACCTTTCGGCTATTGGTTTTTGGTGAATAACCGAATTTACCGGTTAACCCCAATTTTTTAAACAGAAGCGTTGCACTTATTAGTTGGATCCACGGTTTCATTTTTTATGGTACTTTATCCCCAGTTTCCGCATTCGGTTCCTTAGCGTATTCGGATTTATTCCCAGTATTTCGGCCGCGCCGCCTTTGCCATTGACTCTGCCATTGGTTTTTGACAATACGCGCCGGATGTAACGGACGGTTACCGCATCCAGCGTTTCCCATGTTTCTTCTGTCGCAAAGACGGATGCATTACGAGCCATACCGCGGGATAATTCCTCAAAGCGCAGAGGGCCCTCGGGATTTAATATCAAATTCCGCTCAACCACATTTTCCAGTTCGCGTACATTGCCCGGCCAATCGTATCGCATCAAAACATCCACCGCGTCGGAAGCAAGGCGGGGCGCGCCCGGGAGCTTAAGTTCTTTTGCCTTCTTACTGATAAAATGTTGTACCAGAGCCGGAATATCCGCTTTACGTTCCCGTAACGGCGGAATGCGGATGGGGAAGACGTTCAAGCGGAACCACAAATCCTCTCGGAACTGTTTGTTGCGCACCATTTCTTCCAGATTGCGATTGGTGGCGGCAATGAAACGAATATCCAGCCGAATGGTTTTGTGGCCGCCCACACGCTCGATTTCCTTATGCTGCAAAACACGCAACAGTCGCGACTGGGCCGGAAGGGGCAGTTCGCCGATTTCATCCAAAAAAATCGTGCCTTTGTCGGCCCGTTCGAAGCGGCCCCGTTTTTGCGCAAGCGCGCCGGTAAAGGCGCCTTTTTCGTGGCCGAACAGTTCGCTGTCGATCAGCGATTCGGGAATGGCGCCGCAATTTACTTTAACAAACGGCCCGTCTTTGCGCGAAGAGGAATAGTGAACGGCGTTGGCAATCACATCCTTACCCGCGCCCGTTTCACCCAGCAAAAGCACCGGACTGTCTAATGCCGCCACTCGCTGTACCTGATTCATAACTTCTTTTAATCCAAAATTAGCGCCGATGATCTCGTCGCCGGTAAGGTGGCGGATCTCCTGAAACAAATAGCGGTTGTCATCCTTGAGCATATTTTTAAGCTGTACTACTTCGTGATAGCGCAGCGTATTGGACAGGGCAATGACGAACGGCTCTTTTAACAAAGAAATTAATTCCACATGCTTTAGGGAAAACACCTCGTTTTTCGTAATGAGCGTCATGGAACCGATGTATCGATCGCCCACATTCAGCGGCATAACGATAAAAGACGTGGCCCGGATGCCGTGGAAACGAAACATTTCCTGATAAATACGCGGCGTTTGCTTGTTTACTAAATGAAGATGGGGCTGGGCGTCCTGAAGACGGATTCTTTGTTCAATCTGTTGCTGCGCTTCTTTGGACAGGGGCGTTAAAATATCGACCTCTTTGGCTTCGCCGGCTGTGGCTATAGCCACGGTGCGTACGGCTTTTAATTCTTTCTCGTATAACTGAAGCGACATGCGGTCAACCGGCATTTCCCGGCGTAAAAAACGCAATACGGAAAGAAAGGCTTGTTCGACTTCCAGATTGCCGCAGATGCGCAGCGTGGCTTCGCGGAAGAACCTGTTTGTATCCATCGGGGAATCCTTCTCGTAAAAGAGACCTGTTACCAAATAAGATAAATATGCTCGTAATTACCATATATGTCAATTAAAATTACCGTATATGGTAAGTTGGTTTTACGGTTATTTTTCAATTCATTGTTTTATATGAAGTTACAAAACCGGCACGGTATTGGCCATAGTAAAATGAAAAAATGATAATCAAACAGGAAGTCGTGCAGATGACGCGTCTGGAAATGATTGAAATTCGCACAACGGAAAAGAATAACGCTGCTTTAGAAGCGTACCTGGCCAGCTGGCAAACAGAAGTGTATGCAGATGAAAAGGCGCCGCTGGTTAAAATATACCGGCATGCGGCGCTGGATACCGATTTCAGCATCCATTTACGATATGATGCGCAAACGAATGAAAACGATTTTTCTGTTTTGAGCGAACGCCTATCGGCTGCTTTAAAAGAGTTTGGTTTGGTGAACCATACCGTTTGGATTGAGCGGCGTTTGAAGGAAAAATAATTATTTAAAATGTTTGCTGGAAATATGGAGTCGGCTGTGACAGAAGTTAACTATTTTCAAGTTTTGTGCCTGTTTTGGGCGACGCTGGGCATCGGTTCGCGCATTTTGATGGGCATTTTCGGCGAACGCTGGAAACGCTGGGAACTGGGCCGCGCCTACGCGCGGCAAAAGCCAAAATGGTTATATGTGGCGGGAACGCTGGGGCTGGCGCTTATTGCCTACACCTGGTACGCTGCGTTTACATTGGGCATAGATTATGGCTGGATTATGGCTGTTTTTGTTTCTCTGACGTCGGTCAAAATGTGTATGCTCATATTTCGCTACGACCGCTTCCGGACCTTTGCGGTAATGGCGCTTAACGACAGGCTAAAAATGCGCTGGCTGAATGCGGCTGTGTTATTCTTCTCTGTAGTCTGCATATGGATGGCTTTTTATTTGTATTAGACCGGTTGTTTTAAAAACGATAGGAAATGTTTGCATGAATTTTCAAAACGATTATTCTGTCGCCCTTACGGTTATAATCGTAAGCATTGGGCTAATAACCGGTACGGCAAAACTGCTGCGCCCGCGCACATCGCCTTTTCATGATTCGGACAACAGTATCGCGGAAATAATGGCGCTAAATATGGGCGGCATAAAACAGGGGATTATAATACGGGGCGAAGACAGAAATAATCCTTTGCTGCTGTTTTTGCACGGCGGCCCCGGTTTGGCGGAAACGGGACTGTTCCTGCATTATAATCGTGAGCTGGAAAAGAACTTTGTAGTTGTTTACTGGGACCAGCGCGGAGCGGGTCGTTCGTATCATTTTGCGCTGGAAGACCGGCCAATGACCATTGCACAGTTTGTTGCGGATATTCATGAACTGGTGAATTATCTGCGCCCGCGTTTCCAAAAGGAAAAAGTCTATCTGGTGGCTCATTCCTGGGGGACGCTCATTGGTATGCTGGCTGTTGAACGCTATCCGGAATTGTTTCATGCGTATGTGGGGACTGGGCAAGTGGCCAATATGCCGGAAGGGGAACGATTATCCTATGAATTTGTTTTGCAAAAGGCGCGCAAAGAACGTAATGAAAAGGCGATAAGCGAATTGGAAGCCATTGGCAAACCGCTAAACGGCGTTTACAGAAATGGATTGAAGGGAACGGACATTCAACGTAAGTGGCTGATTCATTTCGGCGGCGCGGCGTATGGTCACAAGAATTGGAATCATTTTATCAAAATCCTGCTTTTTACGGATGAATATAACTTGTTAAACCGGATAGGTTTATTCCGGGGGATGTATCTCTCCGCAAAAGATGAAATGGTGGAGCACGAGTTTCTCAGATTTAATCTGATGGAAATCGTTCCGCAGGTAAAGGTTCCGGTCTATTTTGTCCTGGGCAGATATGATTATCAAATTCCTTCGCTGCTGGCCGCCGAATATTTTCAACATCTTCAGGCGCCGCATAAAGAACTGGTGTGGTTCGAATATTCGGCGCATTCGCCTTGTTTTGAAGAGGCGGAAAAGTTTAACCGCCTGATTGTTGAGCGTGTGTTGAACAGAGAGTAGTTCTAATTAAAATTAATGATCAGCAAAAAGGGAGAAAAAAGTGAAAACAATTACCAAAACGATATTATTGGTCATAGTAATACAATTAACCGTGGGGTGCTCAAGCATGAATAAAACCGTACGCAATATGTTCATCAACATAGAAACAAACAATGTGCCGGCGGTTTTGGAAGATGATTTGAAATCGTTGCCGCAGGTCGTGCAAAACTACCTGCGCTACACCGGTATCATCGGTAAAGAAAAAGTGAAAACCGTGCGTTTAAAACAGGGCGGCGGCTTTCGCCTGAAGCCGCATCAGGATTTCAAAACCATGAAGGCCGTGCAGTACTTTAATGTGGATGAAATGAAATTTTACTGGCAGGGGAAAGTGGACATGGTTACCGCTACCGACCGTTTTATCGGAGGCAAGGGCGACCTGACCGTAAAACTATTGGGTTTCATCAAAGTGGCTTACGCCGATGGAGCGGAAGTGGATCAGGGGGGAATCCTGCGCTTTTTGGCCGAAGGCGTGTGGTTTCCTTCCGTGTTTTTAAACGATTACATAACCTGGGAATCACTCGATTCACATACAGCTAAAGCAACGATTACCTGTGATAGTCTTTCGGCTTCGGCTACCTTTTATTTCAACGAAAAAAATCAGATTGAACGCATAACCGCCAAACGCTACATGGAAAAAGACGGTACGTTCGAACTGGCGGACTGGGAAATTATAATCAAAGAATACAAAGCATTTAACGGCGTTATGATACCGAATAAATCCGATGTGATCTGGAACCTGGACGGCGGTGATTTTTGCTATTATAAACCGGAAATATATGAAATCGAGTACAATGTACCATTGCCGTACTAACGGGTGGATAATAATGAAATCGAAGAAATACTTTTTTCTGCCACTTATTATGTTTGCTGTAATAATGAGTGTATTGGAAGGCTGCATGAGTTCAAAGAGCAAGCTGGTAAATGAAACCGTTACGCCCGAAGAGCAACCAACGGTTTCTTATCTGGCCGGCATTACCGCCGGCGGGGTGGTTGAGAACAACACAATGGAAGGCATTAGCGGCGTATCCGGCGTGGACGCCATTAGCGGGGCCACAAGAACGCGGTTTAACGTCGGCGCGCATAAGGAAATCCGGTTCAAAGGACTCACCTTTGAGACGGGTCTGGATTATCTGGCCTTTGATCAGACCATCACTTATGATATGCCGTCTTTCTCTGTTACCGGCCGTCGGGATATCCGCTTTCAGCAATTGTGCCTGCCGCTGACCTGCAATTTTCATTTTTTTAAACGCAATAGCGGCTCTGCGCGGCTTATTCTGAAAGCGGGCTTTTCGCTTGGTTATACGATTTCCAAATCGGTTTCCAATGACGGAACGGTTCCGGAATACACTTTTAATAATTTGGATTACGGCCCGACGCTGGGAATTTCTTTTTATCCGTTCTCAGCAGTGAAAAATTACAGAATCGGTCTTTATATGGATTTATTTCGCGGCAGCCGGATTTATGAGGACCGCTTTCATACGGCAGAAGGCATGGGCGGACAGAGCTTTATGAAATTTGGCATTGTGCTGCGCCCGAATTTTTAAAAAATAACCAAGAAGAACACGAAGCGCACAGAGAACACGAAGAAAAAATTAGCAGACGGATAGTTTGTTAAATTGAGTCAGGTTGAAAAGCCAAAGGATTAACAATGTTAAAAATCTCTTTTCGTCTCGGTATTATCAACGCCATTCTGGCGATGATTTTTTCGTGTATGGTTTGCATTTTCATTCATAGTTTGAATGCTTATCATTCATAGCCTGAATGACATTCAAGTTTTCGTTCTCTGTCAAGAATATTTTTTTAATAAATGGAGCTGAAGTGGTATAACCCATACATCTTAAGGCGTTAATCATGAATGTTAAACAACAGCCGGTTCGGATATTGTTTTTATTACTTTCCTGTGTACAAATCGGCCTTTCGGTGAAACCACAAATCGGTGATTTCGGTCTAACAACAAAAGTTTTAAAAGCGGTAGAATCCGGCAATATCACCTACAAACTGACCGAACCGCAGGATGTGAAGCGCATATTAGGCGCAGCGCAACGGGAAAACAGGCAAAGGGACGGCGGTATGGATATTCTGGAAATCGTTTATCCGGATATCCAATTCACGTTCGGGAAATACAGAAGCGATACAAACGCGGTTTTTACACTGTCGCGCCTTGTCGTAAATGGCAAAGAAATGGATATCGGACAGAAACGAAAGCTCGCCCTGCGCAATAATCGTGATCTAAAGAAACTAAATCGCTTTACGGGATTTCAGAACGTCTCGCTGAAAAAGATAGATTTGAGAAAAGAAGCGGCCTTAATTGCTACTTTGTCTTTTGACAGCCACACCGAATGGCCCGGGGCGGACTGCCTGCCCGCCGGGTTTAATCCCCGCCGCCTGTTGGAAGACGGGAAAAATCCCGGTTTGGGCGTCCGTTCTTTACACGAGCAAGGCATTACCGGTCGGGGCGTGGGCATAGCGGTGATCGATCAGCCCTTATTGACGGATCACGAAGAGTACGCCGCGCGTCTGGTACGCTACGACGCCACGGAAATGGCCGGATTCCCGCCGCAGATGCACGGCTCGCCCATCGCGTCCATTGCCGTTGGTAAAAGCATTGGCGTTGCCCCGGAAGCCACGCTTTCCTGGTTTGCCGTGCCCATGTGGCAAAAAGATAATACGGGTTATATCCGCGCGCTGCGGATTATCTTCGATTTAAATAAACATCTGCCCAAAGATGAAACCATCCGTGTGGTCAGTATTTCCGATGGCCGCTTTGCCAGGAAGAAAAGATATGAGGAATGGCAAAACGTGCTAAACGAAGCCCGGGAAAGAGGCATCTTTGTGGTTACGTGCGATACCAGCGATTGGCGTTTTGGCACCTTAACACGGATGGAAGACGCGAATTCGGATAATCCGGAGAGTTATCGTGTCGGAAAATACAGTTTCCCCGATGATGTGCTGCGCGTTCCCACCGGCAATAAAACGCTGGCCGGTCATACGGGGACGAATGTGTATGTTTACGAAAGGGAAGGCGGCCGAAGCTGGGCCGCGCCCTATCTGGCCGGACTGGCCGCGCTGGCTTTTCAGGTAAATCCGCAAATAACAGCGGAAGAAATAAAAGCATTGCTGATCAAAACGGCCACTTCGACCACCGCCGGCGCAGTTGTTAATCCGACAGCTTTCATCAATAGTGTAAAAGGAATAAGCAAAGAGAAAGAGTAAGCAAAACCAGGTACCTCTTTGAAAGTTCAGACAACGAAGTCCGTAATTAGAAAACAAGACGTTCAACTTTATGAAGCAGAACGGTTTTAAAAAAACTATGAGATACATTTTTTGCGAAATCACACAATATAAATATCAGGAGAAAGAAACATGCCAAAGTTGTTCAAATCCCGTTCAATCCAATCAGTCGTTTTGTTCCTACTTATTAATTTCGGATTGACACACCTATCGGCAAAGGATACCAATACCATAACCGGCCACTGGGAAGGTCAAATTTAACTGCCGGGACAGGCGCTGGATATTGGCATCGATTTCTTTTTGAAGGATGACAATATTCTCTCAGGTGATATTTCCATTCCCCTGCAGGGGGCAAAGGATTTACCGCTTACCAAAATCAGCTATACGGGCAAAAAAATTCGTTTTAAACTGCCGGACGTGCCGGGGAATGCGGTTTTTACGGGCGAAATCTCTGATGACGGCCGGGAAATAATTGGCAAGTTTAATCAATCCGGACAGTCGTTCGCTTTCCAAATCCGGCGCGCGGTAACAAAGGCCGCTAAAGTGAAGAATTCCCTGCGAGGTTTTGATGCCTTTATTTCACAGGCGATTACGGATTGGCAGGTGCCGGGTTTAGCCATGGCCGTGGTTTGCGACGATGACGTTGTATTTAAACAGGGCTTTGGTTATCGCGATATGGAAAAGAAACTGCCGGTAACAGCGAACACACTGTTTGCCATCGGTTCCAGCACCAAAGCCTTTACAACCTTTGTCCTGGGCACGCTGGTGGATGAAGGGAAACTGGACTGGGATCAGCCTGTGCGTAATTATCTGCCGGATTTCAAACTGAAAGATCCTTACATCTCGCAGCACATCACGCCGCGCGACCTGGTCACGCATCGGTCGGGACTGCCGCGCCATGACATGCTCTGGTATAATAATCATAAGCTGACCCGTAAAGAGGTTGTCCGGCGACTGCGCTATTTGGACAATAATGCGGATTTGCGGGCTAAATTTCAATACAATAACCTGATGTTTTTGACGGCCGGCTATCTGGCGGAATATATAACCAATCAAACATGGGAAGAGTCTGTTAAGACACGGATTTTTAAGCCGCTGGAAATGACGTCCAGTAATTTTTCCGTTCGGCAATCGCAGCAGAGCGGGGATTTTGCTTTGCCGTACACGGAAGAAGAGGATCGGCTAAAACAAATCCCGTTTCGTCGGATCGACCTGATTGGGCCGGCCGGTTCGATCAATTCCAACGTGGAGGATATGAGTCATTGGCTGATAGCGCATTTGAACAACGGGAAGTTTAAGGGCAAAACGGTAATTAATCAGGCCACGCTCGCCGATATTTATACGCCGCACATGACCACAGGCGCCACGGCCAGGCATCCAGAGATTTCTCAACCCGATTATGCTTTAGGCTGGTTTTCCGATACCTATCGCGGACATAAGCGATTGCACCACGGCGGCAACATCGACGGCTTTACGGCAATGGTTGCGCTGTTTCCCAATGACGGGGTGGGCATGGTGGCGCTGGTCAACAAATCCCAGTCCGAATTGCCGGAAATTATAATCCGTCACGCGGCAGACCGTATTTTTGAACTTAAAAAAAACGATTGGAACAAAGAGGGACTGCAAAAACGAGAAAAAGGCAAAGAGGCGGATAAAGAAGCCAAAGCGACTAAAAAAGCGGAACGCAAAAAGGGCACCAAACCGGCGCATCGGCTGGATGAATATGCGGGCGACTATGAACATCCGGGTTACGGCAGGCTTTCCGTTCGATTGGTAAAGGGGCGTCTGGAATTCACATTCAATGACATTACCACGCCGCTGGAACACTGGCATTATGAGGTCTTTAACGCTTTGAAAGGCCATGATGACGCT
>JAJRSO010000036.1 GCA_024278755.1 Calditrichota bacterium | reverse complement strand
GGTGTAATTTGATGCCGCGGGATTGCGCCTGAATATCAAAGGTGATAAACGAACCGGCCGAGGTAACGGCTTCTTCGTCATCTAAAAGGAAGGTGCGCATAATCAGCGAGATAATTCCCTCGGAGCCATGCCCGAGAAAGACGTTGCCCATTTCTACGTCATAGCGGTCTGCCAGCGCCCTACGCAACGCATAGCCGTCGGGACTGGGGTAGCGGTTTACATCGGCAATTGCGTTTTGAATGGCCTTCTGCGCTAAAGGCGAAACGCCCAATGGGTTCTCATTGGAAGCGAGTTTAACGATGCGCTTAAGGCCGAGTTCCCGACGCAGTTCATCAATGGGTTTGCCGGCTTTGTAGGGATTTAAATCCTGTATATGTTTGGGAACCAGAGGCATGGTCTATTCCTTTTTAATTTTGAAATTTAAGCATGGGAATGTAGCAAGAAAAATGAAACAATACAATGCTTGCCCTGAGTATAATCGAAGGGAATAATTTACGGTTATCGGCAAATCGCGTTGGGTTGATAGGTTACAGTTTCGAGTGATCAAGAGGTGCGAAATGAGAATTGGCAAGGAGGAAGAAGGGAAGGAAATTATGAATGTTGGATTATGGATGTTGAATGCAGGCGGCTGCGGGAGGAAGACAGGTTTTTTATTTCGTTGTTTTATCTAATAACCATTTCCATACCGGTTTGATGAAAATGTTCTTATTTCTGATATTTATTATTTCTTCATCGTTTTCTGTCAGTATACAGCCTGAATCTAAATTGTATAAATCCATCGCTTCTTTTAAACCATTAATTTCTCTATTTCTTGTATCCTTGTCATATATTGACCAGCTTACCTGAATCACTTGTGCTATATGATTTTTCTCTCTAATAACAAAATCACATTCCTGTTTATTCTTATTGTAAAAAATATCATAGCCGCGGCGTTTTAGTTCAATAAATACGAGGTTCTCTAATAACCTTCCTCTGTCATCCGAAGTGCGGAAACCAAGCTCATTGGAAAGAGCATTGTCAATGAAATAAACTTTTTTAGGATTCTGGAGCTGTTTTTTTAATGAAGGGTCATATTTGCTTGTTAGAAATATCAAATATGTATTTTGAATATAATCCAAGTATTTTTTTACAGTAGTGGCATTTTGCAGGTATATAATATTTTTTAAACTGTTATACGTAATTAGCTTTGATGTGTTACTGGCGAGGTAGTAAACAAGTTCTAAAATTTCCCGCTCTTTTGTGATATTGTTACGAACCATTACATCCCGGTAAAGAATGCTTTCGTAAAGAGATTTTAAATATTGACGGTTTTTATTTTGCAGGAATGCCGGGAAACCGCCAGATTCAAAGTATTTATTAAAATGCGTTTTTAATTCTGCTTTGCCTCTGGTTGTATAAAAATCTGTTTTTTTATAATCGATCTTTTTAAAAGTAAGATATTCTTTAAAAGAAAAAGGATACAGTTCTATCTGATAAAAACGGCCTGTTAAATGCGTACCTAATTCCTTACTTAACATAGATGCATTTGAGCCGGTAATATAAATCTTATTACCCTGATCATATAATCTTCTGGCAAAGCGTTCCCAGCCTAATATGTTTTGAATCTCATCGAAATAGAAGGTTGATTGAGTTCCAAATAACTCGATAAAAATTTCGATCAGTAACTGGAAATCATCTACTTTAAACTGAATCAGCCGTTCATCGTCAAAATTTAAAAAATAATCTTTCTCTTCGTTGGCGGTTCTTATTTCCTGCAATAATACCGACTTGCCGCAGCGTCGAATCCCGGAAATAACGACAATCTCATTATCATTAGGAATCGGGTATTCAGCCAGACGGGAAATATATTTTGTCTTTTTTAAGGATTCCCGTTGATCTAGTATGACGGAAATAATGGTGCTGCGATTCATATCGTACCTCGGCAGGAATATATATAGTTTCTATTGTCAATGCAAACTTATAAATAAAAGTTTCTATTTCCAATGCAAATATTCGGTTATGCTTTCGGTTGTGGTTATTGGAAGAGATGAAAAAGGGAAGGAAATTATGAATGTTGGATTATAGATGTTGAATGCGTTGAGGGGAACGAAAAATTATTAACGAAGATTCCGACGGCGCCGGACAAGATTTTGGGTTTTAAATGCAAGGCATAATGCGGAAAGAAGGGCGGGTTAAAAGAGGGTGTTTAAAACAGTGCGGATTCGTGAACGATCATCTGCCGTCATATTTGTATCGGAGGGCAGACAGAGGCCGTTCTGAAAGAGTTTTTCGGAAGTGCCGTTTACATAGGCGGGTGCAGATTTAAATACAGGCTGAAGATGCATAGGCTTCCATAATGGGCGCGCCTCAATATTTTCTTTTTCGAAAGCCAGACGCAATGTTTCACGGTTAATTTTACAAAAAGCAGGATCGATAGTCAGGGCGGTTAGCCAGCGGTTAGATTTTGTTTCAGCCAGTTCCGGCTGAAAAGAAATACCTGCAATATGGGAAAGTGTACTTGAATAAAAATTAAAAATATTTCGCTTTTGTTTAATGCGTTGTTCCAGAACTTTTAACTGACCCAAACCGATCCCTGCAAGTACATTGCTCATTCTGTAGTTATAGCCGATATGGGAGTGCTGATAATGAGGAGCGTCATCACGGGCCTGTGTCGCCAGAAAACGCGCTTTCGAAATTAGTTCTTCATTGTCGGATACAAGCATTCCGCCGCCGGAGGTGGTAATAATTTTATTACCGTTAAAAGATAAAATACCAAACCGGCCGAAACTTCCGGCCCTCTTATTTTTATAGGAGCTACCCAGTGCTTCGGCGGCGTCTTCTATCAGCGGGATTTCATATTGGCGGCAGATGGAAGTGATTTCTTCCATCTTTGCCGGTTGTCCGTATAAATGTACAACGATAACAGCCTTCGGTTTCTTTCCGCTAGAAAGACGATCTTTAATTGCCGTTTCGAGCAGAGCCGGATCCATATTCCAGGTTTCTTCTTCGCTATCGATAAAAACGGGTGTTGCCTGCTGGTAAGCAATGGGATTGGCGCTGGCCGAAAAGGTGAGCGATTGACAGATGACTTCATCTCCGGCTTTTACATTCGATAGTATTAAGGCCAGATGGATAGCGGCTGTTCCCGACGAAAGAGCGGCGGCATGTTGTGTGCCCACATAAGCTGCCATTTCTTTTTCAAAGTTATTCACGTGTGGGCCGAGGGGGGCAATCCAGTTGGTATCAAAGGCCTCGTGGATATAGTTCAATTCATCGCCGCCCATATTGGGGGAAGATAGCCAGATTCTTTTATTCATTTTTACTTTCTTATTTTAAGTATTCGCGCTGGGTTGCCACGAACAACCGCATTATCCGGTATATTTGCAGTTACAACACTACCGGCGGCAATCAAACAATTGTTTCCGATTTCGATACCGGGAACGATAACCGCATTCGCACCGATCATCGTCGTTCCTCCTATTTTTACAGCGCCGGTTAATACGGCGCCAGGAGCAATATGTGTATAGCTGCCTACACGGCAGTCGTGTTCGATAACAGCGTTAGTGTTTAATATGCAATGGTCACCAATATACGTGTCTGCATTAATAATGACTTCCGGCATCAATAGCGTACCTGTGCCAATTTTTGCCGTTCGGGATATGTGGCAGGAAGGGTCTACGGCCGATATAAACGATGTAATCAGTCGTTCTACTTCGGCAGCTTTGTTTTTACGGGTTTCATTATTACCGATAGCAAGGATTAAGTTTGAGATTTGTCCTTTATAATCTTTTATTGTACCGATGATTGTATATCCGAAAAAGGCAGAGCCTGCTTTCTGCGGGTCATCGTCAAAAACACCGCCTATGCGTTTGGCTCCAAAATGTCGCTCCAGAGTTTCTATTACGACCTTGCCGTGTCCGCCTCCGCCATAAATGAAAATAGGTTCCGTGCTCATTATTTATCCTTCTGTTCCGGTGAATTTTTCCATTGTCGCCCGGCCTTCCTGAGCAATACCTTCCCGTCGGATAACTTTCCAGAAGGTTAGCCACAAAATTTTAATATCCAATATAAAAGAAATATGCTTTACATACCAGATGTCTAATTCAAATTTGTTTTTCCAGTTAATGTTATTTCGTCCGTTTATCTGTGCCCAGCCGGTAATACCCGGTTTTACCTCATGGCGCCGTCTCTGTTCTTTTGAATACAGGGGCAGATATTCCTGAAGTAAGGGACGTGGCCCCACGAAGGACATTTCGCCTTTTAGAACATTAAAAAGCTCCGGCAATTCATCGAGGCTGGTACTACGTAAAAATCTTCCGAATTTAGTCAGCCGTGTTTCGTCGGGAAGGAGTTTGCCTTCTGTATCCCGTTGATTTGTCATCGTACGGAATTTATAGAGTGTAAATAGTTTCTCTTTATATCCCGGGCGCTGCTGGGTGAATAAAACAGGGGAGCCGAGTTTAAGTTTTATTAAAATAGAAACTATCAGGATTACCGGAGATAGTAAAAACAATGAGCTCAAGGATAAAAGTATATCCATAAATACTTTGATATATATTCTATAAATATCCAATTTAAATGGCCATTTTATTTAAGATTACTGCATTTACTTTATGAACATCATATTTTTCTTCGGCCAGTTTTCTGCTTCTTTCTCCCATCTTCTTGGGTAAACTGGAATCAATATAAAGCTTAAGCATGGCTTTGGTTAAAGAATCTGGATCATGATCTTTTACAAGGAATCCATTTTCTCCATCCACAACTGTTTCCCGACAACCGGGAACATCTGTTGTAATAATTGGGCGCCCGATTGCCATTGCCTCAAGAACGGAACGAGGTGTTCCTTCTCGGTACGAAGGAAGAACATAAACAGAACATTCTGCCAAATAAGGGCGTACATCATCTGTTTTTCCAATGAAATTAATTAAGCCGGCTGAACTCCATTCATTAATTTGAGCTTCTGAAATTGCATTGGGAGATTTGTAAAAATATCCGATTAAATTAAATACGATTTCAGGATAAACAGAACGAATCTTTTTTGCTGACTCAACATATTCAGCAATTCCTTTATCATATAATAAACGAGCAATTAGAAGAAAATTAAAGTTCTTTTTTTTGATATAAGGAATATATTTAAAATAATCGAGATCTACACCAGAACCATTGACAATTTGAGTGATAGTGTTAGAGCTGATTATTTTTTTTTGAATGAACATTGATTTATCATCATTGTTTTGAAAAAAAATACAAGAATTATATTTTAAGGCGATTGAGTATAAAATCTTGCTAATAAAACTTGCCGCTTTTTGTTTAAAGGTTTTAGAGCCAGAACTAAAACCAAGACCGGTTATGAGAGAATAAATTTTAGGAATTTTTGCCATTCTGGCAGCAATTGAACCATAAATAACCGGTTTAATTGTATAAGAAAAGAGAATGTCCGGCTTGATCTTAAAAAAAAGTTTATATAAAGATATTAAACTTAATATATCCGCAAAGGGATTCATGCTAGTTACATATAAGTTTACTTGCTTAAACTGAACGCCCATTTGTTGTAGTTTATCTATTGTTGGCTGATGATATTCTGGGGCGCAAGCGATCACTTCATAATTTCGTTTAATAAAATCTTGAATAAGCTGTAATCTAAAATTGACGAGTGAAGGTGTATATCCCGCTAAAATAATAATTTTCATTTTTTTGTATTATGTTATAGATGAAGGATTAAAGTTTCGAATAGTTAATCTGAATTTATTGTTTGAACCACGTTTAATTTGATTAACAAGATGCGGTATGATTTTGACTTTATCACCGGTACGTTTTTTTATTTCTTCGATTACAAGATTTAAATGGTTATCGTTAAATTTCTTTTCATCCGGTACAATAAATAAATCTATTTGTTCAAGGGAATTCTGGACAAACTGAACCTCTTTCACGGAATTTGGAAATGCTTTAATTGCAGGGCTAAGTCTACCGATATATCCCCGTTCTTGTGTATAAAGCATATCATCAACTCTACCAATAATCCGTTCAACTATAGGAAAATTCCTGCCGCAGGTGCATTTTTTATTAGACAAAACAACACTATCATTGATTCGATAACGAAGCAACGGCGTTGCGTATGTCAGAAAACTAGTGACAATTAGCGCTCCGGTTTCGCCGGGAGCTGTTACCGGATTATTATTAGTGTCAACAATCTCAAATATACCGGATTCGGGATTTATATGAAGACAGCCAAATTCACATTGTGTAATAAATGGGGCCCCTTCCGAAGAGGCGTAATAATTATAAGTAGTCGTTTTAAAGACCTTCTCTATTATTTCTTTTTGATACTCTAATAATGTTTCACCGGTTGTGAGAATTGCTTTAGGACGAATATTATGGTTATACGCATTATTAAACATCCACTGAGCAATAAGAAAAATAGCAGAAGGATATCCTTCTATAATTTGGGGTTTAAATTTCTCGAGAGCCCGTACATAAAAGATAGTATTTTCATCTTTAATATGATAACTGGAAAAATAGAGTTGCCTGCCAAAATAATTATATCTCCAAAATTTATTTTTACCGGGTTTTGGTGAAATAATTTTTCCTGTAAAGGTTGCAACTTTTTTACCATTTGTAGTTCCTGCCCAAATGCGCTGTCTTTCAAGGAAAGCCATCCTTTTTCTGAAATCATCTTTTCCGATTTTAACACTTAATGCTTTTCCTGTTGTTCCACTTGTATGAAATTCTAATAAATCACGCGTATAAAAATTTTTTGCCTGAAACGATTCAGGATCTTTTCGTAAAGCTTCTTTTGATAAAATTGGAATTTTCTTTAAATCTTCCAGACTATTAATATTGTACGGAGTGATATTATTATCATCAAATAGTTTTTTATAATATGGTACATTTTTATAAGTATGAAGAATAAATTTTTTTAATTCATTGAATTGAAGTGTATCTAAATCAGATTTAGACATTTTTTCAGTTTCCAAAAGCCAATTAGTGTACTTATGATAATTCCCGCCATATCGCTGATGTTCACGAATCAAACCATAAAAAGAAATAGCTATTTCCTGAAGAAATGTTGGCAAATTTTCATATAGTGTTGAAAAAATAGGGTTCATTTGTTTTTAGCCGCTAAACATTCTTTGTATAAAGTGATTATTTGAGGAACAATTACTTTATTTGTAAAATTGTTTTTAATTTTCTCTAATCCAGCTTGGCCCATCGCCTTGGCTTTTTCTGGGTTTTTCAACATCCAAATAATTTTTTCTGCTAAAATATCTGGTTTTTCAGGTTTAATAAGAATCCCTTCGGATTCAGACACAACTTCAGGGATACCGCCGACATTTGTGGCAATAACCGGTTTTTTCATTGCCATTGCTTCCAGAAGTGAGATGGGAAAATCCTCTCTACTGGAGAGTAATAGAAATAAATCAAAAATACTTAACCAATCTCTGGTATTAATCTGAAACCCTGCGAATAAAACATTTTGAGCCACACCGTGTTTTAAAGATAACTTCTGAAGTTCATCTCTCAACGGTCCTTCGCCCAGAATAATTAGTTTTACAGATGGAAATTTTTGGACAACTATTTCTAGTGCAATAATCGCATCCTGCACTCTTTTATTATTATTTAATCTTGTTAGCATACCAATCAATGGTGCATTTGTTAGGTTAAAGTTTGTCTTTAAAGCTGTATTTCCTTCCTCTGCTACTGAGAATTCATCCAGGTTAACAAAATTATGGATTTTAATAAGTTTATCTTCGCTTATTCGTTCACGTTTTTTTCGGATGCTTTTTGATATTTCTGAAACCGTAATGACTTTGTCAACAAATCCTTGGGTTAAATGATCTAACTCTATTAGAATCTTATTTTTCCAGACGGACTGTCCATGTTCCGTTGCGATTATCACTGGCGTATGCGCTAATCTACCGGCTATACGTCCAACCATATTTGAATAAAACATATGTGTGTGCAGTATTGAAATACGTTTGTCTTTTAGTAGTTTTATTAGTTGAAATATTACAAATATATCATAGCGGAAATATCGTTTTATTGTCAGAACTGTGATCCCAGCTTTTGTTGCCTCTCTATAAAAAGAACCTTCCTTTGATAAACTAGCAATGATGGGACTAAACTCGGATGATTCTAATAATTCTTTTGCTAATGAAAGTACGTGTTTTTCTGCACCTCCAAGTGAAAGACTTGTAATTAGAAATAATATATTTTTTTTCTTTTTCATTAAAAAAATCTTTTATTTTAAGAATAGTTTTTTAAGGATATTACCTATGGATTTGCTGACTAAACCACCCTGACCCCGAATTATTTGGAAATGCAAAAACATTAAATCAAACCATTTTTGAAAAACTGGTATTTTAATATTAATGTTTGCTGCGACGCGACTAACAGATCTTGGATCTCCGCCAAATTTATTTAAGTTATTTCCTTTTGTTGTACTTTTATATCCAACTTTATAGGCAATATCAAAGGAGGTGCTATTTTGTCCACCGCCAGGCCAGCATAAAAAGTCAATTTGTTTGTTTAAGTGTTGCTCGATAAGTTTTTTGCTTTTCGCTAATTCATATCTTACACGGTCGCAGTATTCTTCCTCTGTTTCAAAACGCTCATTGAGCGTATTCTTTTTTTTATATGAATTTACTTGTTCATATAAAATTGTTTTCCAATTAGGATTATCAAAAAAACGTCCGGCGCCATTGTCGTTAACAAATTTTATCAAAAGACTTTTTAGTGTTTCATCTTCATAATATTTTTTTATTGTAATAGATTTACCATTTTCATATACAGGTCTCCCAAGCTCAAACGTATGATGGTCTATTTCAGAAAGCCAGACAGGTTTTTTCTTTGGAAACTTATTCCAGAACAACCAATAGTAGTGATCGTTCGGATGATGAAAATCAATTATGCTATTACCTGAAAAGTACCAAGTATGGGTTAGTGAATGTGATTGAATATCAATAAGACCGGATTCTTCCATAATTTTCATTTCATTCCATGATAGATATCCCCACCAGTCTAGATCGTCATATCTTATTGAACCGGCTATTACATCTTCCATTGTTGGTCTGGGTTGAACTATTGTATCTGCAAACTCTGGGTTCACATAAATAGTCGCTTTAATATGATACTTTTTTAAAATAGGAAATGCGAATACCCAATTATCTAAAAAGCCATCATCAAAATGAATAGCGATAACTTTAGATGAAGGGTAGTTTCCGGTTTTCATTATTTCATAAACATCGTTCATAAAAAGGAATGTAAATCCTTTTTTACGAAGATATTTCATGTGTGCTTCAAAAAGATCAATTGGATAGCTAAGGAAACTCCAAGGACTCTTCTTTTTTTGATTTGCAATACTATGGTAATAAATAATAGGGATTGCTGTATTTTTTTTAGGCTTTTTTTTCATAGTTTAGAAATTTCTTTTTTACCAGATTATTGTGTAAAGTAATTGCAATAAAACTAAATAGAGCATATTCATAGTTATAACCAAGGTCTCCACTGAATAAAGAGTAAACTAAAGATTGTGTAAATAATGTTGAAATAATAATAAAATTATTTGATTTCCTATATGTTTGTAAAATTATAGCAATCCATAAAATCAAACCAAGACTTCCCAATTCACATCCAATTTCAAGTAAAAGATTGTGGGGATAATCACGTTCATCAAGTACTGAGAAACCTCCTACTCCAACACCGGTAACAGGGTTCGACCCAAACAATCGGATTGCTTTAATATATCTCAGAATTCTATCTAAAAAGGAAATATTTGAAAACATTTGTTTAAAACTAAAAAGTACTTCAAATCGAGTCCCTTCGAATAAACCAATGTAATTTAGAAAGACAGCAATCGCTATAAAACCAATAATTGATACAATTAATAGTTTTAAAATATACTTTATCTTTTTTTGAGTATCGATGTTGTTCTTTTTGTTTTGAATTAATAACCTATATACC
This sequence comes from Calditrichota bacterium, assembly GCA_024278755.1. Classification (GTDB taxonomy): domain Bacteria; phylum Calditrichota; class Calditrichia; order Calditrichales; family Calditrichaceae; genus JANTFQ01. The sequence goes on along the minus strand of JAJRSO010000036.1, from coordinate 24,049 downwards.
AATAATGCAATAAGTAAACCCATAAAAGGCCCTTTTGATTGAGCAAAATACCCGGCTATTAATCCGATGGTAACGATTATATATTTATAAACTTTTTTTGTTCCTGGAACAAGCATAGCAATTGTAACAAATAAGAGGGAAACTCTTCCCAACCAAATAGGGTTTGCTCCTGCTAATGTGATTCTGCCTTGGTATGCGGTTGAGGCCTTTCCTAAAACAATAAATAAAAATGTATAAAACAATCCGCTTAATAGTACAGGCCTCCAAGAAAATAAATGAAATCTATTATAAACAAAGTATATGGATAGTCCTGGTAAAAATGCACGTATAAAAAAAATCTGAAGTTTAAAAACAGCATATGATGGATTTTTCGTCCAAAGAACTGATACGATAATATATAAAACAAAAATTAGCCATAAAATGATAGACCAATTTTTTATGCCACGGAGAAAAACTTGGTAGTCGCTAATTAATGAATACAAGATAGATGCAACTGAAAGATATACGATTAGTAAAAGAGGTGAAAATAAATTAGTAATTTGAAGAAACAGATAGCCGTATATATCAAAAAACAGATAGAAACCTATCAACCAGCCAATATCAATTTTTATCCTATTTAAGATTAAAATATATATAATAAATGCGGTTAATAACAAAATAACTATTGATGCAAAAAACAGCATAAAACTATTTCCAATTTTCCATTAGAAATGAAATTCGCTTCATTTCAATCGCCTCAGAATTAATATGTTCAATATCATTAAGGTTAACTCTTTTATTCATCCAGTTATGAACAAAAGTTTCAATCCTTTTTTTATAGGGAGTAATATTGTTTTCCACATTCGGCAATCGTAAAATAAACTTTTCAATATTAGGAAAGTTTGTTTCTTTATAGCCGATAATAACGGGTATTCCACATGACAGATATTCTAGGATTTTTAAAGCAGAAGTTTCATTCATGTTTTTTCTATGAAGTGCTAGTGTTCCAATAGCGACATCAATTTTCTCATAAATTTTAATATACTTATCATAGGGTAAGTAACCATAAAGGGTAATGTTCTCTGGTGCATGCGGTAACTCACTCTTCTTTATCCCAATGAGATGAAAATGCCATTTAGGAAAGAGATTCGCCAGAGTTAGTATCTTATCAATACCACTCCATATTTGTTTGCCATTTCCTAAAAAAACAAGATTTGGATTTGAATTTTTGGGAGGGGAAATTTTTGTAATACGTTTAAAGTCTATACCATTTCCCAATACAAGTATACTTTTATTAAATCTTTTATAACTTTTGCTATTTGAAAGCTCTCTGGAAACAAATACCAATCCAGATGCTTTTGAAAGAATCAGATGCCTGGTGAATACATTATAATAATAAGATAAGGCATTTGTCGCTTTTCGTTCAATACTTTCATTTGAATTTATTTCAACAAAAACAGGAAAGGATTTAGCAATTTTTGAATAATCGGGGCTATAGGATTGAAATCTAAAATAGACGATATCTGGTTTATATCTATAGATTTCTTTTCTAATTAATCTGTACTGAATTAAACGTTCAAAATAATTGTTAAATAAATAACATTTTATGTTTATATTTCTTACGGTTTTTATACTTTCCTGTGTATCAGGATTGGATGTTATAATTATTAATAGATGGTTTATATGAAATTGCTTCCATAAGAGTATAGTATCTCTGATTTTTTTATAGACACCGCTCTCAATTCCATCATTTAAATATATGAAATAAACGATCTTTTTTATTTTTTTCATTTTAGCTGGTTAATTTTATTGTATTCAATTCATAGATATGGATAACATACAAAACAATATAGAATACTATCATTGTGATACTATAGGAAACGATTGTTTGTAAATAAGTATATTCTAAAATGCTGGGAATAAGAATACTTGAAAGGATAAAAATAAAACGAATAAAATCCCAAACAAACTGGATGCTTTGTCTTTGTAAAATGTTTAACAGTTGAGATGTCGGAATTAAAATAAATTGGAATAGAAATACAAGAGAAAGAGCCCGGACAATAACCCCTGATATATACCAATTTTCTCCAAAAACAAATGCAAATAACTGTGGTCCAAAAGAGAATAAAAAAAGAGTAGGAAGAACACCTGTTAAAAAAAGTGTTTTTATGATTTTATTATAAAGTTTTTTTAATTGTTGAAGATCTTTCCCAATTAACTTTGAGGCTTGGCCAATAAAAACTTGTGAAATTGATTTACCAACCAAAGTTACCGGAAGGCTAATAATCATTAAACTAAAACCAAAATATCCGGCTATTTTAAAACCGTATAATTTAGAAAGTAATAACACCGGTAAGTTTAAACTTAGGACATTAACGATACCAGACCAACTGGAAACAAGGGGATAACTTTTATATTTTTTGGCCAATTTAACCATGATATTAAAATCAGGCCTTAGTGTTAAGGATGTTTTTTTATAAACTCTAAATAATTTCCATCCACCGCTTGCCTGTTTAATAATCGAACCAATGATTAGACCAAGTGGTTTGACTCCAATTAGTCCAAGAATGATTTGGCTCACTGTACCGTTAAATGCCTGTAATAATTTTGTTTTGGCAATTACCTCGAACCTTTCAATTCGAATTGCCCAATAATTTAGAACTAGGTAAAACCCAGAAAATAATAAACTAACAGGAATTAAAAAAAGATAGTTATTTGAAATCTGAAAACTAAAAAATTGATAATTATTTAGATGTAGAAAAATGATACATAGAAAAACAATCGTTGACGAAAAGAAGACTGCCAAAATAGATAATAGAACCATCTGAGACGCTATTCTATTTTGCTTGACTAATGGAATAACAAGTTCAAATCTTAAAGCAGCAGCAACGTTCAAAATAGATAAAAGTGAAAGGAATGTATTTTGAATGCCAAAATCTTCAGGAGAAAATATTCTAGTTAGGAATGGCGATGCGGTAATGGAGACTATTTGGGCTAAGATCGTTCCAGATGTCAAAAGGCCAATGTTTCTCACAATTGGCCTTTTGTCTAGTTTGTCCTTAATCCAAAATGTAAAATTTTTGAATGCCAATAGATTTTTACTTATTTATAATTTTAGAAAGGTTAAAATAGCTTTTTATAGTAGACACCGGGAATAATACAAAAAAGAATGCAATAAGTACGCTTAAAATTAGTCCAAGAAATAAAAGTACAATTTTTTTAGGTTTACTTGCTTCATAAGGTTTACTTGCTTTTTCCAGTATATCCAATGTTGGGGTCTGTTTTACTTCTTCAATTTTAATTAATTCTAATTGTTTCTTCAGTTCTTTTACTATAGTATAAAAAATATCCACATCCATTTGTAAACCATTTAAATAAACCTTTTTTTCAGGAGATGTGACATCTTTATTCTTTATTTCAAATTGTACAAGTTTTGCTTCAGCATTTTTTAAGTTTTTTAAGTTTTCTTTAATTCCTTTTTCAATAACCAATCGTTGGTCTTTTGCCTTAGTCCTTTTATAGATACGGTTATATTTATCTAATTCAGTTATAATAAAATTTGCCACTTCTTTAACAAAAATCCTATCATTCGGTAATTCTATGCTTACAATAATCATCTCTGTTAATTCATCGATCTCGGTTTTAATGAAACTATTACGAAATCTTTTTTTTGTTTTTTCATAGAGTTTAAACCTCCAGTCAGCTTCGCTTGAATCAATTTCAATACCTAATATATCGAAAACGGTCATTTGAATATTGGGGTTTTCTGTTTTGAATTTATGCTCAAGTATTCTGTCTAAGATAAAGTTTGATTTTATAATTTCGGGATAAAAATAGTGTTGACTAGCAGCTCCCATTGGAATATTTACACCGGCAAGGGCGGCAATGCTTGCATATTGTCTTAACATCATATTGTCATTTGGCTCTGAAGGAATAATTTTAATAGTGGCAGTATACCAATTTGTAGCAAAGACAAGATAAATAATAGTTAAAAAGAAAAAAGTACCTGAAATTAGTAAAAACTTTATTCTTTTAGCCCAAAGCTGCTGAAAAAGTTCTTCCATATTTGTTATTTGTTTTGACATTATAATTTCTCATAGATAATTGATATATTTTCAGAATTAATATTGTAATTACTGTCTCTAAACAAAACATAAAACCATTCTTTTTTGGTATTCTTATGCCTCTATCTCACCCGATCTACGTTCAAAGTTACAGACGCCACGCTACTTAAAACCACTCTGTGGCGCTTGCGCTATAAAACATATTTCAGGCGCTGTTTGGGGTCTGTAAAAAATACCTCTGCCGCATTGAACGCTTCCGGATCAAACGCACCGCCCAGCCATTCCATCATTACTATAACGCCCGTTACGGTAATGATTTACCAATTTTATTAATAGTACGATATGCCTTTTTGCGCTTTGGAAAGTCCCTATTTCATGGGAGCTAATTTCAACTCTTCTACTCTCTCAAAATGTTTGATATTAAGAGTTGCTAAAGGGATGTTGTTTGCAATAGCTGTAGCGGCAATAAACAAATCTCTGTAATCAATAAGTTGATTCTTGAATTTTAGCTTATTAAAAATTATACTTGCATTTTGAGCAATTGGTCTATTGAAATCTATTATAGCAACCTGACTTAATATTTTTTCTATATCGCTATATTTTCTTTTATCAGTGGCGCCCACATACAATTCAAAAACAGTGATTGTAGAAGTAAAAAGAGTATATTTTTCAAAATATGTTGTGAGTAATGTATTATCTTTTCTAGATTTTCTTAGATGATCAATTACGATAGAAGTATCTATCAGAATGCTTCGATTTTCCAATTTTTAAACCCTTCAATTGCTTCTTCTATTCCCTTGACATCTTCAGCGCTCCATATAGAAACATTTAACAAAGCCTGCAAATCTTTTTCTTTTTTCCTATACGGTAATACGATAATTTCAGCATCATCCGTCTCAAATTCATCAGGTATATTCAGTACAATCTTGTTTTTTTTGATAGTTTTAATAAATTTTAATGCCTGCATTTTTAGGCCCTTTTAATTTAGAAAAAAAATTAAGAAATTCTGTCCCGTTTGCAAAAAAGATTTTTTTGAAAAACAAACTTTATTTCATTCCCGTCACTGTCACTAAATTATATATTTCAGACGCTGTTTGGGGTCTGTAAAAAATACCTCTGCCGCATTGAACGCTTCCGGATCAAATGCACCGCCCAGCCATTCCATCATAGACTCATACTCTTCATGCCTGGGGGCTTTTATTATATCCAAAAGATTTTTGTATCCCCAAACCCCGCCGCAGTCTTCGGGCGGGCAGGCTCGTTTACCGGCGGTACAAACAGGGTATTTGATGTCCATGAGTTTGGGTAATACTTTTTCCAGTTCAACACTGTGCCCCCAGCTATCGCCAAAATCATATTCATAAAACGCCGAATCGCCTTCTTCGGTAAAATATTTTTTAATTTTCACTTTCCAGCCTGGTTTTGTATCGAACTCATCAAAACCGCTGTCATCCGGGATACCAATATGATCTTCGTCAACCCCTTCAAGACTAGCCACTGTAAAGTCATGAAGATGCGCGTTATCCCAGCCCATGGCATCCTGAATAGCCATATGCAAATCCCAGAATGTAAAAGAATCTGGTACAAGTATTCTTCGCCAAATTACTGGTTTGCTCCCTTGCAGCGTAATTTTAAATTGGAATATTTTGCTTTGCCATATTAATCCCGTTTTTTAAATGTATTAGCTTAATTAAAGGATTGTACCACGCTCCTTAAAATAGCGGCCATGTCACGGATAAATATTTACACTCATTTGTCCTCTTGCTCAATTAACGCCCTAACAGTTTTTTCAAACCTTGACTTTATGGCTTCCCAGCTTACTGTTTGCTGCAATCGTCTTGGTTCCGGCTCGTCTTCCGCATCATCAAAAAAGATTAAACTTTTTAGAATATGATAATATTGATCCGTTTGATATTTTTTTTTATAAAAATCAAGCAGCGCCGGCAATGGATATTGTTTTAACAAAAAATGAAGATCATAAAAATCCTTTTTACTCCCGCGTGCGCTTACCGCCGATAACTTCATAGCGGCAATATCCGGAACGGAAAAAAGACGAATATTATCAATTGTTTCAATATCTTCCAACAGCGGATATTTATAAGCCAGAATATCCGCCTTAATACCATCAATTTGTAAATTTAATGTATTCTTAGAGATATTTTGGATATCAATTTTAAAATCCTCACGCAGTTCTTGCAGCAGAGTTTCAGCGGAAAAATTCTTAGTTGAAAATAAATCTAAATCCACTGAAATACGATGCCCAAGGCGCAAGGCGAGGCTGGTTCCACCCGCCAAAGCAAAATCATTAAGACTGGGATGTGCCATCAATCGATTTAAAAGCCCCCATGTGTCTGGCGTTAAAGCGTTGGTTTGAAGCATCTGAACTTTTCCTGTGGAATTCTAAAGTAAAAACTGCAAAAACGCAGCGACTTTTTGTCTAAATACCGTGTATGGAGCAAATCTTCTTTTACGGTATCGTATCCGTAGTATTCGATGAGCGCTTTAAAATCGGGCCAGTTCCCGCGTTCTAAAATACGGGGAATTATAAATTTGCGGTGTTTTTGTAAATCGATATCTGTGTAATTAATATCCCAAAAATATTTTTTATCCAGAGTAAACACTATCTGTTTTCCTGTCTTTTATCTTACCCGGTCAACAATCAAAATCACCGTAGCGACACTGCTTAATATAGCCGCTGCGTCGCGGATGGCGCCCGACCAGTCAATGTCCTGATTCTCGGTAAAAACCGGCACATAAATGGTACTGCCCGCCGTAATATCATCGGATAAGTATTTCCAGAATAAAAAGCGTTTAAGATGTGCCGGCCGCCCGTTGGCAAGACGAACGGTAATATTGCTTTCATCCGCCAGTTCTGTAAGCCCTCCGGCGGACTTAATGTAGTAATTCAGCCCCTTACCTTTTTCAAACAAGACACTGCTGGGGAAGTGCACCCCTCCAACAATTTTTACGGTCGCCAGTTTTTCCGGAATAACAATGCGATCGCCCGCTTCTAAAAAGATGTTTTGTGCATCCGAGGGGTCTTCAAAAATCGCTTTAAAATCGATGCCGATTTGTCCGACACCGCGGTTGCGACGAAATAACTGGGCGCCTTCAAGATAGGCCGTGGGTTTTAAGCCACCCGCTCGTTCAATTAAATCGGTAATGCGTTCGGTTTTGCTCTTCAGAGAATAAGTGCCGGGCAGTTTAACCTCTCCGCTAACACTAATATGCCGCTGCATCTCCCAGTCGCTGTTAGTACGAATAAAAATATCATCGTTTGCTTTAAGGAAAAACAGATCGCCTGTATTCGGCTCCAGCTGTTTTGTATAGTTGGAATCGATAGCCACATATACAATGGTTGAAAGCTTATTCGGGTCATTGTTAAAAGGGTTTAAACGGGATATTTCCGCCTGACCGATTAAGGCGTTTTTTAGGAAGCCGCCGGCTGAAAAAATCAGGTCTTTTAATGTCATGTCTTTTTTTAGTTCGTATGTACCGGGCGTTGTGATGGCTCCATATATATGCACGGAATCGGCCGGGAAAAGCATTTGACGGGATTGAATTTCAATATAATCTTCCGGCGCCAGCAGAAAATCCTGATCATTGTTTTCCAGAAATTCATTCAGATTTACCGAAAACAACTGCTTCTTGCGATCCGGAAGCATACGGGTAATGTGCACCCGGTCAAGGTATGCGTCGCCGGCAATACTGTCTACCTGACTAAACAGGTCCTTGATAGTCATTCCCGGATAAAACTCGAACCGTTTTGGGCCAAAAACAGGGCCGGATATTTTAATAAAATTTTCAATTTTTCGGTCAATGGCGCTCACGGCGATTCTATCGCCGTCCATCAGTTTAAATTTACCATGCGTTTTTTTATAATTTACAGAAATCAACTGCCGTTCCTTATTGTCGAGATATCGCTCGATCTGGATGTTTTCGATATAGGCATTGGCCTTAAATCCACCGGCAAGATGAATAAGGTCGCTAAGGCTTTCCTTTTTAGCGAGTTCATAGACAGCCGGTTCCACAACAGCGCCGCTCAGATGCACCCGTTTTTTTACGGCGGGTATTACAATCACATCATAGTTTTGAAGCCGAACGTTGCCGTATTTTTCTCCCTTATTTAAAAAGGCATAAAAATCGAGCGCCTGTATTTTTTTGTTTTTTCGGATCAATGAAATATTTCGTAACGAACCGTTTTGCAGAACGCCGCCGGCATAAAAAAGCATATTAAACGGAGAGGTTAAAGCCGGTACCGTAAAGACGCCCGGACTTTTTACATTGCCCACAACAAAAACCCGGATGGAACGCAATTTACCGATGGACAGATCTAAAAAGGCTTTACCGTCAGATAAGGAAGAATAGGACTTACTCAAAACGTTACGTAATTTTTTCTTAGCCTGCCTGATATTTAGACCGCTTAACGTAACAATTCCTACATTCTCAATATACACCTGACCTTCCCGATCGATGGTCAGGGAATGACGCAATTCCACTTCGCCCCAAATGCTGATAACTATTTCATCGCCGGGTCCCAGCGGGTACTTGTTATCCACAGGCCCAAATACTTCCGGTGAAAAATCCACCTTGGCATTACGGAAAATACTATATCCAAAATACGGTAGAAGCATTGGCAGTGGTGTTTTAACCGCGGTTTTTTTCGGCGCAGGGGAGATCGGTTTAGAAAGGGTGTCTTTAAAGACGGTTAACGATTTTCCCGTATCTTCCGGAGATACGGTTTTTTTTATTTTGGGTAAATTGTCCGTATCTTCCAACTGTTTTTTTAATGCTTCCAGCTTACGTAAGTCATCAATCGTCTGGGCTTTTACAGCGGTAATAAAAAATAGAGCGGTTAATAAAACAAAAATATACGGTCTCATTTGTCTTCCTGTATTTTTAAACTGCATTATTTGCCGATTCCCAAAGTAACTATTCTGCCGGGCACAGCTCCGCCACGTCACTCACAGAAGTGAAACACAAAAGATACCCATATATGCTGTTCTTTTCAATTAATTTTGGTTTGGCAGTATATGGGAAAAGGATGTCTGAATTTTGTAATCTAAGCATATTTCCAATACGAAATGTGATATTGTTAACACTGTTTTATGGTAACACCAAAGATAACCGAAAATAATATGTTTGGTTTTTTTTATCCCGGCTGTCAAAGGCATTCGCATAGCCGATACCAAGGCGTATCAGGCTTTCTCCAAAGCCAATCTCTCCTCCGTAGCTATACACGGTTTTTTTTGTTTGCGCCTCTATTTGCGCATAGTCAAAAAAGAGTTGTGCTGTGACATTGTTTATGGGCAGCGAAATAAGCTTTAGGCCGGTTTTGTCATCAATCAGATAAATAATTTCGGACGAATTCCATAATAATCCGTTTCCCGTAATATCTTCCCGCAAGCCGCGAATGGGACGTGTGAAAATAAAATCCCGTGGCACATCAAATTCATAAAAACGGTCTACTCCACTAAACTGGTATGGCGGCATTTCCCCATTTTGTTTTATATAAACCGTTCTGTTTTTTATGCCGAACTCCTCTACGAAAATATTGGAAGCGAAGGTCAGTGATGACTGAAAAATAGAAAAATTATATTGTGCAGCCATTGATTTTGTAAAACCGATTCCTGTGGCAAATTGTCTTTTAGGCAGCGCCGGGTAATATCGGGACGGAAGCAGGTAATTTAGTGTAGCCGAAAAACCAGGACCATGCCAGGCCGATGTTTTTATATTTCTGCCGGGAGCGCCGCTTTTATAATGAGTATACGAAAAAGCGGCATCAAACGAAAGGCGTGGATTGCCGCGGATAAAAAAACGACGCTGCCAGGCGACGGAGGCCACATCTTGCTGCAGATGCAGGTATTTGTTTCCGTTAAAACCAAAGATAACCGGTCCGTGGTAAAACATGGAAAGCAGTTGCCCGTTAAACACATTTAGCGTGTGCTGAATGGACACAAACGATTTATCATATTCCTTAAATATTAAAAATAGTGCCGCCAGCGATTGCCGCTGCAGGGCTTCCATCCAGACAGTCATCCCGGAAATTCCCCAGCCTGCTTCCGGATTTTGTTCCGGCAATACAAAAGATAAAATGTGTTCCATTGGAAATTGCGGCAGCCGAACGGTTTTTGAGACAGATTTCGGCGTTATGGAAAAAATGTTTGTGGCTTCCTGCGGTTTATGCCGAGTCCATTTGGCCAGCTCCGGGTGGGGAAGCGTTATTTCGTTTACCATTCCGTTTTTTAAAAGTGAATCCGCCGGCAGGATAAAAAACTGATTTTCCCTTGCCGCTCCCCAACGGGCAGCGATTATTTCATTTTCCGTAGTTCCTTTTCCTTCTAAAAAATAAGGATGCCGGTCGTTAACAATCGTATGAAAGCGATGCGTAAGCAGATTGTAGACGGCCAGGCCGGGATTCCCGTTTTGATAGCGGTTAAAAATAAGCAGCGAATCGTTTAGCGCAACCGGATTGCGGTCGTCGAAATAATCGGAAGTTAACACTTCCTCCCGGCCGTCGCGGATGATAATTAAATCACGGAAACCGTTTCTGCGCTGTACGCTTATAACAAAAGAACTATCGCTTAAAACGATAAACGAACCAATGGGACGGGGAGTTGTGTACAGGATTTTTTTCTTTTCATTGGGCGTATACTGTGTAAGCCGTGATTCCGAAGGGAACACTTCGGCCAAAACCAGTTTATTGTCCGGCGTAAAAGCAGCCGTTCTGGCCCGTACATTTATTGCAGTACGTATTGTTTTATCAGTTTTAATATCGTGGATAAACCAGTCGGTACGCACGCTAAGCTGGTTCTCACTATTGCTTAGATGATAACGGCCATAAGCGGCAAATTGTTTGTCAGCGTTTAGTACGACAGCGCTAGTTAGATTGTTTGTTAAATGTTGTAAAACAGAATAAGATGCGCCTGTCTGTTTTGCAATAAGTGCAGTCTTATATCGCTGATTTTTATCCACCTGCGAAACAATCAGCCAGGTGGAATCTTTTACCGAGAGCGGCAACATCTGAAAATCTTTGTAACCGAAGCCGGGAAGCTGCCTTAGTGTTTTATCTTCGGGAAATGCAGCCAGTTTTGAACCGTAATGCAAAACCATTTGGCGGACAAAACTGGAAAACAGGGTTTCCGGCGTTTTATTGAAAACGGATTGAAAGGCTTCGTCAAAATCGTAATACCAGCGATTCTCATTATAAGAGAGTAGCCTGATTAACGATGAATCTCCGTAGGTGGTCGCCAGCCAGCGGATATAACCATTGGCGGCGGCATACAAAAGGCGGCCGTCATTTAAATCATCCAGTGCATTATAAGTCAGACGTCCCGCTAATAGAGCATTTTGCAGGTATAAATCGCCGCGGTAAGCATTCCAGTCTTCGGCAAAATACTGAGCCAGGCCTTCAAATAACCAGCGGGGAGCGGTTAAATTAAACGCTTCGCCAAGGTAGTTGAGTTTCCGACTGATTTTTAGAAAAGTAACATAATGCGCCAGTTCGTGCGTAACCACCGTTTCATACCAGGGATCGCGTCCCGTCCAGCCTGGCATATACATGGAAGAACGGGCATAGATTACAACGGTTTTTCCAAAGGCCATCCCATTGGAAATATCGGGTGTGTCCGTTAATATGATGCGCACCTTGTGCATTTTTAGCGCCGCAACAGAGAGCCCGTGAAACTGCGCCAGACGTGGCAGAGCTTCTTCGGCAATTTTTAACAACGAATCGGCCAGAGATTTGTTGGGTTGTTGATATTCCACCCGAGCCAGGCTGCCATCTAAAGAATACCACTGGGCGGCTGTTGTAATATTAATAAACAGGGTTAGGCTGAAAATGATTAGAATCGTTTTTTTCAAAGGAACTCCCGGTAAAATGAAAGGCGCTGGAATTAATGCCCTGAATCTACTATATTTAGCGGGTATTTAAAAGATGAAAAATGAATTCAAAATCTAAAACCTAAAATCTAAAATTATAAAATGAGTCTCTTTCAAAAAATAATACAACTGCAAAAAGAAAAAAAACAGGCGGTGCTGATTACGGTTATCAGCGCCAAAGGATCGGTACCGCGAGTGGCTGGCAGTAAAATGCTGGTGCAGCAAGACGGAACCATTCACGGAACCATCGGCGGCGGGGCCGTGGAGAAAATAGTGATTGATGAAGCGCTGCAAACGCTTCATTCCGGAAAGCCGCGGATTGTGAAACATGATTTGGATGATAAAAACGGCGCTGATACCGGCATGGTTTGCGGGGGAAATATGGAGTTTTTTCTGGAACCCCTTTTATCCGCTGAGAAGCTCTATATTTTTGGGGGCGGGCATATTGCGCTGCATCTCAGCCGTCTGGCGGAAATAATGGATTGGCCCTTTGTTGTGATCGACGATCGCAGTGAATTTTGTAACCCGCAACGCTTCCCGGATGCCGCCGAACTCTATAATGAAGCGCCGGCTGCTTTTGCAGAAAAAGTAACGCTTACCGATACCGACTATGTTGTAGTGATTACCCATGGACATGAATATGACTATGAAATTCTGAAGCATATTTTAAAAAAGAAATTTGCCTATCTCGGGATGATTGGCAGTAAGGTGAAGCGGCGGGACATTTACGGCAAACTGACGGAGAACAATGGCTTTACGGAAAAAGATTTGCAAAAGATCCATTCGCCAATCGGATTAAAAATCGGGGGAGAAACCCCGCAGGAAATTGCCTTAAGCATTATGGCAGAACTAATTCAGATAAAAAATGACAAGAATTAAATTTTAAATTTTGCATTTTGAATTATAAATGTTGGGCCTATGTCGTTTTGTGTGGGTACTAAAATTGTTTTAAATTATGCAGATGGAAAAACAGAATATCAAAACACAAATAATTTTTGAAAAAACAAGATCCCAAACATCGCCAATACCATTTGTGCAGCGCTTCAAAGCATTTGACCCTCCCTGTTCGGCTTCCGCCGAACCTTCCCTCCCTGATATCAGGGAGGGTGTCCCGGGTATCGGGACAGGTGGGTTATTAAAAAATATTTTCAGTCATTGGATGTTTACGTAATGCGGCGACACTTTAAAGGCAGACACGAAGCTTTGGCCATTTACCCACACGGATCAACATGGAGCCTAAATGTTTTTATCAGCAGTCAACTATTGACTCTTGGAAATTTAATGTAGGAACCCAATAACCCAATAACTATATGAATATAATCGGAAAACGTGAAAAACGGGTAGACGCTCTGGGAAAAGTAACCGGGGCGGCTAAATACGCGGATGATTACAACCTGACGCATCAACTATACGGAGCGGTAAAATACGCCGAATTTCCCCATGCGGAAATTTTATCCGTTGATATTTCGGAAGCGCAAAAATTACCCGGCGTGGAAGCGGTGATGCGGGCGGCGGATGTTCCGGGAAACAACTGTTTTGGCTTGGGCGGCGACATTCGAATTTTAGCCGATGACCGTACCCGTTATCTTGGCGATGTGGTTGCCATTGTCGCTGCCGAATCCAAAGCAATCGCGCAAAAAGCGGCGGAATTAATACATGTCGAATACCGTGAGCTGCCTGCCGTCTTCGATCCCGAAGAAGCGCTTCTGCCGGAGGCGCCGCAAATCCATACTAATGGCAACGAAATTGTCCACCATAAATTACGCCGCGGAAATATCGCAAAAGGGTTTTCCGAAGCGGATTTTATCATTGAACGCGATTTTACCACTCAGCCTATCGAACACTCCTATATCGAACCGGAAGCGGCCCTTGCCGAGCCGGATGAACAGGACGGAATTAAGGTTATCGGCAGTATGCAAAACTTTTATACCAGCCATAAAGTACTTGCCGGCGCTCTTAATCTTCCGCTGTCCAAAGTGCAAATATTACAATCCACCCTTGGCGGTTCCTTTGGCGGAAAAGACGAATCGGCTACCATGGTGGCCGCACGGGCGGCTCTGCTGGCCCAAAAAACAGGCCGGCCGGTTAAAATGCTCAATAATCGCGAAGATTCCGTTCGCCAAAGTTATAAACGACACGCCTATAAACTGCATTATAAATGGGGCTGCAAAGGGGATGGCCGTATTGCGGCAATGGAGATAAAAATTATTGCCGACGGCGGCGCATACACTTCTATGAGTCCCTTTGTAACCTGGCGTTCGGTGGTACAGGCGGCGGGCCCTTATCACTGCGAAAATATCAAAACCGATGTGTACGCGGCTTTTACCAATAATAATTTTACCGGCGCCATGCGCGGATTCGGTTCGCCGCAGGTTAATTTTGCCATCGAATCGATGATGGACGAGCTGGCCGAAAGAACCGCTCGTTCGCCGCTGGAGATTCGTTTGCTAAACGGATTTGAAACCGGTTCGGTAACGGCTTCCGGACAGAAACTCAAACATAAAGTAAGCCTGAAACAGGTATTAAAAGAAGCTGCAAAGAAAAGCGGCTTTGAAGAAAAATGGAATGTGAATCGGGAAATGGAAAAGGATGACGGAATACCGGACGACGGAAAACGGAATGTGCGCCGGGGTGTTGGGCTTTCGTGTGCTTACCGCGGTGTGGCTCTTGGCGCGGAAGGCGTAGATGCCGCCAGCGCGGTGGTGTATGTGCAACCGGACGGCAGCCTGAGCATTGCTTCGGGCATTATTGATATGGGGCAGGGCGCACAAACGGCCATGTCGCAGATTACCGCCGAAGTGCTGGGCGTTTCTATGGAACGCATCCGTTTTTTGCAACCGGACACGGGACGCGTAGCCGATTCCGGACCCACCGTTGCCTCGCGGGGAACCATTATGGGCGGAGGCGCCGTAAAAATTGCCGCCGAAAATATCCGTTTTATTTTGGAAAAAACCGCCCGCGAATGGTTTGCGCTAAACGATGAAAAATTAATCTTTAAAGAAGAACAGATTTTTGTTGAATCGCAAACAGAAGGATTAAAACAGCTAACGGAATTTGACGTGCTGGTTGCCAAATGTTATGCCAAAGGCCGTCCGTTGTTTGCCAGCGGCGTCCGTCATATTGCCGAAACCTGGTGGGATGAAGAGACCGGTCAGGGAGACGCCTATTTTACCTATGTGTATGGCGCCAATGTGGCTGAGGTTGAGGTCGATATGGATACGGGTAAGGTTGATGTTGTCCGTTTTTGGTCGGCGCACGATGTGGGACGCGCTATCAATAAGGGAATGGTGGAAGGACAGATATTCGGCGGCGTGGCTATGGGGATGGGCTACGGTCTTCTCGAAGAATTTATCCAGGAAAACGGAGTGGCCAAAACGGTTAATTTTGATGAATACTATATTCCGACGGCGCTGGATATGCCGGAGATGGAAGCGCTGATCATCGAGAACCCCGATGAAAAGGGACCGTTTGGCGCAAAATCCATCGGAGAACCGGCTCTGGAAATGGCCGCCCCCGCCATTGCCAATGCGATTTTCAACGCCACGGGAAAACAAATTTACAATTTACCGGCAAACCTCGAAGAGGTGCTGCTGGGACGGAAATTACGCCGCAATACACCGCGGGCGTCGGTCTCCTGCAAAATAGGGCCTGTTAAATACATGTAATTGTTTGGATATGTAGCGGTGGGTCATAGACCTGCCACTGCATTATATTGAAGGAAAATAATGCACTATCACCGTCCACAAAATATAAATATCTTGCAGGAATTATTGCAAGATACAAACCGGGAATATACCATCCTGGCCGGGGGGACAGACCTGATGGTGGAAATGCGCCAAAAGCCGCTTCCCGCTGAGGCCCATATTTTGGATATTTCCCGCGTTACGGAAATCAGCTCCATCAAAGAAGAAAACAATCAATTTATTTTGGGTGCGCTTGTAACCCATCAACAGTTGGCCGAAAGCATCGCCATCCAGAAATATGCGCCCCTTCTGGCCGTGGCCTGCCGCCAGGTCGGTTCCCTGCAAATCCGTAACCGGGGCACCATCGGCGGAAACATCACAAACGCTTCGCCCTGTGCGGATACGGTGCCGCCGCTGATTGTGCTGAATGCCGAAGTGGAAATACTGGGACCGCAGGGGACACGCACAGCGGCCATTGAGGATTTTTTTGATAAACCCTATTTCCCACGTATTAAACCGAATGAAGTGGTAACGCGTATCCGTTTTAAAAAATTGGTGCCACATCAAAAATCGGCATTTTTTAAACTGGGACGGCGCAAGGCGCTGGCTATTTCGCGAATTAATATGGCGGCCATTCTACAGGTTGATGAGAACAATATTATCAAAGAGGTGCGCCTTGCCCCGGGTTCGGTTTTTCCCGCCTGGAAACGTGTGCACGAGGCAGAGCAATTTTTAACCGGAAAAACCGCCAATGAAAATAATTTTAATGAAGCGGGCCGAATCACTTCTGAGGAAATGATTAAAATTAGCGGGCGCCGCTGGTCGACGCCATATAAAGAGCCGGTCACAGCGGCGCTGGTCAGGCGGACTCTAATGCTGGCTTTGGAACAAGAGTGATTTTTTAGGAAGAAAAATGACAGAAATAAAAATAACGGTAAACGGTAAAAATTATGAATTACAGGTAAAAGAAGACGCCGTTTTACTGGATGTGATTCGCGAAGACCTTGGACTAACCGGTACCAAGCGCGGCTGCGAAATCGGCGAATGCGGCGCCTGTACGGTGATAATGAATGGGAAAACCGTAAACTCCTGTCTGGTCCCCGCGGTGCAGGCCGATGGCAGTGCAATTAAAACCATCGAAGGTGTGGGCGGGGATGGCCGTTTACATCCGCTGCAGGCATCCTTTTTGGAACACGATGCGGTACAATGCGGTTTCTGTACGCCGGGAATGGTGTTAAGCGCGGTAAATCTGCTGGAACATAATCCGGCTCCGGCCGAACAGGAAATAAAAGAAGCCATTGCCGGTAATTTATGCCGATGTACCGGATACCAGCAAATTGTCGAAGCCGTGAAAGCGGTTAAAACGAATAAATGATAACTTAATAACTTAATCAAGGAGAAATTATGTTTCGTAAACTTACCATTTTTATACTCTTTTTAATGGGGCTGCTTATTGCTGCCTGCGGTGGGAAAAAGGAAAACACAGAACTAAAGCAATCGGTTTTGGAAAAAGCTAAAAAAGTATTTGCCGTTCTGCCCGATAAAATGCCGGGTTCGGAAAACGATACGCCCGAGCGTATTGCACTGGGGAAAAAACTCTATTTCGACGCCAACCTTTCCGTGGACGGCTCACAATCCTGTAATACCTGCCATGACCTGAGCGATGGAATGGCCGGCGTGGATAATCTTCCGGTTTCACCCGGCGCTCTGGGTGACGATGGTACGCGTAATTCACCCACTGTGCTAAATGCCGGCTTTCAGTTTGTACAGTTCTGGGATGGCCGCGAGCCGGATCTTAAAGCGCAGGCCGGCGGACCAATCTTAAATCCTATCGAAATGGCGATGCCTTCCAAAGAAGCGGTGGAGGTAAAACTGCAAAATCTCCCCGAATATCAGGAAGATTTTAAAGTGGCTTTTCCGGGTAGTAAAAAACCGATTTCATTTGATAATATTACCGAAGCCATTGCCGCTTTCGAACGGACGCTGATTACGCACGACCGTTTTGACGATTTTTTGAATGGTGATTTAAACGCTCTGTCCGAAACAGAAGTAAAAGGTTTGGATCTGTTTATTACCACCGGTTGTATTACCTGCCATACCGGCGCGCTTTTGGGTGGAAACATGTATCAGAAGATGGGACTTATTAAAGCATACGAAGATACCGTGGATACAGGCCGACACATGGTGACTAAAAATGAAGCGGATAAATTTATGTTTAAGGTACCCACCTTGCGCAATGTGGCTTTAACCGAACCGTATTTTCATGAAGGCGCGGAAGAATCTTTGAAAAATTCCATAATTCGGATGGCCGATATGCAATTGGCAAAAGAATTAAACAATCTGCAGGCGCTTCAGATAGAAAAATTCCTTAACACGCTAACGGATAAAGAACTGGCCGCTGCGCAAAAACAATAGTTTCATATATCATATAAAAAAGGCCGTGTCCATTTGGATACGGCCTTTTTGGTTTCATAGGAGCGATGCAAAATTACTGCTCTTCAAATAAGTATTCCAACGGTTTCAAACTCATCTCAATATTCATGGGCATCTCTTTGGCAAAAATATCCAGCACAATCAAAGCGTTTATATTGGCGTCCTTGGCCGGTACGGAACGCAGTCGTTCGGCCATGGCCATATTCACTTTTTGTACTTCTTCATAAATCAAAACCAGATTGTCCAACGACCAGTCTGCCGGTTCGCCTTTTTTATGTTTAAAATACTGGCCTAAAAGATAGGTGCTGGCCGCCCGGAAAACGGTCTCTTCGATAGAGGCAAAGGGTAGGTGGTAACGCACCATCGGCTTTAATTTTGCCATAATGGGGCAGCCGCTGCTTACCATATAGATTCCGAGCATGGAACCCAATCCACGCTGCAGGGATGTCTCGGCCACATAGTTTCGGCCCGGTGTTTTTACCGTAACGGTTGTTTGCTGATAGGAATAAATATCGGTGAAGTGTGGAAGAATATTTACCAGGTTTAGGGCAATAGGGCAAAATTTGTGCTGTTTGGAATTTAAGGGGCAATTGGTGCATTTTTCATTCTCAAGTTCTGCCCATTTTGCTGTCTCAGCCTCTGCCGGTGGAATGCAATTAAGTGTTTTAGGATCGAGCGCAATATGAAAACGCATTTCCTCTTTATCGGGAATGTTAAAAATATAGTCAAATTCGATTTTATCAATCTGTTTCATTAACGTCCCTTTTTATAAATATTCTTTCGGCGTACATTCCTGCTGATATTTTAATTTTATCGGCGTCTTTTTCTAATTCGGTAGATAGTTGCAGATATTTAGTTTTTCTTTACTGGTCTGACGATAAAACATAGATCAAACTATTTACCAGGCATATTTTACCGCTGCCTTTAGCGCCTCTAACATACTGGTGGCGTCGGCCTTATTCTGCCCGGCAATATCGAATGCTGTTCCGTGATCGACCGAAGTGCGTAAAAAAGGCAGCCCCATCGTTAAACTTACGGTTCCGTAGAAATCCAGGGTTTTGGCGGCGATGTGCCCTTGGTCGTGGTAAAGGGACAAAACCGCATCATAGCGGCCTTTATGGGCAAGATGAAAAACCGAGTCAGCCGGAATGGGGCCGAATACTTCTAAACCGTTTTTTTGTGCTTCCTGAACCGCGGGCAGCAAAACGGTTTCTTCTTCATTGCCAAATAAGCCGTGCTCTCCGCCATGGGGATTGAGCGCCGCCAGGGCAATTTTGGGATTTTGTATGCCGATTCGTTTTAAATAAAGTGTACAGTTCTGCAGAGCGTTAACAATTTTATTCTTATCTAAACGAGCGGCAATATCTTTAAAAGCAAGATGACGGGTCAGGAAGAAGATACGCAGATTGTCCGTTACAAACAGCGTCATTGTTTTTGCTGAATTGGTATGCTGTGCAAACATAGCCGTATGATCCAAATAGGGAACGCCGGCCAGTTTCAAAGCTTCTTTATTTATGGGCGCGGTGCAGACGGCGTTTATATTTCCCGAAACGGTTTGCTCGATTGCCGAGCGGATGTATTCATATGAAAGCAGGCCGCTCACTCGATTAATTTTTCCCGTTTCGGGTACGCATGAAAGGGGGGTGTCTGCAAAACATAAAATTTTTTCTGGCGCTGCGGTTTCCGCTAAATCAAGGGTTCTTATTCCTTCGATTTGTACTGCTAATTTCAGTACCTTTGCCTGGCGTTTAAGAATAGCCGCATGCCCAAAAACAATGGGAAGGGCGTTTTTGTATAAGCCGGCCGAAGCCGTAAGCGCTTTAAGGATAATTTCGGGACCGATACCCGCAGGGTCACCGAGAGTTACGGCAATTCGTTTCATACCAATTCAATATCTTTCTCTTCTAACCAGCGCCGCGCGGAAGATTCAAAAAAACGGTCTCTAAAACGGATATATTTTGCCAGCAATTCTTCGTTTGAACGGACGATGTCATGAAAATCTTTCCAGCCGCCTTCCTGATGTACGGCGCGTATAAGCGCTTCCGTTTCCGTAGGGAATAATGTCTGGACAGAATCGATAAACTCGGTCATTAAATTGAATACATTCTGGCTGAACAGATCCGGAACCGTTAAAAAATTTACGCCGGGAGGCACCATTCGGCTCACTAAATCGGCTGTAGTCAGCATCGCCGAGTTTTCGGGTAGTCTGAACATCGCTTCCAGCGTTTTGCGATCGGATGGGATGTTTAAAATCTCGCCCGTTGAAGTATTTAAAAAACAATACATGTCTAACAGTTTGCCGCGGTGCAGAATAAAGGCAAGTTCATCTAAATTGATTTGCAGCCGTTTCATTTTTAGTGATACCTCATCGTTTTTCAGAAAGATATTTTATAAATAAAAAGCAGTAATAGATACGGAGTATCAGAACTCTTTCTGACTTCATTAATGTAAGCGTATTTTGCCATAGATAAAAATCGAATTTTTAATTACAAAGTGAGAATGCGCAAATGTTGCGGATGGCCTCTGTTTAAATTAGTTTTATATAATCAATGAGTTCACTATAAAAACCACGAATTCCACGAATTTACACGAATTTATTCAATGTAATTTCAATAAAAACAATCCGTGTCTATCTGTGGAAATCAGTGGCTATGCCTTTTTAGACTGGACTCATCAATTATAAACAATATGGTTAAATTTTTTTTAGAAAGAAATCTATGCGCTATAAAACAGGTGTTTTGTTTCTGCTTCCGTTTATAATATCCGCCGCATTTGCGGGTGAATTACAGAACAACAGGTACTACTATTATAAAAATACCGCTGTTCCATTACAAGTAGAAACAAATCAAATCTCCGTTATATTTAAGGAAACAATTCCGGAAGCGGCTTATACCTCTATTTTACGGCAGATACTGGGCACCTATTTTAAAAATGCGAAAGAAAAAATCGTTCACAATGGTCGGCTGGTGCGTTTGAGTGGGCGTTATGCCGAAGCGGAAATTGAGCAATTATTAGTAGCGCTTACCGATCGAAAAGAGATCGGGTCGGCCGCGCCCGTTTTTGTTCAAAAAAACTCCGGAGTACATTTTACGCTAAACCAGGAGTTTTTTATTCGCTTTAACGATGGGGTTACCTCGGCAGAAATTAACTCTTTTATCCGAAAAAATGAAATCATACGAATAAAAAGAATAGCGTCGTACACCTATCTGTTTTCCATCTCTGCGGGTAGTGGCTTAAACGGAATAAGCGCCGCCAATAGTTTTTATGACGACCCGATTATTACCTGGGCCGAGCCAAACTTCATCTATCTGAATGGAGAAATCTTAACAGCATCCGTTAACGATACCTATTGGCCGCAGCAGTGGGCGCATAAAAATACGGGGCAACAGGTAAGTTCCGGCGCGGGTGCAGACGGTTTCCCGGCAACGGTTAATGGGTATAATGACGCCGATATGGATGTGGATTTGGCCTGGGATTATTTAGCCTCTAACGGGAGCGCGGCCGGCGGAGACGCTTCTGTTTTAATTGCTCTGCTGGATTCCGGTGTGGATTTGGATCATCCGGATATTCAGCCGAATCTATTTAGTGCCGGTAAGGATTTTACCGACGACGGACAGGCCGACGCCAATGATTCCGATGGTCATGGCACCTGTACGGCGGGCATTGTGGCTGCTGCCGGAAATAACGGACAGGGGGTGGCAGGCGTAGCCTATAACAGCCAAATTTTACCCGTGCGTATTATGAATAAATGGGGTGTTACATCAACCGACAATCTTGTACAGGCCTTCGACTATGCCTGGCAGCAGGGCGCCGATGTTATCAGCAACAGTTGGACCGGTACTACGCCGCAAGCCTCTTTAACCGAAGCCATTCAGAGGGCAAAAACGCAGGGCCGGGGAGGTTTGGGTTGTGTTATTCTCTTTTCAAGCGGAAACAAAGGCAACGGAACCGTTGAATATCCGGCCGATTTAAGTGAAGTGATTGCGGTGGGCGCTTCCAATATGTTTGATGAGAAAAAGAATTCCGGCAGCAGCGATTATAATCGCAAATGGAGCAGTAATTACGGAACAGCGCTCGACCTTGTGGCGCCCACCATTGTTTATACTTCCGATATTCAGGGATCGGCAGGTTATGTGGAGGGCGACTATTTTGATCATTTTGGCGGAACTTCCGCGGCTTGCCCCAATGCGGCCGGAGTCGCGGCGCTTGTGCTGGCGGCAAATTCCGGACTTACCTCAGATGAAGTGCAGCAAACTCTGCAAACGTCAGCCGATAAAATTGAACGGTATGATTATAATACTTCCGGATGGAATAAACATGTGGGATACGGCCGCGTAAATGCTTTGAATGCCGTACAATCTGCTGCCGGAGGTGATGGAAATCCGCCGCTTGCCGTGCACCAGTGGCCGGCCCCTATTCGCAGTATTGAACCGCGAACACTTAGTTTTGATATTACTGATAATACCGGATTGGCGGCCGGGACGGATGAACCGCGCCTCCATTACCGAACTATTTTAGAAGCCGATACCAGCGTTTGGACTTCCGTTAGCGATACAAATGGTCCATCCGGCGATACCTATGAGTTTACCCTTCCCGGCCAAAAATGGAGTACACAGGTTCAATACTATCTGGAGGTGAAAGACAATTCCGCTCAGGGTAAAAGCCAAACCTATCCTTTTGGAGGTAGCGGGAGTCAGGCGCCAAATAAATACTATATTTATCATGTTGGTAATTTCTCCACTCAGACATATAGCCAAACCGGTACATCCAGTTGGCAAAATAACTGGCAGGATTATCACACATCCACGCTTAATATTAGTGACGATTATAAAATCGTGGATTTAAATGTGACGGTCGATTATACGGGTAATTTAAATGAAGCCGCCATTGACCTGACCGGTCCCGACGACAAAGGAGCGGGGTTGGCCATGTATTACGAAGGCAGCGCACTAAGCAATACAAAATTTGATGATGAAGCGGCCCTTCCTATTACAGAAGGCAGTGACCCTTTTGCGGGTAGTTATCAGGCTGATAACGGGCTTTTCCCTTTTGATGGAAAACATACCGCGGGCGCCTGGAAAATTGGCGTTTATGATGGCGATTATACCGGTTCCAATGACGGTTCCATTAATAGCTGGAGTCTGGATGTAATGTATATGGTACCGGACGCGGCGCCGGTAGTGGACGACATTCCGGCACAAACGGTTCCGGAAGGCGGTAGTTTCTCAGTGATTAATCTGGATGATTATGTGTCGGATGCCGATCATCCGGATGATTCGTTATCCTGGACGTATAGCGGTAATCTGGATTTAACGATTTCCATTAATGCCAGCCGCCAGGCAACAATTACTATTCCAAATGAAAACTGGAACGGCAGTGAACTGATTACATTTACCGCTATGGATCCCGGCGGATATACCGATTCGGATACGGTGCTTTTTACCGTAACAGCCGTTAATGATCCGCCCGTTGTAACAGATATCCCGGATCAAACAATAGACGAAGGGCAGACCTTTTCCACCATCCGTTTAGACGATTACGTATCCGATTCGGACAACGCCGATTCGGAAATGAGCTGGCAAACGTCGGGCAATCAGGATTTAACGGTCAGTATTGACGCGAACCGCATCGCCACCATAGCCATCCCGGATACCAATTGGAACGGGCAGGAGACGATTATTTTTAAAGCTACAGACCCGGGCGGGCTGGCGGACAGCAACGCGGCAGTGTTTACGGTACATTCAGTCAATGACGCGCCGCTGATAACCTCCGAACCGGTAGTGAATGCCACGCAGGATATTTTATATCAGTACCAGGTGGTTGCAACGGATGTGGACGAAGATGCGGTACTGAGTTATTCGCTGCTAACGGCTCCGGCCTTTTTAAGCGTCAATGCCGGCGGACTAATCAGCGGCACGCCGGGCAACAGCGACGTGGGAACGCACGATGTTTCGGTAGAAGTAAAAGACCAGTTTAACGCCGCGGATACGCAGAGCTACCGGTTAACCG